>NZ_JBEUKJ010000019.1:0-60939 GCF_043357055.1 Salmonella sp. SJTUF15570 | reverse complement strand
ATGGGCGTCGGCGCGATGACCGACTTCGGCCCGCTGCTGGCCAACCCGCGCACCCTGCTGCTCGGCGCGGCGGCGCAGTTCGGTATCTTCGCCACGGTGCTGGGGGCGCTGACGCTGAACTACTTCGGCCTTATCAGCTTCACCCTGCCGCAGGCGGCGGCCATCGGCATTATCGGCGGCGCGGACGGTCCGACGGCCATTTACCTGTCGGGCAAACTGGCGCCGGAGCTGCTGGGGGCCATTGCGGTGGCGGCGTACTCGTATATGGCGCTGGTGCCGTTAATCCAGCCGCCGATTATGCGCGCGCTGACCACGGAGACGGAGCGCAAAATCCGCATGGTGCAGCTGCGCACGGTGAGTAAGCGGGAGAAGATTCTGTTCCCAGTGGTGCTGTTACTGCTGGTGGCGCTGCTGCTGCCGGACGCCGCGCCGCTGCTGGGGATGTTCTGCTTTGGCAATCTGATGCGTGAAAGCGGCGTGGTGGAGCGTCTGAGCGACACGGTACAGAACGGGCTGATTAATATCGTCACCATTTTCCTCGGGCTGTCGGTGGGCGCGAAGCTGGTGGCGGATAAGTTCCTGCAGCCGCAGACGCTGGGCATTCTGCTGCTGGGTGTGATTGCCTTTGGTATCGGGACTGCCGCCGGGGTGCTGATGGCGAAGCTGCTGAACCTGTGCAGTAAGAACAAAATTAACCCGCTGATTGGCTCCGCCGGCGTGTCGGCAGTGCCGATGGCGGCCAGGGTGTCAAACAAGGTGGGCCTGGAGTCGGACCCGCAGAACTTCCTGCTGATGCATGCGATGGGGCCGAACGTGGCCGGGGTGATTGGCTCGGCGATAGCCGCCGGGGTGATGCTGAAGTACGTGCTGGCGATGTAAATCTGTTCCTTTCCCGGAGGCGGCGCGTTGCGCCTGTCCGGGCTACCGGATTGCATGGATCTGTAGCCCGGACAGATGCGCAGCATCGTCTCCGGGAATGTCCCATAAGGAGACTTTGATGAATGAAACCATAGCATTTCGTCCGGAAGGCCGGGCATCGATAAAAGATGTGGTTGTCAATTATACGCTGGCATCACTGGACGAGCTTGAACAACTGCACCCGGCGCTGAATCTGCTGGCGCACCCGTCAATTGTCCGTGGCAGCCATGATTTCTTTGTCCGTTGTTATGACGCGGGCGTACAGCATGCGCAGGCCGGGGCGGCTGAAACGGTAGCGGTTTTGCCTGATTCGCTGCCACAAGAACGGCAAAGGAGCGGGCTGCTGTGTGCCGCAGCAGGTCGTCTGGATGCCCTGCGCCAGCCGCTGACGCACAATCGTTTATGTGACCTGGCCAGTCAGTTCTGTGCTGGCATGGCAGATGTTGACAGCGAAACCCGCAGCGGTTTTTATACCGTGCGCAGCATATCGCTGCCGGTTTACCGGCGGCTGTTGCGGGATCAACATTCTCACGGTGTCTGCCTGCAGCAGGCTCTGCTGCACCTGCTGGCCTGGAAGAGCGATTCCCCCTGGGCGCGGCAGCAGGCGCAGCGGCTGCTCTGGCAGGGCGGCGTGCTGGGCGATAAAGGTGAGTTTGCGCTTATGACGCTGGATGATGAACTGCGGGAGCGCCAGATTGGGTGGCCCGGGCTGTGGTCGCTGCTGGCCGTCACCGGGTTTCTGGCGAAATTCCCTGCCGGACCGATATTTGCTGACTGAAAAATGAGGACTGCTGACAATTATCTGTTGTGTTGGCATTTCTGCGAGAGGCAGCTAGCGCTTTGCCTGACTTACGAAACGAGAATATCAACAGATTACGTACTTTTTGTAGGTCCGTGGTTGGAACATTGCCACCTGGTTACACGTTGTCAGCAGCCTCAAGCGTGGATGGCTCCACGCTTTCTTTGTCTATGGAAAACCCCCAGCCAGGCCCTGTCTCTTGATCAGGAGATCTGATCAAGAGACAGGGCTATGCCGGAGGATATTTATTGGAAACCGATGAGATAGGCCACCGTGTCATTAATCGAAATATAAATAAATATATAACGAAATAATTCGGCGCTATAATTCTCCTCTGATTAATAACGTAGCCCGAACCATGACCTGTCAGGACAAATCACTTTTAGCCCCCGGTTTCGCTTCCACGCCCGTCATTCCGCGCTATCGCCAGCTCATACGCAAACGGGCCGTGCTCATGTTAGCTATTGCGCTGGCGATGATGGCTTCACTGATGGTGGATGTAACCTGTGGGTCTTCGGGTTTACCGCTCAGTGCGCTGTGGCAGGCGCTTTTCCAGCCGGAAAAGGTGAATGCGGGCATACACGTTATTGTCTGGGATATTCGTTTACCCTATGCCCTGATGGCCCTACTGGTGGGCATGGCGTTAGGGTTAGCGGGCGCCGAAATGCAAACCATTTTAAATAATCCGCTGGCGACGCCGTTTACCCTTGGCGTATCGTCCGCAGCGGCTTTTGGCGCTGCGCTGGCGATTGTGTTGGGGATCGGTATTCCCGGTATTCCTGCCGCCTGGTTTATCCCGGCCAATGCGTTCATCTTTGCGCTTTTATCCGCGTTACTCCTGGACGGTATTACCCGTTGGACAGGCGTCGCCGCATCCGGAGTGGTGTTGTTCGGTATTGCGCTGGTATTCACCTTTAACGCGTTGGTCGCCATTATGCAGTTTGTGGCTGATGAAGATACGCTGCAGGGGCTGGTATTCTGGACGATGGGGAGCCTGGTCCGCGCGTCGTGGGAAAAATTGGGCGTACTGGCCGTGGTGTTTATTGCTGTGCTTTTTTGCGCGTTACGAAGCGCCTGGCAACTCACGGCATTACGTCTGGGCGAAGAGAGGGCGATGAGCTTTGGGATTCATGTCCGCCGTTTACGCCTGCTGTCATTGTTGCGTATCAGCTTGTTATCAGCGCTGGCGGTAGCTTTCGTCGGGCCGATTGGTTTTATTGGTCTCGTTGCGCCGCACATTGCACGAATACTTTTGGGGGAAGATCACCGTTTCTACCTTCCGGGCAGCGTGCTGATAGGCGGGCTGGTGTTATCGCTGGCCTCTATTGCGGCGAAAAATAGTATTCCGGGCGTCATGGTGCCGGTGGGGATTGTCACCTCGCTGGTCGGGGTTCCGTTCTTTTTAAGCATTGTATTGCGACATCGGGGGAGTCTCTGATGCGCGGGTTAATGCTCCGCTCATTTAGCGCCAGCTATTCCACTCAGCCGGTTATTGCAGATCTCAACGTTCCCTTACTGCCGCGCGGGAAAATTACCATTTTGCTGGGGCCGAACGGCTGTGGTAAATCGACGTTACTACGTTCGCTGGCCGGGCTGAATAACGCCGACGGCGAGGCGCTGCTTGATGGCGAAGATCTCATGTCGTTATCGTTTGCCGAGCGGGCGCAGAAAGTTGTATTTTTGCCGCAGTCATTACCGCAGGGCGTACATCTGCATGTACTGGAGTCGATTATCGTGGTACTGCGGGCATCAGGCGGCAGAGACAATGCGCAGGGCAGAGCGCAGATACTGGCTATCCTTGAGCAATTGGGCATAACGCATCTGGCGTTGCAGTATCTCGACCAGCTTTCCGGCGGTCAGCGGCAGTTAGTGGGTCTGGCGCAATCGCTGATTCGTCGCCCTGAACTTCTGTTGCTGGATGAGCCGCTCAGCGCGCTGGATTTAAACTATCAGTTTCACGTAATGGATCTCGTGCGTCGGGATACCCAGGCGCAAAATAGGGTGACGATAGTCGTGGCGCATGACATTAATATTGCACTGCGTCATGGTGACCATGTCCTGATGCTAAAAGACGGCAGGCTGGTCGCCAGCGGCGCGCCGGAGACGGTGATTACCGCGGAGCGTCTGGCTGAAGTGTACCGGGTACGAGGACGCGTGGAGCGCTGTTCGCAGGGGAAATTGCAGGTGGTGCTGGACGGCGTGATCGCTGTTTAAGACGTATTGCCTGATGGCGCTGCGCTTATCCGGCCTACCCATTGCTCGTAGGCCGGATAAGGCAGTTATACCGCCATCCGGCAAAGGTGATTACTTCGCTTTACCCTGATTCGCCACGGCAGCCGCTTTCGCGGCGATTTCGTCAGCGTTGCCCAGATAGTAATGTTTGAGCGGCTTGAAGTTTTCGTCGAACTCATACACCAGCGGCACGCCGGTCGGGATGTTTAACTCAAGGATCTCATCTTCACTCATGTTATCCAGGTATTTCACCAGCGCACGCAATGAGTTACCGTGAGCGGCGATGATCACGCGCTCACCGCTCTTCATACGCGGCAGGATGGTGTCGTTCCAGTAAGGAATAACGCGGTCGATGGTCAGCGCCAGACTTTCGGTCAACGGCAGCTCTTTCTCGCTCAGTTTGGCATAACGTGGATCGTGACCCGGATAACGCTCATCATCTTTGGTCAGTTCCGGCGGCGTCACGGCAAAACCGCGGCGCCACTGTTTAACCTGCTCGTCACCATATTTTTCTGCCGTTTCCGCTTTATTCAGCCCCTGCAACGCGCCATAGTGACGTTCATTGAGTTTCCAGGATTTTTCCACCGGCAGCCACGCCTGATCCAGTTCATCCAGTACGTTCCACAGCGTATGGATAGCGCGTTTCAGTACGGAAGTGTAGGCAAAATCAAAGCTGAAACCTTCTTCTTTTAGCAGTTTACCCGCTGCTTTTGCTTCGCTTACGCCTTTTTCAGACAGGTCAACATCATACCAGCCGGTGAAACGGTTCTCTTTGTTCCATTGACTTTCACCGTGACGTACCAGAACCAGCTTAGTTACAGCCATACTCTCACTCCTATAAATCATATGTAATGATAATAATTCTCATTATATTGCCGCGAGGTGTTGGCGGCAATGCTTACGCATAACCATAGCGAAAATAGTGGCGCAGTGTAAGGTTCTTGTGAACTCAGAGTTGCGATTTTGTCTTTAAGTGGTGGAGGTTTGAGCAGGGCAATGGCGCGTAGGCCCGATAAGCTTGCGTCATCGGGCATGTAGCGGCATATCGTTAGAACGGAATAAACTGATACTCGGTCAGGCTGGCGTACTCCTCGCCAGGGCGAAGGATACAGTCAGGCTGCGGCCATTCAGGATGATTCGGGCTGTCCGGCAGCAGTTCGCTTTCCAGCGCCAGCCCTTGCCAGTCGGCATAAGGTTCCGGCCCGCGGGAAGGTGTACCCGCCAGATAATTGCCGGAATAAAACTGTAACGCCGGGGCGGTGGTGTAAACCATCATTTGTAGCTTTCCATCCTGTGACCACAGACGGGCCGCCGGCTTTTTGCCATCACCCTGCGTCTGTAGCAGGAAAGCATGATCGTAGCCTTTAACCTTGCGCTGATCGTCATCGGCGAGAAATTCACTGGCAATGACTTTTGGCATCCGGAAGTCAAACGAGGTATTGGCTACCGATTTTAGTCCCTGGCGTGGAATACCGGATTCATCTACCGGCAGATACTCATCCGCCAGAATTTGCAGCTTATGCTGGCGCACGTCGGTCCGATCGCCGTCCAGATTAAAATAGACGTGGTTGGTCAAATTCACCGGACAGGGTTTATCGACCGTCGCCCGGTAGGTGATGGAGATTCTATTGTCATCGGTCAGACGATATTGCGCCGTGGCGCAAAGATGGCCAGGAAAGCCCTGGTCGCCGTCATCAGAGGTGAGCGCGAATAATACCTGGCGATCGTTCTGGTTCACAATTTGCCAGCGGCGCTTGTCAAAGCCTTCCGGTCCGCCGTGTAGCTGGTTCTCGCCCTGGCTTGGGCTTAACTGTACGGTTTCGCCGGCAAACGTATAACGGCTATTGGCGATACGGTTCGCGTAACGGCCAATAGAGGCGCCGAGGAATGACGTCTGTTCAGGGTAGTGTTCCGGGCTGGCGCAGCCCAGCAATGCTTCCCGAACGCTGCCGTCAGACAGCGGAATACGGGCGGAAAGAAGAGTGGCTCCCCAGTCCATCAGCGTTACCACCATCCCTGCGCTGTTGCGCAGGGTTAGCAGGCGGTACGGTTGACCATCGGGGGCCAGTGCGGGCGTTTCATTTAGCACTGTCCTGCTCCTTGTGACGGTTTGCATACATAAAAGGTTTCTTTGATTCCGGTTTTCGCTTCGTACTGTTGCGCAACAGCCTGCTGCACAGCGGGAACCAGATCTTCCGGGATCAGCGCGACAACACAGCCGCCGAAGCCGCCGCCGGTCATGCGCACGCCGCCTTGATCGCCGATGGTCGCTTTGACAATGTCTACCAGCGTGTCTATCTGCGGGACGGTAATTTCGAAATCATCGCGCATTGAGGCATGGGACTCCGCCATCAGTTGGCCCATACGTTGCAAATCACCTTTCTCCAGCGCGCTTGCCGCTTCAACGGTGCGCGCATTTTCGCTCAATACATGGCGAACGCGTTTTGCGACTACCGGGTCCAGTTCGCTGGCAACGGCATTGAACGCCTCAAGGCTGACATCGCGCAGGGCCGGCTGCTGGAAGAAACGGGCGCCGGTTTCGCACTGTTCACGGCGGGTATTATACTCGCTGCCCACCAGCGTGCGCTTAAAGTTACTATTGATGATCACCACGGCGACACCTTTCGGCATGGAAACCGCTTTGGCGCCGAGCGTACGGCAATCAATCAGCAACGCATGATCTTTTTTGCCGAGCGCAGAGATGAGCTGATCCATAATGCCGCAGTTACAGCCAACAAACTGGTTCTCGGCCTCTTGTCCGTTGAGCGCAATTTGCGCGCCGTCCAGCGGCAGGTGATAAAGCTGCTGGAAGACGGTGCCCACCGCCACTTCCAGCGAGGCGGAGGAGCTTAACCCGGCGCCCTGCGGCACATTGCCGCTGATGACCATATCCACGCCGCCAAACGCGTTGTTACGCTGTTGCAGGTGTTTCACTACGCCGCGCACATAGTTAGACCACTGCTGGCTATCGTGGGTCACGATCGGCGCATCCAGTGAAAATTCGTCCGCCTGATTGTCGTAATCGGCGGCAATCACCCGTACGGTACGATCGTCGCGCGGCGCACAGCTAATTACGGTCTGGTAATCGATAGCGCAGGGCAGAACAAAACCATCATTGTAATCAGTGTGCTCGCCGATCAGATTGACGCGGCCTGGCGCCTGAATCGTGTGGGTGGCAGGGTAGCCGAAAATTTCAGCAAACAGCGCGCGCGTTTTCTCTTTCAGATTCATTTTTATACTCCGGATTCGCGAAAATGGATGTCGCTGACCGCGCGCAGGCGTTCAGCCGCTTGTTCTGCGGTTAAATCACGCTGGGTTTCCGCCAGCATTTCATAGCCGACCATAAATTTACGGACGGTCGCAGAGCGCAGCAGCGGCGGGTAAAAGTGTGCGTGCAACTGCCAGTGTGCGTTTTCTTCACCGTTAAACGGCGCGCCGTGCCAGCCCATTGAGTAGGGGAAGGAACACTGAAACAGGTTGTCATAACGACTGGTCAGCTTTTTCAACGCCAGCGCCAGAGAGTCGCGCTGCTCGTCGCTTAAATCGGTAATGCGCAGGACATGCGTTTTGGGTAACAGTAGCGTTTCGAACGGCCACGCCGCCCAGTAAGGCACCACCGCCAGCCAGTGTTCGGTTTCGACCACGGTGCGGCTGCCGTCCGCCAGTTCTCGCTGGACATAATCCACCAGCATTGGCGAACGCTGTTCGGCGAAATAGGCTTTTTGTAAACGATCTTCGCGTTCGGCCTCATTCGGCAGGAAGCTGTTGGCCCAGACCTGTCCATGCGGATGCGGGTTCGAACAGCCCATCGCCGCGCCTTTATTTTCAAAGACCTGCACCCACGGATAGGTTTTGCCTAACTCGGCGGTCTGCGTCTGCCAGGTTCTGACGATTTCCGTCAGCGCGGGCAGGCTCAACTCCGGCAGCGTTTTACTGTGATCGGGAGAAAAGCAGATCACGCGGCTGGTGCCGCGCGCGCTCTGACAGCGCATCAGCGGATCGTGGCTGTCCGGCGCATCCGGCGTGTCGGCCATCAGCGCCGCGAAATCGTTAGTAAAGACGTAAGTCCCTTTGTAATCGGGATTTTTATCGCCGGTGACACGCGTATTGCCCGCACACAGGAAGCAGTCCGGATCGTGGGCCGGCAGCATTTGCTGAGACGGCGTTTCCTGCGCCCCCTGCCAGGGGCGTTTTGCGCGATGCGGCGAAACCAGAACCCACTGGCCGGTAAGCGGGTTATAACGGCGATGCGGATGATCGATGGGATTAAATGGGGTCATAACAACGTCCTTAATCTGGGTATCCCTGCGGATGGCGTGACTGCCAGTGCCAGGTGTCCTGCGCCATTTCGTCAAGCGTGCGGGTGACGCGCCAGTTCAGCTCGCGATCGGCTTTGCTGGCATCCGCCCAATACGCCGGGAGATCGCCGTCGCGACGCGGCGCGAAGTGGTAATTAATGGGTTTACCGCAGGCTTTACTAAAGGCGTTGACCACATCCAGGACGCTACTGCCGACACCCGCGCCGAGGTTATAAATATGTACGCCGGATTTGTCCGCCAGTTTTTCCATCGCCACGACGTGCCCGTCGGCTAAGTCCATAACGTGAATGTAATCGCGTACGCCGGTGCCATCCTCGGTCGGGTAATCGTTGCCGAAAACGGCGAGCGATTCGCGACGACCCACGGCGACCTGGGCGATATAGGGCATCAGGTTATTCGGAATACCTTGCGGATCTTCTCCCATGTCGCCCGACGGGTGCGCGCCGACCGGGTTGAAATAACGCAGCAGCGCAATACTCCACTCCGGCTGGGCTTTTTGCAGATCGGTGAGGATCTGTTCTACCATCAATTTACTTTTGCCGTAGGGGCTTTGCGGCGTGCCGGTAGGAAAACTTTCGACGTAAGGAATTTTGGGCTGATCGCCATAAACGGTGGCAGAGGAGCTAAAAATAAGGTTTTTAACGTTGGCCGCACGCATGGCGCTGACCAACCGCAGCGTACCGTTGACATTGTTGTCATAGTACTCCAGCGGCCTGGCGACCGATTCGCCGACGGCTTTCAGGCCGGCAAAGTGAATCACGGTATCAATCGCGTGATCGTGCAGAATTTCGGTTATAAGCGCTTCGTTGCGAATATCGCCTTCGACAAAGGTCGGGTGCTTACCGCCCAGACGTTCAATCACGGGCAGCACGCTGCGCTTGCTGTTGCAGAGGTTATCGAGGATGACGACGTCATGACCATTTTGCAGCAATTGTACGCAGGTATGACTTCCAATGTAACCGCTACCACCTGTAACCAATACTCTCATAATTCGCTCCGTTAAGCCTATGGTATGGAATAACTATAGCATAACAAAGATGCGAAAAGTGTGACATGTAATAAATTAGTGGAATCGTTTACACGCTGGTGATTTTACGCATTTATATCAATTAAATGATTACAAATCATCTGGCTTGAGAATGCTTCTGCTTTTTATCCGAAAAAAAGGCGCGTTACGCGCCTGGGAATGAAACGGACGGGGCAGGAGCTGTCAGTCTTTTTTACGCGAGAGTAGCTTCCTGGCGAGCGCCCCGACAGCGACGACGCCGATGGCGGTCACTTTCCAGAACTTAAGCAACGCGATACCGAGCATAGCAAGCAGACCTACTTTTTTGGCCGCGATACCGCCAATCAGCGCGGCGAGCCCATACTCCGCTATTTTGTCCGTTGATTCGTTGAAGTCAGCGTAGCGTTGTCCAGAGTTGAACTTGACGGAACTGAGAATTCTTTTCGCCAGAGGGATTTCGTGGTCAACAGAACCTCTGTCGGTCACCAGATTTAAAGAAAAATAACCTTCACGTCCCAGTAGATAGGTGTTGTAGTTCACGCCTTGTTCATTCAGTGGTTCGTTGGTGCCGATATCCTGGATGGCGGCGGACCAGATCAGACGATGATTGGTTGCATCGTAGGTAGGCTTCTCGATCCAGCCAATAATTTCTATCGGCTCAATGCCTTTTGCAATACGATCTTTATTCGCTTCTTTTGTGCCTTTGCGCAGGTTATCCATTAATTCATCGGCATCCCAGTTTTTTGCATCATCATCTTTTACATAACCAGAATCATCATATTCGATAGAAATAAATCCATTCATTTCCTTTTTAAATACGAGGCCGTAAAAATATTCATCGTCAACATAGTTACCAATTTCACGCATAAATACCGCCGCTTCTTTTGCGGGTATCCAGGTAAATCCTTCCGGCAGATTAAGCGTGGCTTTATCACCTAAACTAATCTTTGTCGGACCCGCAACGGCGGCGCGACTCATGCCTTCAACAGCGACCTCAACGGCGGTTTTACGCGCTTCCTGCGCAGCGGTCGGCTTTTGCTCAGCATAACTGCCGGGGCAAAATAACATGGCTGCCAGTAAAAATAGTATTATTTGTGGAAAACGAAAAGCCATAATGAATCCCTTATATTCACATACGACATCATTGTCGAAAATTTCAGGATTATTATGACAATGAGGCGGTCAGCGATTCAAGAGATAGTAAGCTTATCGACCGTTATTATTATTCTTAATAAAAGGAGAGTGGTTCCAGAATGGCGCGCGGCGCCATTCTGATAATACATTTAATTATTGCATCGTCCGGAAACGTACTTATAACGTTCGCCATCTGGTACAAATTCCAGCCGGTGAGTAATACAGGCAGGCGCATCCTCTGCATGATGGGAAACGAACAGCAGTTGGGTCTCTCCCTGGCGAATTAATACATCTACAAAACGGCGTACCAGTTGGCGGTTTAGCGGGTCCAACCCTTGCAGCGGCTCATCCAGAATCAACACTGTCGGATGCTTAACCAGCGCGCGCACGATCAGCGCCAGCCGCTGCTGTCCCCAGGAGAGACTGTGGAAGGGGGCATCCGCCGTACGCTTATCGATTCCCAGAATATCCAGCCACTGTTGCGCCAGTTTTCGTTGCCTGTCTGAAACGGCCTGGTAAATGCCGATAGAATCGAAATAGCCGGAGAGAATGACATTGCGCACCGTGGTACTGACGCGGTAATCCAGATGTAAACTGCTGCTGACGTAGCCGATATGTTTTTTGATATCCCAGATTGTTTCGCCGCTTCCTCGCCGCCGCCCGAACAGCGTAAGATCGTTGCTGTAGCCTTGCGGATGATCGCCAGTAATAAGGCTAAGCAACGTAGACTTACCCGCTCCGTTAGGACCGACGATCTGCCAGTGTTCGCCCGGATTGACTCGCCAGCTTAGGTGGTGGAGGATAGGGCGATCGTTATACGAGACTACGCCATCGTTAAGTACGATCCGTGGTTCGCCATCGGGTAACGCATGGCGGGCGGAAGGTTCGTCCGGTTCGGGTAATTGTACGTCGGTCAGACGCTCGCTGTGCGCGAGTTGAGCAACCAACGCCCGTTGCAGCAACTCCGCCGTCGTTCCGGTCTCCGCCAGCGTACAGTCGGCAAGCACGCCGGCAAACTGCACGAAGTCCGGGATTTCATCAAAACGGTTGAGTACCAGTGCCAGGGTCATACCCGCCTGGTTCAACGCCGTCAGGCGTTGCGCCAGTTGTTGACGGGCGGTCACGTCAAGTCCGTCGAACGGTTCATCAAGGATTAATAACTCCGGCTCAGACATCAGCGCCTGACACAGCAGCGCTTTTCGCGTCTCGCCGGTAGAAAGGTATTTAAAACGTCTGTTGAGTAAAGCGGAAATGCCGAACTGCTGCGCCAGCATCGCACAGCGGGCAGGATGGTGAACATCATCCTGAATAATTTCCGCGGTAGTGCGCCCGGTATCGTCTTCGCCAGGACTGAGCATATCGGTGTTATTACGTTGCCACTCATCGCTGACCAGCTTTTGCAATTGTTCAAAGGACAGACGAGTAATGCGGGTAAACCGACACTGGCGCTCGCCTGTTAATAATGGCAGTTCACCCGCCAGCGCGCGGGCGAGCGCCGACTTTCCGCTCCCGTTAGCCCCAACGAATGCCCAGCTATCGCCCGCATTGAGCGTCAGCGAATCCAGATGAAGTGTTTTTGTATCGCTCAGACGAAACGTGCCTTGCGAAATTTGCAACGATGACATTTTGCATCCCATTTTTTGCAGCGATGAATGACAGGGATACGTCTTTCGGCAACGGATGTCAATGTGCTTAGCACAACGTTGCAATAATCACTCTGTCCGCATTAAACCAGGCAATCACGTCATCGCCTTCCTTTAACGTGGCGGCATCCGCAGTCGGTATCGTGGCGCACAGCGTCTGGCCGTCCGGTAGCGCCATCAACACTTCACACTGTTCCGCGCCGCGCTCGATATGGCTGATCGTTCCCGACAACTGATTGTCAGCGGCGCGCGCAACGGCTGCATCCCGGGTAATGCCAACCCACGGCGCTTTTAGCAGGATCAGCACTTCTTTACCTTCCTCCAGGCCGAGACGCTCGCCGCTTTGCGCCGTCAGCGCGACTTTGAGCCGCGTTTTGCCGTCGGCCAGCAGCACATCGACATGCTGTTGCACCTGATCGCGATCGCGGGCGGTAATGGTGCCGAACCACTGATTTCGGGCGCTGGTTTGCAGTGAAAAGCGGGAGATAGCGGCCAGCAGACTGTCAAGCGGCAGGGCGTCATCGTCGCTTAACACATCGAACGCTTTTTGCTGAATTTGGCCCAGCAAATCGTAAAGCTGGATCAGACGCTGGCCATAGCGGGTTAATACCGCGCCGCCGCCGCCTTTGCCGCCCGTTGCGCGTTCAACCAGCATATGTTCGCTAAGCTGGTTCATGTCGTTTATCGCATCCCAGGCGCTCTTATAGCTGATTCCCGCGTCTTTCGCGCCCTGACTAATCGAGCCGGAAAGCGCAATGTGTTTCAGCAGAGAGATACGTCGGGGATCGGCAAAAAGCTTTTGCTGAAGTTTCAGGGTAAGAAGGATTTCGGCCTGCATAACCAGCTCCTGGTAAAAAGACTATTGTGACTGAAAAGCGCGTCAGCGCAAAGCCGACCGCACAAAAGGGGAGTGCTTTTCTGTGTGATGCGGTTAAAATACAAAAAGGACTATATCTGGAGTTGCCCATGTTAGAGTTATTAAAAAGTCTGGTATTCGCCGTCATCATGGTACCGGTAGTGATGGCCATCATCCTCGGTCTGATTTACGGTCTGGGTGAGGTGTTCAACATTTTTTCCGGTATCGGTCAGAAAGACCAGTCCAGACAGAACCGCTGATTTCCCCAAACGCCCGCTCAGTCGGGCGTTTTTGTTACTCAAGATCCTGCTTTTCCTGCCGATATTTTCTGTGTTTAATCGTTAATGGGTATGAATAACCGCTGGGAAACCCCTGAGATTATCGTTATATTATCGTTTACATAACGAAACGCACAAGGAGTTACAGATGGCGCATTCCTGGTTACGCCTGGTCGCAGGGGCGACATTATCTTTCGTCATCGCTGGTCATGCGCTGGCGGATGAAGGCAAGATCACCGTATTTGCCGCCGCGTCGCTAACGAACGCGATGCAAGACATTGCGGCAGAATATAAAAAAGAGAAAAATGTGGATGTGGTCTCCTCATTCGCCTCCTCTTCAACGCTGGCGCGCCAGATAGAAGCGGGCGCGCCGGCGGACCTGTTCATCTCTGCTGATCAGAAATGGATGGATTATGCAGCCGATAAAAAAGCGGTGGATACCACGACGCGCGAAACATTGCTTGGCAATAGCCTGGTGGTGGTAGCGCCGAAAGCCAGCGAGCAGAAACCGTTTACCATCGACAACAAAACGGACTGGATTCGTCTGTTGAACGGCGGGCGTCTGGCAGTGGGCGATCCGCAACACGTACCGGCGGGAATTTATGCCAAAGAAGCGCTGCAAAAGCTGGGCGCATGGCAAACGCTTGAACCGAAACTGGCGCCGGGCGAGGATGTGCGCGGCGCGTTGGCGCTGGTCGAACGTAACGAAGCGCCTTTGGGCATTGTATACGGTTCTGATGCGGTTGCCAGCAAGGGGGTCAACGTGGTGGCGACGTTCCCGGAAGATTCACATAAAAAAGTGGAATACCCCATCGCTATCGTAGAGGGGCATAAAAATGCGACCGTCAGCGCGTTCTATGATTACCTGAAAGGACCGCAGGCCTCGGCAATCTTTAAACGTTATGGATTTACGACGAAGTAATGATACTGACCGATCCAGAATGGCAGGCTGTCCTTCTTAGCCTGAAAGTGTCTTCCCTGGCCGTGCTGTTTAGCCTGCCGTTTGGGATCTTTTTTGCCTGGTTACTGGTACGATGCCGGTTTCCGGGCAAAGCCTTACTTGATAGCGTCCTGCATCTGCCGCTGGTGCTGCCGCCGGTGGTGGTCGGCTATCTGCTGCTGGTGTCGATGGGGCGACGCGGGTTTATTGGCCAGTGGCTGTATGACTGGTTCGGTCTCACGTTTGCCTTTAGCTGGCGCGGCGCCGTGCTGGCGGCGGCGGTGATGTCCTTCCCGCTGATGGTGCGGGCCATTCGGTTGGCGCTGGAGGGGGTGGATATCAAGCTTGAACAGGCCGCCAGAACGCTGGGCGCCGGGCGCTGGCGCGTTTTTCTGACTATCACCTTACCGCTTACCCTGCCGGGTATTATTGTCGGTACGGTGCTGGCGTTTGCCCGTTCGCTTGGCGAATTTGGCGCGACCATTACCTTTGTTTCCAATATTCCGGGCGAAACCCGCACCATACCTTCCGCCATGTATACCTTGATCCAGACGCCTGGCGGGGAGAGCGCGGCGGCGAGGCTGTGCGTGATTTCGATTGTATTAGCGCTGATTTCGCTATTAATTTCTGAATGGCTGGCGCGGATTAGCCGTGAACGGACGGGGCGCTAACCATGCTGGAGCTTAATTTTTCCCAGACGCTGGGAACGCACTGTTTAACCCTCAACGAAACGCTGCCAGCCAGTGGGATCACGGCTATCTTTGGCGTCTCCGGCGCGGGAAAAACCTCGCTGATTAATGCCATCAGCGGTTTGACTCGCCCGCAAAAAGGACGCATCGCGCTGAATGGCCGGGTGTTGCATGACGCGGAAAACGGTATCTGTTTAACGCCGGAAAAGCGCCGCATCGGTTATGTTTTCCAGGATGCGCGCCTGTTCCCCCATTACAAAGTACGCGGCAATTTGCGCTACGGCATGGCGAAAAGCATGACCGGTCAGTTTGATAAGCTGGTGTCGCTGCTGGGAATTGAAGCGTTGCTTGATCGCCTGCCGGGGAGCTTGTCCGGCGGAGAAAAACAGCGCGTAGCGATAGGCCGGGCATTGCTCACCGCCCCGGAGTTGCTGCTGTTGGACGAACCGTTGGCCTCGCTGGATATCCCGCGTAAACGCGAATTACTGCCGTACCTGCAACGGCTGGCGCGGGAAATCAATATTCCCATGCTGTATGTCAGCCATTCTCTCGATGAAATTCTCCACCTGGCGGATAAAGTCATGGTGCTGGAGGATGGACAGGTTAAAGCGTTTGGCCCGCTGGAAGAAGTCTGGGGAAGCAGCGTTATGCACCCGTGGCTGCCGAAAGAGCAACAGAGCAGTATTCTGAAAGTCAGCGTGCTGGAGCATCACCCGCATTATGCCATGACCGCCCTGGCGCTTGGCGACCAGCACCTGTGGGTAAATAAACTCAATCAGCCGCTGCAATCCACACTGCGTATTCGTATACAGGCGTCGGATGTCTCGCTGGTACTACAGCCGCCGCAGCAGACCAGTATCCGCAACGTATTGCGGGCAAAAGTGGCGAATTGCTATGACGATAACGGACAGGTGGAAGTCCAGCTTGAGATAGGCGGCAGAACGCTGTGGGCGCGAATAAGCCCGTGGGCCAGGGATGAGCTGAATATCAAGCCTGGCCTGTGGCTTTACGCGCAGGTGAAAAGCGTTTCTATCACCGCCTGACTATAGCAGGTGGGTGTAAATAAATTTGGCGATGCTATCGGTAGTGTTATCGCCGATCACGACGTCAGCGCGCGCTTTCACCGCCTCATCGGCGTTGCCCATCGCAACGCCGGTGCCTGCCGCCTCCAGCATACTGATGTCGTTGTAGTTATCGCCGAAAGCGATCACATTTTTCATTGACCCTCCCTGCGCTTCTATCCACTGGGTAAGGCGCTTGCCTTTACTGTTGCCTTTGCGCGCGATATCCACCTGATCGTGCCATGACCATTCGCACTCCAGGCCAAGCGCCTGTTCAACATGCTGACCGAACCGCTGTAGCCTGGGAATATCTTCATCGGTAAGCGCAAACTTCCACACGGCATTCACGTCGCGCGCCGCCTGCGCCAACGAAGAGACCTGTGTAAAGGTCGGACGTTGCTCCGGCGGCAAGGTCTGCGCCCACCGGGAGGTACGCACGACGTGACCGGTTGGGTGTTCGTAAAGCATAGCGTCATCAACATACATCAGGCCGTGAATCTGATGCTCATCCAGTAAATCAATCAACTGCAACGCCTTATCCACGGGCATAGGATCGGCATCCAGGACAGTTTTAGCTTGATAATCATACAAATAGGTGCCGTTGCAGCAAATAGCAGGTGTTTCCAGCGCCAGCGCCTGATAAAAAGGATGAATAGCAACGTGATGGCGACCAGTGACAATGATAAGTTGAAAGCCCGCCTCTTTGGCGCGTGATAGCGCGTCAAGCGAGGAGGGGAGTAAGGTTTTATGCGGGGTTAATAATGTTCCGTCTAAATCGAGGGCAATCACGCGTGCAGTCATAATTTTTTCCAGATTAAGAGTAATAATTCCGTCTGTCGGCATGGTACACCGGGACGGTAAGCAGACAAAATTCTGCGTCTGAATTCAGCATTCGCCGTCAAAAGCGACTACGTTAAGCTGTGTCCTGTTATTGCAGCTACATGCCATATGCAAAGGAGTATTCATGAAACAAACAGTCTATACCGCCAGCCCTGAGAGTCAGCAAATTCACGTCTGGAGCCTGAACCACGAAGGGACGCTGACGCTGGTGCAGGTCGTGGATGTGCCCGGTCAGGTTCAGCCGATGGTGGTCAGTCCGGATAAACGCTACCTCTATGTCGGCGTGCGCCCGGAGTTTCGTGTCCTGGCGTATCGTATTGCGCCGGATGATGGCGCGCTGACGTTTGCCGCCGAATCCGCCCTGCCGGGTAGCCCGACCCATATTTCTACCGATCATCATGGTCGTTTTGTCTTTGTCGGATCGTATAACGCCGGTAATGTCAGCGTGACGCGCTTACAGGATGGTCTGCCGGTTGAGCTGGTGGATGTGGTGGAAGGGCTGGACGGCTGCCACTCGGCAAATATTACGCCTGATAACCGTACCCTGTGGGTGCCTGCGCTAAAACAGGATCGCATTTGTCTGTTTACGCTAAGCGATGACGGCCATCTGGTGGCCCAGGAGCCGGCGGAAGTAAATACAGTCGAAGGGGCAGGCCCGCGTCATATGGTCTTCCACCCGAATCGACAATATGCGTATTGCGTCAATGAACTGAACAGTTCGGTGGATGTCTGGCAGCTTAAAAATCCGCATGGCGAGATAGAGTGCGTACAAACCCTGGATATGATGCCCGCCGATTTTTCCGATACCCGCTGGGCGGCGGATATTCATATTACGCCGGATGGACGGCATCTGTATGCCTGTGACCGCACCGCCAGTCTGATTACCGTCTTTAGTGTCTCCGAAGATGGCAGCGTACTGAGCGTTGAAGGCTTCCAGCCGACGGAAGCCCAACCGCGCGGCTTTAATATCGACAATAGCGGAAAATACCTGATTGCAGCGGGTCAAAAATCACATCATATCGCGGTCTATGAAATTACGGGCACTCAGGGGTTGCTGACGGAAAAAGGCCGTTATGCCGTCGGGCAGGGGCCGATGTGGGTTGTGGTGAACGCGTACTAAAGCGCTGTGTGCCGGAGGGCGGCGGGCTGGAGCTCATCAAGGCGGGATGCCTGATTAATTTCAATAAACATCGCTTGCAGTAAAACCACGGGCCGCCACATCTGCTGCGGCGGCCCGTTTATAAACCTGAACCGGAACGGCGATTACTGCTTAGGTTCCGCCACTACTTTACTGCCTACACCGCGGTTGTTGTATTCCCACATGCGGTTGTAGTTAGTGTCGTTCAGATTACGCTGCACCTCGTCTTTGTCATCCACGGTTCCCGTATTTCCAGCAAACGGACGTTTCGAGATGACCGCGTCGGCCCACGGTTTGGCAACGTTGAAGCCCTCGTTAATCACGCTGTCGCGGATCACGACCTGACCGTTGGTGTTGGCGTCGACATCCAGCGAGCGGCCAAGCTGCGCAACGCCATCGCCGGAGGCGTTAAAGCGGCTGTTGATCGCCAAAAAGCCATAGTAAATATTGGACAGCGTCGCCGGGGCGAAGACGTAGGCTTCCTGCTGTGTGCGGGAGTTGACGACCTGGAAGTTGGTGTTATCGAACACCACGGCGCCGCGTCCGGACACCATATCCACATCGCCTTCAATATAGCTGTTCGTCACCAGCGTACGCGGCTGGCGATCGGTTTGCAGACGGTTCTGCACGCCGCTGTTGGTCACAAAGAAGGTATTCTGGCGGCCAAGGATATTGACCTTGTTAATCTGGACTTTGTCGCCATCGGTACGCAGCGCCACCGCCGGATGGTTTCCGGCATCGACGCTGTCGCCCAGCGTGTTCTCGATGGTCAGATTTTGTAGCTGCAGACCGTTATTCTGCGACCAGAACGCGGCAGAACACATTACACCGATCGTCGCGGCGTGTTTGCTTTGGCAGTTATCGAACATATACCAGGCGGGTTTACCAGGCATATATTTCCCGCCGGGATTCACCGCGCGGCGCCAGTCAGCGACGCTCATTTCACCATCAATCGCCATCCCAATTTTCACATCGATCGGTTTTTCACCGGTCCCGTACAGGGTCAGACTTCCCGGCGCGGCGGGAACATACACGGTCCCCTGATAGTCGCCCGGCATAATAGCAATGTACTGGCGTTTGTTCGTGCGTTTAACCATTGCCGCATCGACCGCGGCCTGAATCGAGGTGTGCGTAACGCCTGGCGTACCTGCCGGCCCCACCACAAAGTCAGGCTGTGCGGGCAGGGTAATCGGCGACGGCGACCACGGGGCGGTATTCGGCGTCAGGGAGGCAAAATAGCGCGCCGCAACGAAGTTTTTCGCTTCATTTGCCGACAGAATTGGGCGCGAGGCGGTGCCAGGCGCGGTTTGATCGGAAGGGATCTGATCGGGTGGCGTAGAGCTACAGGCGCTCAGCGTCACGCCAAAAGCCAGTGCCAGCGCCAGACGGGAAACCGATAATGTATTCACAGGTTGCTCCGGGCTTGAAAAAGTTAAATGACATCCATTGAAGCCTGCTTTTTTATACTAAGTTGAACGAAACGGGAAGGCGAAAAGGTAAAAAGTTCCTTTTCAGGCTGGAAACACCTGTCGCATCAGATAGTTTTATCACAATTAAGCAACAACTTTCGCGCTTTGAGTTGACAATCCGGAGCAGAAAGAAAATAAATGTCTATACAACTCATGACAGGCAAGAGAGCGACAGGAATGCGGCAACTTTTACCGGACGATACTGTCTGGCGAAACATCAGGCTGGCGACAATGGACCCGCAGCGGCAAGCCCCGTACGGGCTGGTGGATAACCAGGCGCTGATTGTACGCGAAGGGCATATTTGCGATATCGTGCCAGAGACGCAGCTTCCTGTCAGTGGGGACAATATCCATGATATGCAGGGACGACTGGTAACCCCGGGACTTATCGATTGCCACACGCATCTGGTGTTTGCCGGTAACCGCGCCGCAGAGTGGGAGCAGCGGCTTAACGGCGCGTCATACCAGCATATTAGCGCTCAGGGCGGCGGCATTAACGCGACGGTATCAGCAACCCGCGCCTGTGCGGAGGAGCCGCTCTACCTGCTGGCGCGCGAACGCATGATGCGCCTTGCCAGCGAAGGCGTTACGCTGCTGGAGATTAAATCCGGCTATGGTCTGGAGCTGGCGACAGAAGAAAAGCTGTTGCGCGTTGCTGCAAAACTTGCCGCCGAAAACGCTATCGACATTAGCCCCACGCTATTGGCCGCTCATGCTACACCAGCGGAGTATCGTGACGACCCGGACGGCTACATCACTCTGGTCTGCGAGACGATGATTCCGCAGCTCTGGCAAAAAGGGTTATTTGATGCGGTAGACCTCTTTTGCGAGAGCGTCGGCTTTAATGTGGCGCAGAGTGAGCGCGTGTTGCAGACGGCGAAGGCGTTAGGTATTCCCGTTAAAGGCCATGTTGAGCAGCTTTCGCTGTTGGGCGGCGCGCAGCTGGTGAGTCGTTATCAGGGTTTATCGGCGGATCATATCGAATATCTTGATGAAACGGGCGTCGCGGCGATGCGTGACGGCGGTACTGTCGGCGTATTATTGCCCGGCGCGTTTTATTTTCTGCGCGAGACGCAGCGCCCGCCGGTAGAACTGCTGCGCCGCTATCAGGTGCCTGTCGCCGTCGCCAGCGATTTCAATCCCGGCACCAGCCCGTTTTGCAGTTTGCATCTGGCGATGAATATGGCCTGCGTACAGTTTGGTCTGACGCCGGAAGAGGCATGGGCGGGCGTTACGCGCCATGCCGCACGCGCGTTGGGAAGACAGGCGACGCACGGGCAGATCAGGGCCGGCTACCGGGCGGATTTTGTGGTGTGGGATGCTGAACAGCCGGTAGAGATAGTGTATGAGCCGGGGCGTAACCCTTTATATCAGCGGGTATACAGAGGAAAAATCTCATGACGCAATGGTATCCGGCTTCTCCGGCGCTTTGGCAGGGGCGCGATGACAGTATAGAAGCGCCGGATGCGCGGCGTCTGTTTCAGACCGTCACGCGCAGCGAGACCTTTTTCCCCGAAAACTGGCAGCAAAAGATCGCGTTAATGGGATTTGCCTGCGACGAGGGGGTAAAACGCAATGCAGGCCGTCCCGGCGCGGCAGGCGCCCCGGACGCGTTGCGTAAAGCGCTGGCGAATATGGCCAGCCATCAGGGACATGAACGGCTGGTGGATTTAGGCAATTGGGTTGCGCCGACGCCCGATCTGGAAGGCGCGCAGCAGGCCTTGCGCGATGCGGTAAGCCGCTGTCTGCGGGCCGGGATGCGCACGCTGGTACTGGGCGGCGGGCATGAAACCGCGTTTGGACACGGCGCGGGGGTGCTGGACGCGTTTGCGCAGGAAAGCGTAGGGATCATTAATCTTGATGCGCATCTGGATCTCCGTCAGACCGACCGGGCAACATCCGGGACGCCGTTTCGTCAACTGGCGCAGCTATGCGACGCGCAGAGCCGCGCGTTTCATTATGCCTGTTTCGGCGTGAGCCGTGCGGCGAATACGCAGGCGTTGTGGCGGGAAGCGCAGTGGCGGAATGTTACCGTGGTGGAGGATCTGGACTGCCATGACGCGCTGGCGCAGATGGCGCAGTTTATCGACAAGGTGGATAAAATTTATCTGACTATCGATCTCGACGTATTGCCTGTCTGGGAAATGCCGGCCGTCTCCGCTCCCGCAGCGCTGGGCGTGCCGCTGATACAGGTTCTGCGTTTAATTGAGCCGGTTTGCCGCAGCGGAAAATTACAGGCGGCGGATCTGGTTGAATTTAATCCACGCTTTGATGAAGATGGCGCAGCGGCGCGCGTGGCGGCGCGGCTTGGCTGGCAAATCGCGCACTGGTGGCGTTAATCTGTCATCCGGAAAACACTCTCCGCATAAGGAAGGCTTCACGCATGTATTCATCCCGCTCCCGTTCTGCGCCTGCGCCTTTTTACGAAACGGTGAAACAGGACATCTGTAAAAAAATAGCCGGCGGCGTCTGGCAGCCGCACGATCGCATTCCGTCGGAAGCAGAACTGGTCGCCCAGTATGGCTTTAGCCGAATGACCATCAACCGGGCGCTGCGTGAGCTGACGGATGAAGGGTGGCTGGTGCGTTTACAGGGCGTGGGGACGTTTGTCGCCGAACCGAAAGGCCAGTCCGCGCTGTTTGAAGTCCGCAGTATCGCCGAGGAGATTGCCGCCCGCCGTCATCAGCATCGTTGTGAGGTGCTCACGCTGGAGCGTGTGCGGGCAAACGCCATCCAGGCCAGCGCTCTCAACGTCAATGAGAGCGATGTCATTTTCCATTCCATCATGGTGCATTATGAAAACGATCTGCCGGTACAAATTGAAGATCGCTGCGTGAATGCGGATATTGCCGTGGATTATCTGACGCAGGATTACCGTCAGACCACGCCGCACGCTTATTTGTCGCGGATCGCGCCGCTAACGGAAGGGGAACATATTGTGGAGGCGGTGCGCGCCACGGCGCAAGAGTGTGCGTGGTTAACTATCAAAGAGCATGAGCCTTGTCTGCTCATTCGTCGTACGACCTGGTCCGCGTCGCGGATTGTTTCTCACGCCCGTTTACTTTTCCCCGGGTCGCGCTACCGGCTACAGGGACGATTTATCTCCTGAGCGGGCCGCTGCCGGAAAACGTGATTGCTGACACAATATAACAAAATTGTATCATTTTTGTTAATTCTATTCTTGTGCTTACTTGTATAGACAAGTATATGTCTGATTCTTATCTGTGGGTCTGCGGCGGTGCCTGATAGTGGCGTTTTAGCGTTATTTGGCGATGGCAGACCGATAATAATGAGGAGTCATTGCTATGCCTGAAAGCAAGTATCGTCAGCAGACTATCCGCGCGCCCCGAGGCACGGTATTAACGGCGAAAAGCTGGCTGACAGAAGCCCCGCTGCGGATGTTAATGAATAATCTCGATCCTGACGTGGCGGAAAATCCGCATGAGCTGGTGGTCTACGGCGGGATTGGTCGCGCCGCGCGCAACTGGGAATGCTATGACGCTATTGTTGATGCGCTCACCCGGCTGGAGGCGGACGAAACGTTGCTTATTCAGTCTGGCAAACCGGTCGGCGTATTTAAAACGCACGACAACGCGCCGCGGGTATTAATCGCCAACTCCAACCTGGTTCCCCACTGGGCGACATGGGAACACTTTAACGAACTGGATGCGAAAGGGCTGGCGATGTACGGTCAAATGACGGCCGGAAGCTGGATCTATATCGGCAGCCAGGGAATCGTGCAGGGAACATACGAAACCTTTGTCGAGGCGGGGCGTCAGCACTATAACGGCACGCTGGCGGGACGCTGGGTGCTGACTGCCGGGCTGGGCGGCATGGGCGGCGCGCAACCGCTAGCCGCGACGCTGGCCGGAGCGTGTTCGCTGACGATTGAATGCCAGCAAAGCCGTATCGATTTTCGTCTGCGTACTCGCTACGTGGATGAGCAGGCCGCCACGCTGGATGACGCGCTGGCCCGCATTACGCGCTACACCCGCGAGGGGAAAGCCGTGTCCGTCGCCCTGTGCGCGAACGCGGCGGATATCCTGCCGGAACTGGTTAATCGCGGCGTGCGCCCGGACCTGGTGACCGATCAGACCAGCGCCCACGATCCGCTACATGGCTATTTACCCTCCGGCTGGCGCTGGGAGGAGTATCAGAAAAACGCGCAATCCGATCCCCACGGGACGATGCAGGCAGCGAAACGTTCCATGGCGGCGCATGTTCGGGCGATGCTGGCGTTCAGTAAAATGGGCGTGCCGACCTTTGACTATGGCAACAATATTCGTCAGATGGCGAAAGAGATGGGGGTGGAAAACGCCTTTGATTTTCCGGGATTTGTGCCAACCTATATTCGTCCGCTGTTCTGTCGTGGCATCGGGCCGTTTCGCTGGGTGGCGCTGTCCGGCGATCCGCAGGATATCTATAAAACCGATGCCAAAGTCAAAGAGATAGTGGCTGAGGATAAACATCTGCATCACTGGCTGGATATGGCGCGCGAGCGCATTCATTTTCAGGGGTTACCGGCGCGTATCTGCTGGGTAGGCCTGGAGTGGCGGCAAAAACTGGGGCTGGCGTTCAACGAAATGGTGCGTTGCGGCGAGGTATCCGCGCCCATTGTGATTGGCCGCGATCACCTGGATTCCGGTTCTGTCGCCAGCCCTAACCGTGAAACCGAAGCGATGCGCGACGGTTCCGACGCGGTTTCCGACTGGCCGCTGTTAAATGCGTTGCTGAATACCGCCAGCGGGGCGACATGGGTATCGCTCCATCATGGCGGCGGGGTGGGAATGGGGTTTTCGCAACACGCCGGTATGGTGATTGTCTGTGATGGCACTGACGAGGCCGCCGCGCGTATTCGCCGCGTGTTACACAACGATCCGGCGACGGGCGTCATGCGCCATGCCGATGCCGGATATGATCTCGCGGTGGAATGCGCTGTTGAGCAAGGTCTGAATTTACCGATGGTTGCGGCGACGCAGGGGAAAGGCTGATATGAACACCATGACACTCACTCCGGGGCAGTTAAGCCTCTCTCAACTGTACGATGTCTGGCGTCATCCGGTACAGCTTCGGCTGGACGCCAGCGCCATTGACGGCATTAACGCCAGCGTCGCGTGCGTCAATGATATCGTTGCCGAAGGGCGTACCGCCTACGGCATCAACACCGGTTTCGGCCTGCTGGCGCAGACGCGCATCGCTGATGAAGACTTGCAAAATCTACAGCGATCGTTGGTGTTGTCTCACGCCGCGGGCGTAGGCGACCCACTGGATGACGCGATGGTGCGTCTGATTATGGTATTGAAAATCAATAGCCTGGCGCGCGGGTTTTCCGGGATTCGGTTGAGCGTGATAGAGGCGCTCATCGCTCTGGTGAATGCCGGCGTGTATCCGCTGATTCCGGCAAAAGGCTCGGTTGGCGCGTCGGGCGACTTAGCGCCGCTGGCGCATCTGTCGCTGACGCTGCTTGGCGAAGGAAAAGCGCGCTGGCAGGGCGAATGGCTTCCGGCGCAGACGGCGCTAAAAAAGGCCGGACTGGAGCCTGTCGCGCTGGCGGCCAAAGAGGGGCTGGCGCTGCTTAACGGCACCCAGGCGTCAACGGCCTTCGCGCTGCGCGGTTTGTTTGAGGCACAGGAGTTATTTGCCTCCGCCGTCGTCTGCGGCGCGCTGACCACCGAAGCCGTACTGGGATCGCGCCGTCCTTTTGATGCGCGCATTCATGCCGCGCGCGGACAACAGGGGCAAATTGACGCCGCGCGGTTGTTCCGGCATCTGTTGACCGATACCAGTGCTATTGCTGAATCACATCACCACTGTCATAAAGTTCAGGACCCGTATTCCCTTCGCTGCCAGCCGCAGGTAATGGGCGCTTGTCTGACCCAGTTACGTCAGACGAAAGAGGTACTGCTGGCTGAGGCCAACGCGGTGTCCGATAATCCGCTGGTCTTTGCCGAGGCGGGGGAGGTGATCTCCGGCGGTAACTTCCATGCTGAACCGGTTGCCATGGCGGCGGATAATCTGGCGCTGGCGATAGCGGAAATCGGCGCGCTATCGGAGCGGCGCATCGCGCTGATGATGGATAAACATATGTCGCAGTTACCGCCGTTCCTGGTAAAAAATGGCGGCGTTAATTCCGGTTTTATGATTGCCCAGGTCACCGCCGCGGCGCTCGCCAGCGAGAATAAAGCGCTGGCGCACCCGCACAGCGTGGATAGCCTGCCGACCTCGGCGAATCAGGAAGATCATGTCTCAATGGCCCCGGCGGCAGGACGGCGACTCTGGGAAATGGCGGCGAATACCCGCGGCATCATTGCCGTGGAGTGGCTGGCTGCCTGTCAGGGGATAGATTTACGGGAAGGGTTAACCTCCAGCCCGTTACTGGAACAGGCGCGGCAGACACTGCGCGAGCGGGTGGCGCACTATACGCAGGATCGTTTTTTCGCGCCCGATATTGAGTGTGCGACGGCGCTGCTGGCGCAAGGCGCGTTACAGCGTCTGGTGCCGGACTTTATGTGAATGCTGCCGGATGGCGCGGCGCGTATTCGGCTTACCCAACCCGTTGGCAGGGTAAGACGTTTACGCCGCCATCCGGCACAGCGTTTAACTAAACATCGCCGTAATCGAGGCGCTGGCGAGCGAGTGGAAGTGAACATTAAATCCAACCATCGCGCCGCTGGCGTCCTCATCGACATCAATACGCTCTACATCCAGCGCGTGAACCGTAAAGATATAGCGGTGCGTTTCCCCTTTAGGCGGCGCCGCGCCGCCGTAGCCCGCTTTACCGAAATCGGTACGCGTCTGAATGACGCCGTCTGGTACGGCCACCAGGCCTGAGCCGAACCCCTGGGTCAGTACGCGCGTATCCGCCGGGAGGTTCACCACCACCCAGTGCCACCAGCCGGAGCCGGTCGGCGCGTCGGGATCGTAACAGGTCACGACAAAACTTTTGGTGCCCATCGGCACGTCGTCCCAGGCCAGATGCGGCGAAATATTATCGCCATCATAGCCCATACCGTTAAAAACGTGGCGATGAGGAAGTTTATCTCCATCGCGCAAATCGTTGCTGATAAGTTTCATGCGCTCTCCTTTTGACTCACCAGAAGTGTAGCCAGAAGCAGCATCGCTTACCGCTGATTAATGGCTAAAAAATGTTTCATTGTGTACCGCGTCATTGACCGCCTGGGTCAAACGGCGCAGTTGATCCGGACGAATAATGTAGGGCGGCATCAGGTAGATTAGCTTGCCGAACGGCCTGATCCAGACGCCTTGCCCGACGAAGAAGCGTTGAAGCGCCGCCATATTGACCGGATGCGTGGTTTCAACCACCCCAATCGCGCCCAACACCCGCACATCCGCCACCCAGGGCGAACGTTGCGCGGGGGCTAACTCAGCGCGTAACTGAGACTCGATAGACGCCACCTGCTGACGCCATTCGCCGCTTTCCAGCAGCGTCAGGCTGGCGCAGGCGACGGCGCAGGCCAGCGGATTCCCCATAAACGTCGGGCCATGCATAAAACATCCCGCCTCGCCGTTGCTAATAGTCTCTGCAACCTGGCGTGTCGTGAGCGTTGCCGAGAGGGTCATGGTGCCGCCGGTTAAGGCTTTGCCGAGACACAGAATATCCGGCGCGATCCCGGCGTGCTCGCAGGCGAACAGTTTGCCGGTACGGCCAAACCCGGTGGCTATTTCATCGGCAATCAGCAGAATGCCTTCGCGATCGCACATGTTACGAATACGCCTGAGCCATTGTGGATGATATATGCGCATCCCGCCCGCGCCCTGAACGATAGGTTCCAGAATCACGGCGGCTATTTCATGGCGATGCGCGGCCATCAGGCGGGCAAATGGCGCGATGTCGCTTTCATCCCATTCGCCATCCATCCGGCTTTGTGGCGCCGGCGCGAACAGATTTTCCGGCAGATAGCCTTTCCACAAGCTGTGCATGGAGTTATCCGGATCGCACACCGACATCGCGCCGAACGTGTCGCCATGATAACCGTGGCGAAACGTCAGAAAACGCTGACGCGATTCGCCCCGCGCCTGCCAGTATTGCAGCGCCATCTTCATGGCCACTTCTACCGACACCGAACCAGAGTCGGCCAGAAAGACACACTCCAGCGGCTCAGGCGTTATCGCGACCAGCTTACGGCACAGATTCACCGCAGGTTGATGGGTTATGCCGCCGAACATGACATGCGACATGGCGTCAATTTGCGCTTTCATCGCCGCGTTCAATTGCGGGTGGTTATAACCATGAATGGCCGCCCACCACGAGGACATCCCCTCAATCAGGCGTTCGCCCGAGGCGAGAACCAGCTCGCAGCCTTCGGCCCGCTCAACGGGATATACCGGCAGCGGCGAGGTCATGGAAGTGTAAGGATGCCAAATATGGCGTTTATCGAAGGCCAGATCGTCCGTTGTCATAATCGACTTGTAAACCAAATTAAAAAGATTTAGGTTTACGAGTCTACACCATATCAAAAACAAACAACATATTTTGGAGAAGCCCGATGGCTCGCCACCCACGCTGGACACTGTCGCAAGTAACCGAATTATTTGAAAAACCACTGCTGGAATTGCTGTTTGAAGCGCAGCAAATTCATCGCCAGCATTTCGATCCGCAGCAGGTACAGGTTAGTACGCTGCTGTCGATCAAAACCGGCGCCTGCCCGGAGGATTGTAAATACTGCCCGCAGAGCTCGCGCTATAAAACCGGGCTGGAAGCCGAGCGTTTAATGGAGGTAGAGCAGGTACTGGACTCCGCCCGTAAAGCGAAAAACGCCGGTTCGACCCGCTTCTGTATGGGAGCGGCCTGGAAGAATCCGCATGAACGCGATATGCCTTATCTGGAGCAGATTGTACAGGGCGTCAAAGCGATGGGGCTGGAAACCTGTATGACGCTCGGCATGTTGAACGAGAGCCAGGCGCAGCGTCTGGCTAACGCCGGGCTGGATTACTACAACCACAACCTCGATACCTCGCCGGAGTTTTACGGCAATATCATCACTACCCGTACCTATCAGGAGCGCCTCGACACGCTGGAAAAAGTCCGTGAAGCAGGGATTAAAGTGTGCTCCGGCGGCATTGTGGGTCTGGGCGAAACGGTTACCGATCGCGCCGGACTGTTGTTGCAGTTGGCGAACCTGCCGACGCCGCCGGAAAGCGTGCCAATCAACATGCTGGTGAAGGTGAAAGGCACGCCGCTTGCGGATAACGATGACGTGGATGCGTTTGATTTTATTCGTACTATCGCCGTGGCGCGCATCATGATGCCGACCTCATACGTGCGTCTTTCCGCAGGACGTGAACAGATGAACGAGCAGACCCAGGCGATGTGCTTTATGGCCGGGGCGAACTCGATTTTCTATGGCTGCAAATTGTTAACTACGCCAAATCCGGCAGAGGACAAGGATCTGCAGTTATTCCGTAAGCTGGGGCTGAATCCGCAGCAGACCAGGGTGCTGGCGGGCGATAACGAGCAGCAGCAACGTCTGGAGCAGACGCTGATGACGCCTGACACCGATGATTATTACAACGCGGCAGCCTTATGAGTTGGCAACAACGCGTCGACGATGCGCTGACGGCGCGTCGGGCGACGGATACGTTGCGCCGCCGCTATGTGGTATCGCAGGGTGCCGGACGCTGGCTGGTAGCGAACGGGCGACAGTATCTTAACTTCTCCAGCAATGATTACCTCGGCTTAAGTCAACACCCGCAGATTATTCGCGCCTGGCAACAGGCAGCGACGCGTTTTGGCGTCGGCAGCGGCGGGTCGGGTCATATCAGCGGTTATTCCGTGGCGCACCAGGTGTTAGAGGAGGAACTGGCGCAATGGTTAGGATATCCACGCGCGCTGCTGTTTATCTCTGGCTTTGCGGCGAATCAGGCGGTCATTACCGCCTTAATGAAAAAAAATGACCGGATTGTGGCCGACAGGTTGAGTCATGCTTCCCTGCTGGAGGCCGCCAATCTGAGTCCGGCGCAGCTTCGCCGCTTTATCCATAACGATACGCAGCATCTGTCGCGTTTACTGCAATCGCCCTGCGTGGGTCAGCAACTGGTGGTGACAGAAGGTGTATACAGCATGGACGGCGACAGCGCGCCGCTGGCGGAAATCCAGCACATTGCCCGCAGGCATCATGCCTGGCTGTTGGTTGATGATGCGCACGGCATCGGCGTGACTGGCGATGAGGGGAGGGGCACCTGCTGGCAACGGGGGGTGAAGCCTGAGTTGCTGGTGGTGACTTTCGGTAAGGGGTTTGGCGTCAGCGGCGCAGCGGTGCTCTGCTCGGAAAGCGTCGCGGATTATCTGCTGCAATTCGCCCGTCATCTGGTTTACAGCACCAGTATGCCGCCCGCCCAGGCGCAGGCGTTAAGCGCCTCGCTGGCGGTGATCCGTAGCGATGAAGGTGGTGAACGGCGCGAAAAACTCGCCGCTCTGGTTCAGCGCTTTCGGGCCGGCGTTAACGCGTCCCGATTTACGCTACTGAATGCCCATAGCGCCATCCAGCCGTTAATCGTGGGCGATAACAGCCGTGCATTGCGCCTGGCGGAGGCGCTGCGTCAACAAGGATGCTGGGCGACGGCGATTCGTCCGCCGACGGTGCCTGTCGGTACGGCGCGCCTGCGCTTAACGTTAACGCAGGCGCATGAAGCGTGCGATATCGACCGTCTGCTGGAGGTGCTGCATGGCGCAGGTGAATAAGCAGGCTATTGCGGCGGCGTTTGGCCGGGCCGCATCGCAATATGAACAGCACGCCTCTTTGCAGCAACACAGCGCGGATGCGCTGCTGACGCTGCTGACAGGCCGCCAGTTTGCCAGTGTGTTGGACGCAGGCTGCGGCCCCGGACGTATGAGTCGTTACTGGCGAGAGCGGGGGAGCGAGGTGACCGCCCTGGATCTTTCGCTGCCGATGCTGCAACAGGCTCGCGATCGTCAGGCGGCGCATCACTATTTGCTGGCGGATATCGAAGCGATTCCCCATGACGCCGAAGTTTTTGACCTGGCCTGGAGCAACCTGGCGGTCCAGTGGTGTGGCGATTTACGTGATGCGTTGAGCGAGTTGTATCGGGTTGTACGGCCCGGCGGCGTGGTGGCGTTTACCACCTTGTGCCAGGGGTCGTTGCCGGAGCTGCGTCAGGCATGGCAGGCCGTCGATAATCGCGCTCACGCGAATAGCTTTTTGCCGGAAGAGGCCATTGACCACGCGCTGCGCGGCTGGCGGGCGTCTCGTCATACTCAGGCGATGACATTGTGGTTTGAGGATGCCCTGAGCGCGATGCGCTCGCTTAAAGGCATTGGCGCCACCCATCTTCATGAAGGGCGGGAGTCAGATGTATTAACCCGCGCCCGGCTTAGACAGATTCAGTTGGCATGGCCGCAGCGGCAGGGGAAATATCCGCTGACGTACCATCTTTTTATGGGAGTGATTGAACGTGACTAAACGCTATTTTGTGACCGGTACTGATACTGAAGTCGGTAAAACGGTTGCCAGTTGCGCCTTATTGCAGGCCGCAACGCAGTTAGGTTATCAAACCGTAGGCTATAAGCCCGTCGCTTCCGGCAGCGAAATGACAACCGACGGGCTACGCAATAGCGATGCCCTGGCCTTGCAGCGTAACAGCAGCCTGCCGCAACCTTATTCCGCTATCAATCCTTATACTTTTGCCGAGCCTACCTCTCCCCACATCGTTAGCGCCGACGAAGGCCGGGCGATAGACGCGGCGGTATTATCACGCGGATTGCGAACGCTGGAGTCGCAGGCAGACTGGGTGTTGACAGAAGGGGCGGGCGGCTGGTTTACACCGCTCTCTGCCACGCTGACGTTTGCCGACTGGGTACAGACGGAGCAGCTGCCGGTGATTCTGGTTGTTGGCGTCAAGCTGGGCTGTATTAATCACGCCATGCTGACGGCGCTGGCGGTAGAACAGGCCGGATTACCACTTGTCGGATGGATAGCCAACGACATACAGCCGCCGGGCGCGCGTCATGGTGAATATCTCGCGACGCTTCGCCGCGTCATACCGGCCCCGCTGTTAGGGGAAATCCCGTGGCTGGGTGTTTCTCCATCGCAGGCGGCGACAGGACAGTATCTGGACCTTAGCCCCCTGGAACGCGCCTGACCGCGCTTAAAAACCGCCTTCTTGCAGGATCTGACGATCCTGCTGCTCTTTCGCCAGACCCTCCTGACGTCGCCATGCTGAAAATGTGCAAAATGTGAGCGTCTACGCCTCAATTTTTCCCTTCTCGTTAGCCAATAATCTGCCAAAAATAGCGATAATTTTTTTTTATCGCCCGGCGAAAACGTCAAGGGCTGATTTTGCCAGGCGGCAGGGGATACGGGCTGGAAGCAGTTATCCACTATTCCTGTGGATAACCTTGTGTATTAGAGTTAGAAAACACAACGTAAGCGAGAGGCGACGCGGCCTGCGACTAAATTGGCGCGAAAGACGGCTTGAGAAAATATCCCTTTTCAGACAGCAAGTTATATAAAATCAATGGTTGTAAAGGAAGGAGGATACGTTGACATAAAACTTTCATCATCCGACTTGACAAATGTTAAAAAAGACTCTGGTCTGGGGATAACCAGCACACTGCTGGAATTTTACCCCGCGACTGTCTATGTTTTACCTCTAAATAGCGTGGGGTATCTACCGATAGCCATTATACACTGGAGTGTTACTGTTTTTTCATCCAGTATTTTTTATTGGCAATATTCACCGTCGAGAGTAAAATTACACCCCTGCCCGCTCACTCCTTCAGGTAGCCGCTCATGAGTAAACCGTTCAAACTGAATTCCGCTTTTAAACCTTCTGGCGACCAGCCGGACGCTATACGTCGTCTGGAAGAGGGGCTGGAGGACGGGCTGGCGCATCAGACGTTATTGGGCGTGACCGGCTCCGGGAAGACATTCACCATCGCCAACGTCATTGCGGACTTGCAGCGGCCAACGATGGTGCTTGCGCCCAATAAAACCCTGGCGGCGCAGCTCTACGGCGAAATGAAAGAGTTTTTCCCGGAAAACGCGGTCGAGTATTTCGTCTCCTACTATGACTACTATCAGCCGGAAGCGTATGTGCCAAGTTCGGATACGTTTATCGAAAAAGACGCTTCGGTAAACGAACATATTGAGCAAATGCGGTTGTCGGCAACGAAAGCGTTGCTTGAGCGACGCGATGTCGTGGTGGTGGCTTCCGTGTCCGCGATTTACGGTCTGGGCGATCCGGATCTCTACCTGAAAATGATGCTGCATCTGACGGTGGGAATGCTGATTGACCAGCGCGCGATTTTGCGTCGGCTGGCGGAATTGCAATACACCCGTAACGATCAAGCTTTTCAGCGTGGTACCTTTCGCGTGCGCGGCGAAGTGATCGACATCTTCCCGGCTGAATCTGACGACATCGCGCTACGCGTTGAGCTGTTTGATGAAGAAGTGGAACGCCTGTCGCTGTTCGACCCGTTAACCGGGCAGGTAGAGTCAACGGTGCCACGTTATACTATCTATCCCAAAACGCACTACGTGACGCCGCGCGAGCGTATTCTGCAGGCGATGGAAGAGATAAAAGATGAGCTGGCGGACAGGCGTAAGGTCTTGCTGGCAAATAATAAGCTGCTTGAAGAGCAGCGATTAAGCCAGCGCACGCAGTTCGATTTAGAGATGATGAACGAGCTGGGCTACTGCTCAGGCATTGAAAACTATTCCCGCTTTCTGTCGGGCCGCGGGCCGGGCGAACCGCCGCCAACCTTGTTCGATTATCTGCCCGCCGACGGACTGCTGGTGGTGGATGAGTCTCATGTCACCATCCCGCAGATAGGCGGCATGTACCGCGGCGACCGGGCGCGCAAAGAGACGCTGGTCGAGTATGGCTTCCGTCTGCCTTCGGCGCTGGATAACCGTCCGCTGAAGTTTGAGGAGTTTGAAGCCTTAGCGCCGCAAACTATCTATGTTTCCGCCACGCCCGGCAACTATGAGCTGGAAAAATCTGGTGATGAGGTGGTGGATCAGGTCGTGCGACCGACCGGGCTGCTGGACCCGATTATTGAAGTGCGTCCGGTGGCGACCCAGGTGGACGATCTGCTGTCCGAAATTCGTCAGCGTGCGGCCATTAATGAGCGTGTCCTTGTCACTACGCTCACCAAACGGATGGCGGAAGATTTGACCGAATATCTGGAAGAGCACGGCGAGCGCGTGCGTTACCTGCACTCAGATATTGATACCGTGGAGCGCATGGAAATCATCCGCGATTTGCGTCTGGGCGAGTTTGACGTTCTGGTGGGGATTAACCTGCTGCGCGAAGGGCTGGATATGCCGGAAGTCTCGCTGGTGGCGATTCTGGACGCCGATAAAGAGGGCTTCCTGCGCTCCGAGCGCTCCCTGATTCAGACCATAGGGCGCGCGGCGCGTAACGTTAACGGTAAAGCGATTCTGTATGGCGATAAAATCACGCCGTCGATGGCGAAGGCGATTGGCGAAACCGAGCGACGTCGCGAGAAGCAGCAGAAGTACAACGAAGAGCACGGTATCACTCCGCAGGGGCTGAACAAAAAAGTGGTCGACATCCTGGCGCTGGGGCAGAACATTGCGAAAACCAAAGCGAAGGGGAAAGGCAAGGGCCGTTCTACGGCAAAAGCCGGAATTGTCGAACTGGATATGACGCCGAAAGCGTTGCAGCAGAAAATTCATGAACTGGAAGGGCAAATGATGCAGCACGCGCAAAATCTGGAGTTTGAAGAAGCCGCGCAAATTCGCGACCAGTTGCACCAGTTACGCGAGTTGTTTATCGCGGCGTCCTGACAATGTGTCGATCGCCAGCGAGTCATCGTTACCATGGCTCGCTTTTGAGAATTTCAGTGCAATAGTAAGGGCTAAGTCAGTCAGGAATGAAAAACAGTGACAGGCTTGACTAACGAGATTGTCGAAAAAGTCAAAACATCAATGAGTTAGCTAGTTTAATCACAACTGAAGAAAATTAGCGTTGAGGCTGAACCCAACGCTAATTTTCCCTCTCTCCTCGGCTATGAAAAAAACGCCCCGTATTATCGGTATAGCTATCCTTATGATCGTCATTTTAATCTTATGTGAGTTCGTTGAAATCGTGTCATGGCAACAGATAACATCATCCTACGTAAAAAAAGAGGTGATGGAAGCGTGAGCATTTATAAGTCAAGTGCAGCAAATACTGAATGATTTGTCCGAAATAATGACGACTATGACCTCTTATTTAAAGTTGAGAATATCCTTATCTGTTACTTTAGGTTACGTTCAGATCAGGTAGGGAAAATATGTTTAATATTACTAATATACAACCTACGGCAAGGCATCAAAGTATTAGCAATGAGGCATCAACAGAGGTGCCTTTAAAAGAAGAGATATGGAATAAAATAAGTGCCTTTTTCTCTTCAGAACATCAGGTTGAAGCACAAAGCTGCATCGCTTATCTTTGTCATCCACCTGAAACCGCCTCGCCAGAAGAGATCAAAAGCAAGTTTGAATGTTTAAGGACGTTAGCTTTCCCGGCGTATGCGGATAATATTCAGTGTAGTAGAGGGGGGACAGACCAATACTGTATTTTGAATGAAAATAGTCAGGAAATTCTGTCTATAATTTTTAATACAGAGGGCTATACCGTTGAGGGAGGGGGAAAGTCAGTCACCTATACCCGTGTGACAGAAAGCGAGCAGGCGAGTAGCGCTTCCGGCTCCAAAGATGCTGTGAATTATGAGTTAATCTGGTCTGAGTGGGTAAAAGCGGCGCCAGCGGAAGAGGCAGCAAATCGTGAAGAAGCCGTGCAACGGATGCGTGACTGCCTGAAAAATAATAAGACGGAACTTCGTCTGAAAATATTAGGACTTACCACTATACCTGCCTATATTCCTGAGCAGATAACTACTCTGATACTCGATAACAATGAACTGAAAAGTTTGCCGGAAAATTTACAGGGAAATATAAAGACCCTGTATGCCAACAGTAATCAGCTAACCAGTATCCCTGCCACGTTACCGGATACCATACAGGAAATGGAGCTGAGCATTAACCGTATTACTGAATTGCCGGAACGTTTGCCTTCAGCGCTTCAATCGCTGGATCTTTTCCATAATAAAATTAGTTTCTTACCTGAAAATCTACCTGAGGAACTTCGGTACCTGAGCGTTTATGATAACCGCATAAGGACATTGCCAGAACATCTTCCGTCAGGGATTACCCATTTGAATGTGCAGAGTAATTCGTTAACCGCGCTGCCTGAAACATTGCCGCCGGGCCTGAAGAATCTGAAGGCCGGCGAAAATGCCTTAACCAGTCTGCCCGCATCGTTACCACCAGAATTACAGGACCTGGATGTAAGTAAAAATCAGATTACTGTTCTGCCTGAAACACTACCTCCCACGATAACAACGCTGGATGTTTCCCGTAACGCATTGAGTAATCTACCGGAAAACCTCCCGGCGGCATTACAAATAATGCAGGCCTCTCGCAATAACCTGGTCCGTCTCCCGGAGTCGTTACCCCATTTTCGTGGTGAAGGACCTCAACCTACAAGAATAATCGTAGAATATAATCCTTTTTCAGAACGAACAATACAGAATATGCAGCGGCTAATGTCCTCTGTAGATTATCAGGGACCCCGGGTATTGTTTGCCATGGGCGACTTTTCAATTGTTCGGGTAACTCGACCACTGCATCAAGCTGTCCAGGGGTGGCTAACCAATCTCGAGGAGGAAGACGTCAACCAATGGCGGGCGTTTGAGACGGAAGTAAACGCGGCAGCCTTCAGCATGTTTCTGGATCGTCTTAGCGATACGCAGAACACCCGACACCCGGATTTTAAGGAACAAGTCTCCGCCTGGCTAATGCGCCTGGCTGAAGATAGCGTACTAAGAGAAACCGCATTTATTATAGCGATGGGTGCAACGATAAGCTGTGAAGATCGGGTCACACTGGCATACCACCAAATGCAGGAAGCGACGTTGGTTCATGATGCTGAAAGAGGCGCCTTTGATAGCCACTTAGCGGAACTGATTATGGCGGGGCGTGAAATCTTTCGGCTGGAGCAAATAGAATCGCTCGCCAGAGAAAAGGTAAAACGGCTGTTTTTTATTGACGAAGTCGAAGTATTTCTGGGGTTTCAGAATCAGTTACGAGAGTCGCTGTCGCTGACAACAATGACCCGGGATATGCGATTTTATAACGTTTCGGGTATCACTGAGTCTGACCTGGACGAGGCGGAAATAAGGATAAAAATTGCTGAAAATAGGGATTTTCACAAATGGTTTGCGCTGTGGGGGCCGTGGCATAAAGTGCTGGAGCGCATAGCGCCAGAAGAGTGGCGTGAAAGGATGGCTAAAAGGGATGAGTGTATTGAAACGGATGAGTATCAGAGCCGGGTCAATGCTGAACTGGAAGATTTAAGAATAGCAGACGACTCTGACGCAGAGCGTACTACTGAGGTACAGATGGATGCAGAGCGTGCTATTGGGATAAAAATAATGGAAGAGATCAATCAGACCCTCTTTACTGAGATCATGGAGAATATATTGCTGAAAAAAGAGTTGAGCTCGCTCATGAGCGCCTACTGGCGATAGCTGAACGTAGTTTATCAGAAGGGGGAGAGAGCCTGTTTACCCTTCGGTGTAAACAGGCTTCTGATAAGCGCAGCGTCGTCGGTAAATGGGCTTAACCCAACGCCTGTAGCGCTTTTTCCAGCGCATTGTGTAGTAACTGACGATCGTGGCGATAGGGGATATCGCTGGCCTCCAGCACTTCCTGAATCACCAGCCGATCGTTCACCGCACTGACGTCAACTTGCGGTCCAACCACCACCGCGTCAATGACTTTTTTGCCAATATATTGCTCCATCATTGCCAGCTTATCGACCAGCGTTAAACTGGCGGCGGGCAGACTCAGTTCGCGACCCAGATTGCCGATATACACCATTGGCGCCGGGGTGCGCCGCAGCGCCTGCGCCAGTTCATCCAGCAGCAGGCAAGGCATCAGGCTGGTATAAAAACTGCCAGGGCCAATCAGAATCAGATCCGCGTCATTAATGGCCTGTACCGCTTCCCGCGTCGCCGGAACGTTTGGCGTTAACATGATCTCCTGCGGAGGAGTCGCTAACTGATCGATATTCACCTCGCCATAAATCTCATGCCCCTGATCGTCAATCGCCATCAGATCTACCGGTAGCTCCGACATCGGGATCAGTTGCGCGTCCACTTTAAGTAGATTACGAATTAAATTAATCGCTTCCAGAGGCCGCACGCTCAGGTGATCTAACGCCTTTAACATCAAATTTCCGAGGTTATGACCAGAAAGTTCGCCATTACCGCCAAAACGGTACTCAAACATAGCGGATGCGACGCTGGGTTCGGTAATTAACTGATTCAGGCAGTTGCGCATATCGCCCCAGGCGATCCCGCCTTCCGAGCGGCGAATACGGCCAGTTGACCCCCCGTTATCTGTGGTAGTCACAATGCCGGTCAGGCGCGAACCTAATGAAGAAAGCGAGGAGAGGACGCGTCCTAATCCATGCCCTCCGCCGAGGGCAACGACACGATCAAGGTCAGCCAGCGTACGATTGCGCATAAAAATTCCTGAAGTCAAATAAGCAGCGCTACAGTAGCGCAAGTCGCGGGTTTTCAGCAATTAGCCGACCGGCTAAAAGACAATTAATTATTCCCGACTACCCCTTTATAGCGAGGGCGTTACCACGGCTAAATGATATATATCAATGTAAAAGTGTGATTTTCACGTATTCTGTCGCTAAATAGCACGATCATATCGCTATGTATATGTTTATATAGCGAAAGCGTGATGGCGAAATTGTCATTTACACGCTAGTATCGGCGTAACCACAGTAAACACTCTAGCCTCTGCACCTGGGTCATTTTTGATATGGTGCTTTGGCCGTGACAACGTTTAACGTTTGCCACCAGGGCGCAGGAAGAAATGACTCCGCCTCCCGTATTTGGAAAGGTGTACATGGCTTCACAACTTACCGATGCTTTCGCGCGTAAGTTTTACTACTTGCGTTTGTCGATTACCGATGTGTGCAACTTTCGTTGCACCTACTGTCTGCCGGATGGCTACAAACCTGGCGGCGTCACTAACAACGGTTTCCTTACCGTCGATGAAATTCGTCGCGTTACGCGCGCTTTTGCCAGTCTTGGCACGGAAAAGGTGCGTCTTACCGGCGGCGAGCCTTCATTACGCCGCGATTTTACCGACATCATTGCCGCCGTGGGTGAAAATGATGCTATTCGCCAGATCGCGGTGACCACTAACGGTTATCGACTGGCGCGCGATGCCGCGAACTGGCGCGAAGCGGGGCTGACGGGCGTCAATGTTAGCGTGGATAGTCTGGATGCGCGTCAGTTCCATGCGATTACCGGTCAGGACAAATTCCGCCAGGTGATGGCGGGCATCGATGCCGCCTTTGACGCCGGTTTCGAAAAGGTGAAAGTCAACACCGTGCTGATGCGCGACGTGAATCACCATCAGTTGGATACCTTCCTTGCCTGGATTCAGCCTCGCCCCATTCAGCTACGCTTCATTGAACTTATGGAGACGGGCGAGGGGAGCGATCTCTTCCGCAAACATCATATTTCGGGTCAGGTATTACGCGACGAGCTGATTAAGCGCGGTTGGATCCACCAGCTCCGCCAGCGCAGCGATGGCCCGGCGCAGGTTTTTTGTCATCCCGATTACGCCGGTGAGATCGGCCTCATTATGCCGTATGAAAAAGATTTCTGCGCCACCTGTAACCGCCTGCGTGTTTCGTCCGTCGGTAAGCTGCATTTATGTCTGTTTGGCGACGGCGGCGTGAGTTTACGCGACCTGTTACAGGATGACGCGCAGCAATACGCGCTTGAGGAACGTATTTCCGACGCGTTGCGGGAGAAAAAGCAGACCCACTTTCTTCACCAGAGCAATACTGGTATTACGCAAAATTTATCTTACATTGGCGGTTAATCCTTAATAAGGAGATTTCAGATGAGTCAGGTCAGCGCTGAATTTATCCCGACCCGCATCGCTATTCTTACTGTTTCCAGCCGACGCGGCGAAGAAGACGACACCTCCGGTCATTATCTGCGTGATTCGGCGCAGGAGGCCGGGCATGAAGTGGTGGCGAAAGCCATCGTTAAAGAGAACCGTTACGCGATTCGCGCCCAGGTTTCCGCCTGGATCGCCAGTGATGAGGTGCAGGTCGTATTGATAACTGGTGGGACCGGTTTGACCGAAGGCGATCAGGCGCCGGAAGCGCTGTTGCCGCTGTTCGATCGTGAAGTGGAAGGATTTGGCGAAGTGTTTCGCATGCTCTCGTTTGAAGAGATCGGTACCGCAACTCTGCAGTCGCGCGCGGTAGCTGGCGTGGCGAATAACACCTTGATTTTCGCCATGCCGGGCTCCACAAAAGCGTGCAGAACCGCATGGGAGAATATCATTGCGCCGCAACTGGATGCCCGTACACGCCCATGTAATTTTCACCCTCATTTAAAGAAATAACGATGTCGCAATTAACCCATATAAACGCCGCAGGCGAAGCGCACATGGTGGACGTTTCCGCGAAAGCGGAAACCGTTCGTGAAGCGCGGGCGGAAGCATTCGTTACCATGCGTAGTGAAACGCTGGCGATGATTGTTGATGGCAAACACCACAAGGGCGATGTTTTCGCCACCGCCCGTATTGCCGGTATTCAGGCCGCCAAACGCACCTGGGAGTTGATCCCGCTGTGCCACCCGCTACTGCTAAGTAAAGTGGAGATTCAGCTTCAGGCCGAGCCGGAGCATAACCGCGTACGTATTGAGTCTCTGTGCCGTCTGACCGGTAAAACCGGCGTCGAAATGGAAGCGTTAACTGCGGCGTCCGTCGCGGCGTTAACCATCTACGACATGTGTAAAGCGGTACAAAAAGATATGGTAATTGGTCCGGTGCGCCTGCTGGCGAAAAGCGGCGGCAAATCGGGGGATTTTAAGGTGGATGCGCATGATTAAGGTGCTTTTCTTCGCCCAGGTTCGCGAGCTTACAGGAACTGACGCGCTGGATCTTCCAGCAGATTTTTCCACCGTTGAGTCGCTGCGACAGCATCTGGCGACAAAGAGCGATCGTTGGGCGCTGGCGCTGGAAGACGGTAAGCTGTTGGCGGCGGTCAACCAGACGCTGGTAAGTTTTGACCATCCGCTGACGGCGGGCGATGAAGTGGCGTTTTTCCCGCCAGTCACGGGGGGCTAACATGCGTGAAACGCGAATTGTAGTCGGCTCTGCGCCGTTTAGCGTCGGGGAGGAATATTCCTGGCTGGCGGCGCGCGACGAAGACGGCGCGGTCGTCACCTTTACCGGAAAAGTGCGCAATCATAACCTGGGCGATAGCGTTAAGGCGCTGACGCTGGAGCATTATCCCGGCATGACTGAGAAAGCTCTGGCGGAGATCGTCGCGAAGGCGCGTTCCCGCTGGCCGCTGGGGCGGGTCACGGTGATTCATCGCGTTGGCGAATTATGGCCGGGCGATGAGATTGTGTTTGTCGGCGTCACCAGCGCGCACCGCAGTAGCGCGTTCGACGCCGGTCAGTTCATTATGGATTATCTGAAAACCCGTGCGCCGTTCTGGAAGCGTGAAGCCACGCCGGAAGGCGATCGCTGGGTCGAAGCGCGCGACAGCGACCAGCAGTTGGCGAAACGTTGGTAGCAGAATGTGATACGCTTTAGGGTATCATTTCCACACAGGAGTTCATCATGGACAGATTTCCACGATCTGATTCAATAGTGCAGGCGCGGTCCGGCCTGCAGACCTATATGGCGCAAGTGTATGGCTGGATGACGGTCGGACTGTTACTGACCGCGTTTATCGCGTGGTATGCGGCTAATACGCCAGCCGTCATGATGTTTGTCTTTTCCAGTAAGATCACCTTCTTTGGCTTAATTATTGCCCAGCTTGCGCTGGTGTTTGTTCTGTCGGGACTGGTGCATAAACTTAGCGCCGGAATGGCGACGACGCTGTTTATGCTCTATTCGGCGCTAACCGGATTGACGTTATCCAGTATTTTTATCGTTTACACCTACTCCTCTATCGCCAGCACGTTTGTGGTGACGGGGGGAATGTTTGGCGCCATGAGCCTGTACGGGTACACCACTAAACGCGATCTTAGCGGTTTCGGCAATATGCTGTTTATGGCGCTTATTGGTATCGTTCTGGCGTCGCTGGTCAATTTCTGGCTGAAGAGTGAAGCGCTGATGTGGGCGGTAACCTATATCGGGGTGGTGGTGTTTGTCGGTCTGACCGCCTATGACACGCAGAAACTGAAAAATATCGGCGAGCAAATAGATACCCGCGATAGCGCTAATCTGCGTAAATATTCGATTCTCGGCGCGTTAACGCTGTACCTGGACTTTATCAACCTGTTCCTGATGTTACTGCGTATTTTTGGTAATCGCCGCTAATTATAGCGATCTCTTAAAATCCTGGCCCTGCGCCAGGATTTTTTTTAGGACTATATTTAGGGCGAAACAGCATAAATATCTTAGAAATGTTTTCCTGCGCTTGCCATTCTTATCACCGTGATCATGTGAAGAGTGATAAATGACAAGTGGGACCTCTGGCTGCAATACGTATACGGCAAATAGCATTTATTCCCGCGACAATGTTATCCCTTACCTATTGGTATACTGCGTTGGGACTATGGTGTACCGCCGGCATTATATGGTTAACGTTGTATACTCATTTTTTGATACCTCATGTTCAACCTGTTGTTGTTTTGTGGATATCAGCACTTTTGCTTGGCCTGGGGTATGGGACCATTACCTGTCTTTCCCGCTTTGGCACTGTTGTCGCAACGTTGATATATATTGCCATCATTACGCTTACCGGCGTGTCATTAGCTTACCTTTTCTCAGGTGGCGCGACCATTTTCGTGATTGTTGGAATCATGTTTAGTCTTAATGCCTTATTTATTTTCTACCTGAATATCAGTTCTGGTCTATTCAGGCCGTTAATTTTTATGGCGGTAAGCGGGATCATTGCTGCGATAGTTGTCAATAGCCTGGTGGCCAGTAGCACTCTGGTCTGGATAGTCAGTGTGCTGACGGTATTGGTGTGGACATTGATTACAGCACTAGAAAAATCGACACTTCATGGTTATGCCCGCATGTTATACCACAGCGAGTTTTCATCCCTGTCTCGTTGCGCTTTACCTGGCGCGCTGACGCTTTACCTTGGCATTATTAATGCTGTGGTTACGCTGTGTCGTTATATCATTTTGATGATTCTGGAAATACTATTATCTTTCAGGCCGTAGGCGTTGCAGGTTTTTTATTCAGGTTGGTGATGATGGGTATAATGAGTAAATTATGTGGCAAACAATTTTGGTTAGCGTTTTGTGAAGCTAAAGACGTCACTCGCGCCATTAAAAATGGCGGCGAGGATTTTAATAAGAAATGCCCGCCAGCGCTGATTTCTCATTTCATTACCGGATTGTCATGGGAACATTCATTACCCAATCCTGCGCCTGTTTGCGCGTTTAGTTTTATGCTTCTTGTGGGGGGTGTGTGCAGTGCGCATTTTGTTTTTGATAAGTTTATCCTGTATTGGCCACTAAATATAATTATTTATTTTGGCAGTGCTATAGGTATGATGCTATGTGTTATGGCTGAGGTATGGCTTATTGCCAAAGGTTTTATCCTGGGGTTGCGCCTCTGCGTTTTACTGTTTTTATTAAATATTATGCTCTGCGGTACTGGATTATTTGACGTGTTGTGCCATCAAAATAGCGAACTAAAGAGTGATCTGGTTATCGCGATTATTATGGTTGTGCTTTGCCGCTGGGTGATGAATGGCGAAACGTTTACGATGATGATTCGTTTCTGCCTGGGGCGTCGATTAGTGCGAGTCGCATTACAAAAATATCTCACCTCACAGACAAGGAAATGATAAGCCCATGAACCTGATGACGTGGCTAACAGGAAAAACACTGGCGGAGCTGGTGAAAAAAGGGCAGTTGATCCCGCCAGAAATTAAGTTACCTGTGTATCCGGCCAGCCACTACAAAAAAAACTGGTATGAACAAGGTATTCCTCACGGAGGCGTTATTGGGCTTACGGCGATCATGATGACCATGACATGGATCGTCAGTATAAACATGGTTATTGCGCAGTTTGAGCTGCACAATAAAAAGCATCTGGAGCTGGTCTTCTTCCTGGCCGTGGGCTATATCGCTTTTCTTACCCCGTCAAATCAGCTCCTGCTTAAAGGAAGAATGAGCGGGGTCATTATTTACCGCTATGCGCTATTGCTGGCCATTATTTCCGTTACGTTGGCAACGTTCTGTACCCTGTCATCAGTATTCATGGGCGAGTTTCACGAAGTGCTCCTGCTGCTGTTTAGCTGGTCATTGCTGCTTTTTTCCCGCTTACAGATGAATACGTCTTTTTTCTCAGCATATGTTTATTTTTACCGGATAAAACGCGTTGTGCTGGAAAGCGAAAACGCGTCTGCTTAAATTTATTTCGCCATCGCCCGCTCGTTTTTCGCCCGCAGCTTCTTCGCCCGGCTCTCCAGGATCAGATAGCACACCAGCGCCAGCAACAGGGGAATAAAATAGTAAAGCACGCGGTACGCGAGCAGGGCGGCGATAATCGTGCCTTGCGACGTATGTTCGCCCGCCAGCAACGCAAGGAATACGGCCTCCAGCACGCCGATGCCTGCCGGAATATGCACGATGACGCCCGCGATACTGCTCACCAGCAGTACGCCCAGCACAAAGAAATAGTTCACATCCTGACCCATCAGCAGCCAGATGATGGCGCCCATCGCCATCCAGTTCGCGCTGGAGATCGCCATCTGCGCCAGCGCGAATTTCCATGACGGCAGCACCAGTTTCTGTCCTTTAATCGTCATATGCCGCCGCTTCGCAAAGGCGCAAAACCACAGATAGACCGCGATAATCAACAATAAAACGATACCGAGAATTCGTAGCGTGCCTTCATCGATATACCAGTGGTCGGGAAGCTGGACAATGCCGAAGGTAAAAATGATGCCGCCAAGCAGAATATAGCCCAGCCAGTTAGTGGTAATGCTGAGTGAGAAAATACGCGTGATAGTACTGCCGGGCAACCCGAGGCGAGAGTACAGTCGGTAACGCATCCCGATCCCGCCGACCCAGGTGCTGAGCGTCAGGTTAAAGGCATAGCAGACGAACGATACCAACATCACCTGTCGCTTCGCCAGTTTATGGCCGCAATAAAGCCGTCCAAGCAGGTCGTAGCAGCCGTACAGAAGATAGCTAACGATCACCAGTCCTACAGCGCTTAAAAGCGCCGTGCGGTTATAGTCGCGGATGACGGTCCAGACATCGCCCCAGTCGACCTTTTTAGCATAAACCACCAGCAGAACGACGACCGCAATAAAAAACAGCCAGGTCAGCACTTTTTTAGCCAGCCGCCAGCGCGGATGCGATTTAGCCATTAGGGCTTCACTCCTGTATTTTCTGGATCAACGCGATCCTGGGTTTCCATTTCTGGCTGGGCAGGCGGGGGAACCTGCGCCAGATGCGGGGTATGCGCCGGTAGCCAGCCGACCAGCGCCGGGAAATGACGTAAAAAGTGGAACGCCAGCACGCTTTTGGTCAGGTTCCACCAGGTGCGTTTCGGCAGCATAGACTCATCGACCTGCTTACAATCGTTCACGATGATGCCTTGTAAATTATCGCGCAGGGTCTGGTTAAAGGTACGATCGTGAATGATCAGGTTAGCTTCAAGGTTAAGCGACAGGCTGAGCGGATCGAGATTACTCGACCCTACCGTGGCCCAGTGATCGTCCATCAGCGCCACCTTGCCATGCAGCGGACGGCGTCGGTATTCATAAACCTGCACGCCGCCCTTCACCAGATAGTTATAGAGCAACCGCGCGCCGACTTTGACTATCGGCATGTCTGGTTCCCCCTGGACAATCAGTTTTACGCTCACGCCACGGCGGGCGGCTTTACGCATTGCGTGGAGCAAGCGATAGCCGGGGAAAAAATAGGCGTTAGCGATAATCACTTCACGCTTTGCCTGGGTCAGCATTTTCAGATAATGACGTTCGATATCGTCGCGGTGTTCTTCATTATCCCGCCAGACAAACAGCGCCTGCGCTTCGCCGGGGTGGCGGTTTTCTTCGGCCTGATGATGGCGCTTCCACCAGCGGCGCGCGGGGCTTTGCCCCGGCAGATTCTCGACTTCGAATTGCAGGATATCGGCCACTACAGGCCCTTCGACCCGTACCGCGTAGTCTTGTTTCGCCTGCGGGCCGTAATCCGACATATGTTCGGCGGAGTAGTTAATGCCGCCGACAAAGGCAATACGATCATCAATCACCACAATTTTGCGGTGCATTCGGCGGAAGATATTGGTTCGCAACCCCAGTAGACGCGGGCGGGGGTCGTAATAGCGAAAAATAACGCCCGCCGAGGTTAATTCGCCGACAAACGCGTCGCTGAGATCGGGAGAGCCGTAGCCGTCGAGTAATACTTCGGCTTTTACGCCGCGCTGTGCGGCTTTTAGCAGAGCGGCATGGAGTTTTTTACCCACCTCATCTTCAAACAAGATAAAGGTTTCCAGAATGATTTTTTGCTGTGCTTGAGCGATAGCCTCAAACACGGCAGGATAGAACTGGTCGCCGTTTTCCAGTAGCTGAATTTGATTACCTTCACGCCAGCCGCATTTCATAGATGGATCTCCGCGCTAAGGGGGGCATGGTCTGATAAATGTCGCCAGTTCCGCAGCGGCAGCGCCGTAGGAGAACTGGCGTTCGCATTCTTGACGTAAATACGATCGAGTCGCAGCAGCGGCATACTCACCGGGAATGTGCGCGCCGGTCGGCCATGGGCACGGGTGAATATCTCCTCCAACCCGGCCGCGTTTAACGGCGGGCCGGCCTTTTGCCGCCAGTCATTAAAGTCTCCGGCCACCAGCACCGGTTCTGATTCCGGCAAGGCATTCACCCATCCCGCCAGCATGGTTAGCTGTGCCTGGCGGTGACTCTCCCGCAGGCCGAGATGTACGCACATGACGTGGATAGGGCGGTTGAGCATGGGCGGCGTAATGCGGCAATAGAGCACGCCGCGTTTTTCGCTACCGCCGACCGAGACGTCGCGATTTTCATAATGTTCAATGGGATAACGAGAAAGAACCGCGTTACCGTGGTGGCCTTCCGGATAGACCGCATTGCGGCCATAGGCGAAATCGCTCCACATGGTGTCGGCTAAAAATTCATAGTGGGTAGTGTCCGGCCAGTTTTCGATATGCAGCGGATGCACTTCGTGCGCGCCCATCACTTCTTGCAGACAGACGATATCGGCGCCGACCGTTCTGACGGCGTCGCGCAGCTCCGGCAGGATGAAGCGTTTATTAAAGGCGGTAAAACCTTTGTGCGTATTAATTGTGAGCACTTTGAATGAAAAATTTCGCGTGTGTTGAGTCATTTTCTTCCTGTCCGCGTCACTATCCTGATTGAAATAGTGTAGTCGTCGTCACAAAAAGATGCGGTCTTACGGAATTTTCCGTAAAGTTCGGTACTCTGAATAATGAGAGAAAAATGCTTCAGGAGAAAAGCCATGAAGTGGCAACAACGCGTTCGTGTCGCAACCGGCCTCGGTTGTTGGCAGATTATGTTGCATTTACTGGTAGTGGCGATGCTGGTAATAGGCTGGATGAGCGGCACATTAGTGCGCGTCGGCCTGGGATTATGCGTGCTTTATGGCGTGACGGTACTGCTGATGCTGGCGTTGCAGCGCCATCATGAGCAACGCTGGCGCGATGTGGCGGATGTGCTGGAAGAGCTGACTACCACCTGGTACTTCGGCACCGCGCTGATTGTCCTCTGGCTGCTATCCCGCGTATTGCAAAACAATGTCTTACTGGCGCTGGCGGGGCTGGCTATCCTGGCCGGGCCCGCCGTGGTCTCGCTACTGGCGAAAGATAAAAAGCTACATCACTTTGCGTCTAAACATCGCATACGCCGCTGAACCCGTGGTGGCCGCTATTACCAGTAGCGGCCACAAACTTCCCCAGACAATCCCCAGACTCGCGTCCTTAAGATAAATTTGCTTAGTAATATCAGTAAAGTGGCGGATAGGGTTTATCCACGTCAGGTTTTGCAGCCAGACCGGCATATTTTCCACCGGCGAGACATACCCCGAGAGCAAAATCGCCGGCATCATAAAGACAAAGACGCCGATAAACGCCTGCTGTTGCGTGGCGCAAAGCGATGATATCAGCAAGCCAAAGCCTACCAGCGACAGCCCGTAAATCACCATCGTGAAATAAAACAGCGCTAACGAACCGGCGAAGGGAATTTGGTATGCCCAAATGCCGATAGCCAGCACGATCGTGGCCTGGAAGGTCGCGACAATCAGCGCCGGCACCGCTTTACCAACGAAAATCTGCCAGGTGGTGAGCGGAGAGACCAGCAGCTGATCCAGAGTGCCTTGTTCACGCTCGCGGGCGACGGACAGCGAAGTGACGATCATCACGCCAATAGTGGTGATCATGGCGATCAGCGAGGGCACCACAAACCACTTGTAGTCCAGATTCGGGTTATACCAGTTGCGTACCACCAGTTCGCTATTGTTGGGCTTTGGCTTGCCGTCCATCAATGTCTGCTGATACTCCTTGACGATCTGTTGCAGATAATTGGCGGCGATTTGCGCGCTGTTGGAGTTACGTCCATCAAGAATGAGTTGCATCGGCGCAGGCTGGAAGGTATCCAGATTCCGCGAGAAATCCGCCGGGAAGCGCACCAGCAGCAGCGCTTTTTGCGTATTGATAGTCGGCTGGATCTCCTGCGGACTGTTCAGCAATAGCACATGGGTAAACGCTTTCGCGCGGGCAAAGCGCTGGGTAAGTTCTACCGAATGTTTGCCGTTATCTTCGTTATAGATGGCGATAGTCGCGTTAGTGACTTCAAGCGTCGCGGCGAACGGAAACAGGATGACCTGAATCAGCACCGGCAGAATCAGGATCGCGCGCGTTTGTGGTTCGCGTAAAAGCGATTGCAGTTCTTTGCGAATTAACGTCCATAAGCGATGAAACATGTCCGTCCTCTCAGTCCAGTTTGTAGGCCTGATAAGCAAAGCGCATCAGGCATAATACCGGATGGCGGCGTGAACGCCTTATCCGGCCTACGACGACAATTATCCATACACATAGTTAATCCAGCCGTCGTTTGGTTTTTAGCCACGTCAGGCCAATAAACATCACCGCCGAGGCGATTAAAAACAGTACGTTAACGCCTAACACGACCGGAATATTGCCGGCCAGAAACAGACTTTGTAGGGTGCTGACAAAATAGCGCGCCGGAATAATATAGGTCACCGCGCGGATCACCGCAGGCATACTGTCTATCTGGAAGATAAATCCGGACAGCATAATCGAGGGCAAAAACGCGGCGTTCAGCGCCACCTGCGCGGCGTTAAACTGGTTGCGAGTGATAGTGGAAATCAACAGCCCCATCCCCAGCGTACTCAGTAAAAACAGACTGGTGATGATAAACAGAATCACCAGCGAACCGCGATACGGCACGCCGAGAATAAACACCGATACCAGCATACAGAGCAGCATCGCCAGCATACCGAGAAAGTAATAGGGAATAAGCTTACACAGCAGCAGTTCAACACGCGTCACTTCGGTTGAGAGCAGCGCCTCCATCGTGCCGCGCTCCCATTCGCGGGCAACGACCAGCGAGGTGAGGATGGCGCCAATTACCGTCATGATAATGGTCACCGCCCCGGGAATGATAAAATGCTGACTGATCGCCGCCGGGTTAAACCAGTAGCGCGTCTGGACGTCGATGAGCGGTTCAAAGGTGTCGCCGCGATCTTCCGCCCGCTGCTGTTGCCAGATTTGCCAGATGCCTTCAACATAGCCCTGAACGAAGTTGGCGGTGTTTGGCTCGCTGCCGTCGGTAATCACCTGAATCGGCGCGCTGTCACCGGCGCGCGCCATTTGCTGCGCGAAATCCACCGGAATCACCACCAGTCCGCGAATGCGTCCGGCCTGCATTTTTTCAATTAATTCATGGCGATTATCGCTAATGGTCGCGTCGATATAGGGTGAACCGGTCATCGCATGAGTGAAATCCAGCGCCTCCTGGCTTTGCTGTTCAAGCAGAATCCCCACCCGCAGCTTGCTGGAGTCGAGGTTAATGCCGTAACCAAAAATAAACAGCAACAGCAGCGGGATCACCACCGCAATCAGCCAGCTACTGGGATCGCGCACGATCTGGCGCGTCTCTTTGACGCACAACGCACGCACGCGGCGCCAGGAGAGAGACTTACTCATGCGTATGCTCCTTATCCCAGTCATTGATGAGAGTGATAAAGGCCTGCTCCATCGTCGGATCGGCCTGTTGCTCATCGGCGGCCTGCGCTTTGAGATCGTCCGGCGTACCGCTGGCGATAAGCTTCCCGCGATAAACCAGTCCGATGCGATCGCAATATTCCGCCTCATCCATAAAGTGGGTCGTCACCATTACCGTGACCCCTTTTTCCACCATGCTATTAATATGCAGCCAAAATTCACGGCGGGTGAGGGGATCAACCCCGGACGTTGGTTCATCAAGGAATAAAATATCCGGTTCGTGCATCAGCGAGCAGGCCAGCGCCAGTCGCTGTTTAAAGCCCAGCGGTAGCGCATCGGTGGGATGCGACGCGATGCTTTTCAGACCAAACGCTTCACTCATGCGCTGAATTTTTTCATTTTGCGCGCGGCCCCGCAAACCGTAGACGCCGGAGAAAAAACGCAGGTTCTGCTCAACCGTCAGGTTGCCGTAAAGCGAAAATTTTTGCGCCATATAGCCCAGATGCTGACGGGCTTTGCCGGAGCTGACTTTCAGGTCCATATCCAGCACCAGCGCCTTGCCGGACGTCGGCACCAGCAGGCCGCACATCATTTTAAAGGTGGTTGATTTACCCGCGCCGTTCGGGCCGAGCAGGCCAAAAATCTCGCCGCGCTGTACGACGAAATTAACATGGTCCGTGGCTGCGAAATCGCCAAATTTTTTCGTCAGTTCCTGCGCTTCAATCACCGTTTCGCCGGCAGTGCCTTCAACCGTATGCAGGATTGAACCCAGCGGAGACTCCGAGGTTCCCGCTCCGCCAAGCAGATCGATAAACGCATCTTCGAAGCGCGGCGCGGTCTCATTGAGGGTGATTTCCGGCATCCCTTCGGCCTGGCGAATATCTGCTGCGGTCGCCTCTTTTTTCAGGATCAGGCGTACCGAACGTCCCTGAATCATGCCGTCGCTCACCTGCGGCAGTCTGAGCGCTCTCTGTAGCAACTTACGGTTGTTTTCCTGTGGACTGCTCATCAGAAAGCTACGACCGGCCATCGTTTGCGTCAGCGCTTTAGGTTCGCCCTGATAGAGCAGCTCGCCTTCATTCATCAGCAGCACATCGCGACACTGTTCGGCTTCATCCAGATAGGAGGTACTCCATAAAATCAGCATCCCGTCGCCCGCCAGTTCGTGGACCATTTGCCACAACTCGCGCCGTGAAATCGGGTCAACGCCAACGCCCGGTTCATCCAACAGCAGCACTTTCGGTTCGCCGACCAGCGTACAGGCCAGCCCCAGTTTTTGCTTCATCCCGCCGGACAATTTTCCTGCCAGACGGCCAGTGAAAGGGCCGAGGGCGGTAAACTCCAACAAACGGGCAAAGGTCTTTTCCCGTATCTCGCCGGTAACGCTGCGTAAATCGGCATAGAGATTAAGGTTCTCCATGACGGTAAGATCTTCATACAGACCGAATTTCTGCGGCATATAGCCCAGAACCGCGTGCAGCTCGCTGTCGTTTTGTATCGGGTCGAAGCCCAATACTGACGCGTTGCCGCCATCGGCTTTGAGCAGGCCCGCCAGCATACGCATCAGCGTGGTTTTTCCTGCGCCGTCCGGCCCTACCAGCCCGGTGACATAACCGGAATGAATGGTACAGTCGAGCGGCGCGACGGCGGGTTTATCCATTCCCGCAAAGCGCTTCGTCAGACCGTGCAGCGTAATAACGGCCTCACTCATGCCGTGCCTCGTCATTAAATTTCACCGTGACTGGCATCCCCTGGCGTAACGCATCGTCCGCATCGGTGACGATAATGCGCAGGCGATAGACGAGATCGGTACGCAGATCCGGCGTTTCGACGGTTTTCGGCGTAAATTCCGCGGTGGGCGAAACGAAACCAATCTTGCCGTGGTAAGGTTTGTCAGGACGACCGTCGGTATACAACAGAATGTCGCGCCCCGGTTGCGTCTGACTGAGGTTGCGTTCATCGACATAGGCGCGCACCCAGACGGGGCGGGTCAGCGAGAGCGTTAATACCGTGCTGCCGGCGTTCAGCATACTGCCAGGCTCGACCGCGCGGGTGAGCAAGGTTCCGTTGGCAGGCGCGATAAGCGTGGTGTCCTGCAAATCAAGCTGCGCCTGCGCCAGTTGGGCCTTTGCCTGTTCCAGGCTGGCTTTCGCCTGGGCGATATCCTGTTCACGATTACCGGTACGGTACTGGCTCAGTTTATCCTGCGCGGACTTCAGCGTCGCCTGCGCCTGATCGCGCGATGAGCGGGCATTTTCCAGATCGTTAGCGGAAATGGTGCGGCTTTTCCACAATCCTTGCTGACGGTTATAAAAGTTTTGCGCGTAGTCATAGGCGGCTTGCGCCTGTCTGACGGCGGCGGCGGCCTGGGCTATCTCTTCATCGCGATAGCCTGCCAGCATCAAATCATATTGCGCCTGCGCGACCGACACGCCAGCTTTCGCCTGCATTAGCGCGTTTTCGTATGGCGCGTGATCCAGTTCGCCGAGCACCTGTCCGGCTTTGATAGTATCGCCTTCATCAACATTCAGCGACGCCAGCCTGCCGCCGACGCGAAAGCTGATATTGACGGTACGGATATCGACATTACCGTATAGCGTCAGCCCATCGTCCTGCCGACTTTGATACCACCAGGTTCCACCGGCAATCACAGCGACGATCGCTGCGATTGCCAGTCCGATAACGACAGGTTTTTTCATCAGTCCAGACTCCTTTGCGTTAAACCGTGCAGAATAAGATCGATGTGGCAGGTTACCGTCTGGTAAATCAGCGCCGCTTTTTCTTCATCAAACTGCGGCCAGCCGGTACGTAACAGAATAGTTTCTTTGCCGAGACGGAACGCCAGCACTTCGCCCAGTAAGGCATGGGTATGCAAAATCATGCGCGTATCATTGGCGTCGCAGCCGGTATAAGCGGCAACCAATCTTGTCAGATGGGTGTGCAACGGATCGATAACCTGTTCATGGACCAATTGATAGGCCGACGTGGGAGAGAGCTGCTCGCGTGAAATAAATTTGCTCAGGTTAACGGTGTCTTCCTGCGTCAGCAGCATAATCATGTTCTTGCAGGCGAGCAGAATGAGCTCGCGTATGGCGTCCCGGTCAGGGGCAGGCTGGCGAAACAGACGTTCCGCTTTTTCAGCATGGGGGCGAAATTTTTCGCCAAGAAAATCGGCAATCCACTGGGCGCAGGCGAGGTATAAATCCTCTTTTGAGCCGAAATAGTAAGTAATGGCGGCAATATTTTGCCCCGCCAGCGCGGCGATATCGCGCGTGGTGGCATGGAGGCCATACTCGCCAAACTGCGCCAGCGCGGCGGCAATGAGCTGACTTTTCGCCTGCTCGCCCTTGGTGGTCGTAGTGGGAATATTCATCACACGCCCTAAGTCTTAATCAATCGATTGATTAACTTTAGGCGCACATTTCAGGTTTGTCTACCGCCAGCTATTAGATCTGAAATCCTTCGCGGCTTAGCTCTTTGGAAACCCAATTAAAGAATATCTTCACTTTCTCTTTTTGTTCATTGTGATGTGGCAAAACGAAGTGGTGAGCGTTAACCGGCATACTCACGTCAGTCGTAAAAACGGGCGCCAGGTGGCGTTGGCTAACGCTTTGTCCGGCCAGTAAATTGCTTTCAAGAATAATCCCCATGCCCATACGTGCAGCCTCAATGCTCATATAGGAGCGGTCAAAATTAAAAATAAAGTTTTTATTCCAGCCGCGAACCTTATGCCAGGACAGCCAGTTGCTCCAGTTGATCAGCGTGCTATCTGAATGAATAAGATCGCAACCCAGTAAGTCTTCAATGTTTTGAATGCTATGACTCGCTAAATAAGTCGATGACGTATAGGGGAGCATACGTTCATTTTTTATGGTTTTGACGACCAGCGTCGGCCATTGTGAAAGGCCGTGGCGGATATCGATGTCGATATTATCACGGGAGAACTGAATACTTTCGTAAGAACAGGTCAGGCTAATTTTAAGCTCAGGCCAGGCCTGGCGAAATTTATTCAGACGGGGCATCAACCATAGTAATCCAAAACTCGGTGCTGAATGTATGCGTAAATAATCCTGGTGAATATCATTTATGACCTGGTTGGTAGCCTGTCCAATAATGTTTAACGCCCCCGAAACCTCTTTTAAATATTTTTCACCAATCGCGGTCAATACGACGCCTTTACTGCTGCGCGAAAAAAGTTTCTTTCCCAGATACTGTTCCAGACTGGCTATCTGATGGCTTACCGCGGAGGCCGTAACATTGAGATTTTCAGCTGCCAGATTCAGGCTGTTGGTATCAGCCACTTCAATGAATGCCTGGATATTGCGTAAAGATGGCACAGGCAAGCTTTTATTCTGTAGTGGCTGGTTCATGATTATCTCCGGTGAATGGAATGATGATCGCCCAATTTTATTACCCCAGGAAGTAAATTCAGCGGTTACTCCCCTAATACCTGGTCAGCTTAACATAGGCGAAAAATAAGTTATGGGGTAATTCGTGATGAAGTTAACAGTTTTATCTGCCATTTCTGTCGGTCAAGCTGATTCAACAATAATTTGAATCCAGTCACGAAGCAAATTTTCCTCATTCATAATTGAGGTTTTTTGAATACCGTTTCTTTTGGGGATTGTTATATTGCAACCACAGGCCTGATAACAAGGCGCGATGCGGTAAGGTTCGCGAAAATATAAAACAATAATGAGGATACCCTATGTCACGTATAGATACTGTAGTCTGTACTGACGCCAGGAAGACAAAATATCGTTTGGTGGTTTTGACGATGATTTTCCTGGTGTATGCAATAAATTACGCCGACAGAACCAATATCGGCGCGGTGCTGCCGTTTATCATTGATGAGTTTCATATCAACAACTTTGAAGCCGGGGCCATCGCCAGTATGTTTTTCCTTGGCTACGCGGTAAGCCAGATCCCGGCAGGTTTTTTTATCGCCAAACGTGGCACGCGGGGGTTAGTTTCACTATCAATTTTCGGCTTTTCCGCTTTCACCTGGCTGATGGGCACGGTAAGTTCGGTGTTTAGCCTGAAGATGGTGCGACTGGGACTGGGGCTTAGCGAAGGACCATGCCCGGTGGGTCTGGCTTCAACGATTAATAACTGGTTTCCGCCGAAAGAGAAAGCCACGGCAACCGGCGTTTATATCGCGGCCACCATGTTTGCGCCGATTATCGTGCCGCCGTTGGCGGTGTGGATTGCGGTCACCTGGGGCTGGCGGTGGGTCTTTTTCTCCTTTGCGATCCCGGGGATCGTGGCGGCGATTGCCTGGTATTTACTGGTTAAGTCCAAACCTTCAGAGAGCGGATTTGTTTCGCAAAGTGAACTGGAAGAGATTAATGCCGGGCGTGATATCCATAAAAACACCGTGCGGGAAAATATATTAATTGCCGATCGTTTCACTTTGCTGGATAAAATTATTCGGGTGAAAAAAATGGCGCCTATCGATACGGCAAAAGGATTATTTACTTCCAAAAATATCCTCGGTGACTGCCTGGCCTATTTTATGATGGTTAGCGTGCTGTACGGCTTATTAACCTGGATTCCGCTCTATTTAGTGAAAGAGCGCGGTTTTGATGTCATGAGTATGGGGTTTGTAGCCAGTATGCCGTGCATCGGCGGGTTTATTGGCGCGATTGGCGGCGGATGGATTTCGGATAAAGTATTAGGCCGTCGTCGTAAGCCAACGATGATGTTTACTGCTATTTCTACCGTGGTCATGATGTTAATTATGCTGAATATTCCGGCAAGCACCTGGGCGGTATGTGTTGGGTTATTCTTCGTCGGTTTATGCCTGAACATTGGCTGGCCCGCATTCACAGCATACGGTATGGCGGTTTCGGACACGAAAACTTATCCCATTGCCTCTTCTATTATCAATAGCGGCGGCAACCTCGGCGGGTTTGTCGCTCCGATGGCTGCGGGTTTTTTACTTGATAAGACCGGCAGCTTTAATTCTGTATTTACCTATTTCGGTATCTGCGCAGCAATTGGTCTGGTGGTTATTCTCTTCCTCGATGAGCCACAATAACGGAAATATATCCTGTTAATTAATATGACGTAATGTCATGGAGTGAAAATATGTTATTAAAAGATAAAGTCGCCATTATTACTGGCGCGGCCTCCGCACGCGGTTTAGGTTTTGCTACCGCGAAATTATTTGCTGAAAACGGCGCTAAAGTGGTCATTATCGACCTCAATGGCGAAGCCAGTGAAGCCGCAGCTGCGGCATTAGGCGAAGGTCATCTCGGGTTGGCGGCAAACGTCGCTGACGAAGTTCAGGTTCAGGCGGCAATTGAACAGATCATGGCTAAATATGGTCGGGTCGATGTACTGGTGAATAACGCCGGTATTACTCAGCCGCTGAAGCTAATGGACATTAAGCGCGCTAATTATGACGCGGTGCTTGACGTCAGCCTGCGCGGCACGCTGTTGATGTCACAGGCGGTTATCCCGGTCATGAGAGCGCAAAAATCCGGCAGCATTGTCTGCATCTCCTCCGTTTCCGCCCAGCGCGGCGGCGGTATCTTCGGCGGCCCGCACTACAGCGCGGCAAAAGCCGGCGTGCTCGGTCTGGCGCGGGCGATGGCGCGTGAGCTTGGCCCCGATAACGTCCGCGTAAACTGCATCACTCCGGGGCTGATTCAGACCGACATCACCGCCGGTAAGCTGACCGATGAAATGACGGCCAACATCCTTGCCGGGATCCCGATGAACCGCCTGGGCGATGCGGTAGACATCGCGCGCGCCGCGCTGTTCCTGGGAAGCGATCTCGCGTCCTACTCCACCGGTATCACCCTGGATGTTAACGGCGGCATGTTAATTCACTAAGCGAGGCAATGAGATGAAGATGACCGAATCACAAAAAGTCGCCGCAGCGGCGTGGCGCATCCGCCGCTACGCCCTGCAAATGGGGGAAGTTCAGGGACAGGGCTATATCGGCCAGGCTCTGGGCTATGCCGATGTGCTGGCAACCGCGTTCAGCCACGCGATGACCTACCGTCCGGAAGACCCTGAGTGGGAAGGGCGCGACCGCTTCCTGCTTTCTCACGGCCATTACGCTATCGCCTACTATGCGGCGCTGCTGGAAGCGGGAATTATCCCGGAAGAGGAGCTGGAAACCTACGGTTCCGACGACAGCCGCCTGCCGATGTCGGGGATGGCGACCTACACGCCGGGGATGGAGATGTCCGGTGGTTCGCTGGGGCAGGGGCTGTCCATTGCCGTAGGAATGGCGCTCGGGCTGAAGCAAAAGAGCAGCACGTCCTGGGTTTATAACTCTATGTCGGATGGGGAGCTGGACGAAGGTTCAACCTGGGAAGCGGCGATGTCGGCAGCCCACTATGGCCTGACTAACTTGATTAACATCGTTGATGTTAACAAACAGCAGGCGGACGGCGATTCGCGCAAAATCCTCGGCTTTGAGCCGCTGCATGAAAAATGGGCCGCTTTCGGCTGGTACGTACAGCGCGTGGACGGTAACGATCTGGCTGCGGTGATTGCGGCCTTTGACAACGCGAAAAGTCATGCCGGCAACCAGCCGCGGGTCATTCTCTGCGACACGCTGATGGGCAAAGGGGTGCCGTTCCTCGAAACCCGCGATAAGAACCATTTTATTCGCGTCGATGCTGACGAGTGGCAAAAAGCGATTGCGGTGCTGGACGCTAACAAACCGGAAGGAGTGTTGTAATGAGCCAGAGTAAACCACGTTTAAAAACGTCCGCGATGATTGCTTCTATCGCCGATGAAGGCCAGGCGACGATCCCTGCGCCGTTTGGCGTCGCGCTGTCAAAACTGGCGGCGCAGCGCCCTGAAATCGTCGGTATGACCGCGGACCTGTCAAAATATACCGATCTACATATTTTCGCCCAGGCTTTCCCGGATCGCTTTTTCCAGATGGGAATGGCGGAACAGCTGCTGATGGGAGCGGCGGGGGGCATGGCGAAAGAGGGATTTATTCCCTTCGCTACCACCTACGCTGCGTTTGCCACCCGTCGCGCCTATGATTTTATCCATCAGGTGATCGCCGAAGAGCATCTGAACGTGAAGATCTGTGCAGCGCTGCCGGGCCTGACGACGGGTTATGGCCCAAGCCACCAGGCAACCGAAGATCTGGCGATTATGCGCGGCATTCCCGGCATGGTTATCGTCGATCCTTGCGATGCGCTGGAGATAGAGCAGGCGGTACCGGCAATTGCTGACCATAACGGCCCGGTGTATATGCGCCTGCTGCGCGGTAAGGTGCCGCTGGTGCTGGATAAGTACGACTATCAGTTTGAGCTGGGCAAGGCGAAACTGCTGGAGGACGGCAATGATGTGCTGATTATCTCTTCCGGGCTGATGACCATGCGTGCTCTGGAGGCGGTTGAAAAGCTACGCGCCGATAATATCAGCGTGGCCGTGCTGCACGTGCCGACAATCAAGCCGCTTGATGAAAAAGCGATTATTGAGCAGGCGTCGAAGCCCGGTCGCCTGGTGATGACCGCGGAAAACCATACCTCGGTCGGCGGGTTAGGGGAGGCGGTTGCCGCGCTGCTGATGCGTAAGGGCGTACGCTGTGAGCTGGATACCGTTGGTTTGCCTGACGAATTCCTGCTGGCCGGCGCGCTGCCGACGCTGCACGATCGCTACGGCATCTCCACCGCGATGATGGTAGAAAAAATTAAGCATCGTCTGCGTTAATGACTTTCGCCGCCGTGTTCTGCGGCGGCGCTTCTCTGTTTCCGTTCGAGGTTTCCATGTCGATTAATTCCATTGAAGAATTAAACGCGCTGGTTGCGCGCGTCAAAAAAGCCCAGCGTCAGTACGCGAGTTTCACGCAACAACAGGTAGACAAAATCTTCCGCGCCGCTGCTCTGGCCGCCGCTGATGCCCGCATTCCGCTGGCCAAAATGGCGGTCGCCGAGTCTGGTATGGGCATCGTGGAAGACAAAGTGATTAAAAACCACTTCGCTTCCGAATATATCTATAACGCCTATAAAGATGAAAAGACCTGCGGCGTGCTGTCAGAAGACGACACTTTCGGGACCATTACGATTGCTGAACCTGTCGGTATTATTTGCGGCATCGTTCCGACAACCAACCCGACCTCTACCGCGATTTTCAAGTCGCTAATTAGCCTGAAAACGCGTAACGCCATCATCTTTTCTCCGCATCCGCGCGCTAAAGAGGCAACCAACAAAGCGGCAGATATCGTTCTGCAAGCGGCTATCGCTGCCGGCGCGCCGAAAGATCTGATTGGCTGGATCGATCAACCTTCCGTAGAACTGTCTAACGCGCTGATGCACCACCCGGATATTAACCTGATCCTTGCGACGGGTGGTCCAGGCATGGTTAAAGCAGCATACAGCTCCGGCAAACCGGCTATCGGCGTAGGCGCAGGTAACACTCCGGTAGTGATTGATGAAACTGCTGACATTAAACGCGCTGTGGCGTCAATCCTGATGTCGAAAACCTTCGATAACGGCGTAATCTGTGCTTCTGAACAGTCTGTTGTCGTTGTTGACTCCGTCTATGATGCCGTTCGCGAGCGTTTTGCGAAATGCGGCGCGGTGATTCTGAATAAAAAAGAGAGGAAAGCTGTAGGCGGAGTATTGCTCAAAAATGGGGCGCTGAACGCGGCAATTGTCGGCCAGTCAGCGGCTACAATCGCAGAGATTGCCGGCATTTTTGTGCCTGAAAACAGCAAGGTTCTGATAGGGGAGGTGAGTGCAACGGACGTCTCTGAGCCTTTCGCTCACGAAAAACTCTCTCCGACGCTCGCCATGTACCGAGCAAAAGATTTTTCCGATGCGGTAGATAAAGCGGAGCAACTGGTCGCTATGGGCGGTATCGGTCACACCTCCTGCCTGTACACTGACCAGGATAACCAGCCAGAACGCGTTGCTTACTTCGGTCAGATGATGAAAACTGCGCGTATCCTGATCAACACCCCTGCTTCTCAGGGGGGTATCGGTGACCTGTACAACTTCAAACTCGCACCTTCCCTGACGTTGGGTTGTGGTTCCTGGGGTGGTAACTCCATCTCTGAAAACGTTGGTCCGAAACACCTGATCAACAAGAAAACCGTTGCTAAGCGAGCTGAAAACATGTTGTGGCACAAACTTCCGAAATCTATCTACTTCCGCCGTGGCTCTCTGCCCATCGCGCTGGATGAAGTGATTACTGATGGCCACAAACGTGCGCTCATCGTGACTGACCGCTTCCTGTTCAACAACGGCTATGCAGACCAGATCACCTCTGTGCTGAAAGCGGCTGGCGTTGAAACCGAAGTCTTCTTCGAAGTTGAAGCCGACCCGACGCTTTCCGTTGTTCGCAAAGGCGCTGAGCTGGCTAACTCCTTCAAACCAGACGTGATTATCGCGCTGGGCGGTGGTTCCCCGATGGACGCCGCGAAAATCATGTGGGTCATGTACGAACACCCGGAAACCCACTTTGAAGAGCTGGCGCTGCGCTTTATGGACATCCGTAAACGTATCTACAAGTTCCCGAAAATGGGCGTGAAAGCGAAAATGATCGCCGTCACCACCACTTCCGGTACCGGTTCTGAAGTCACACCGTTTGCGGTTGTGACCGACGATGCAACCGGTCAGAAATATCCGCTGGCTGACTATGCCCTGACCCCGGATATGGCGATTGTCGATGCCAACCTGGTGATGGATATGCCGAAGTCCCTGTGTGCGTTCGGTGGTCTGGATGCGGTAACTCACGCCCTGGAAGCTTACGTTTCCGTACTGGCTTCTGAGTTCTCTGACGGTCAGGCTCTGCAGGCCCTGAAACTGCTGAAAGAAAACCTGCCGACGTCTTACCACGAAGGGTCTAGAAACCCGGTTGCGCGTGAACGTGTTCACAGTGCAGCGACTATCGCCGGTATCGCGTTTGCCAACGCCTTCCTCGGTGTATGTCACTCCATGGCGCACAAACTGGGCTCTCAGTTCCACATTCCGCACGGTCTGGCGAACGCCCTGCTGATTTGTAACGTTATCCGCTACAACGCGAATGACAACCCGACCAAGCAGACCGCTTTCAGCCAGTACGATCGTCCGCAGGCACGCCGTCGTTACGCTGAAATTGCTGACCACCTGGGCCTGAGCGCGCCGGGCGACCGTACCGCCGCTAAGATTGAAAAACTGCTGGCATGGCTGGAAAGCATTAAAGCTGAGCTGGGCATTCCTAAGTCTATCCGTGAAGCAGGCGTACAGGAAGCTGACTTCCTGGCACACGTTGACAAACTGTCTGAAGATGCCTTCGATGACCAGTGCACCGGCGCTAACCCGCGTTATCCGCTG
>NZ_JBEUKJ010000018.1:0-73448 GCF_043357055.1 Salmonella sp. SJTUF15570 | reverse complement strand
CAGTTATTAAAACCCCTTTTGATTTGTTAAAACATCTTGCGGTCTGGCAACTGCAAAAGTTCAACAAGAAATCAAAAGGGGGTCCCAATGGGGGACGAAAAGAGCTTAGCGCACACCCGATGGAACTGTAAATATCACATAGTTTTCGCGCCCAAATACCGAAGACAAGCGTTCTATGGAGAGAAGCGTAGGGCAGTAGGCAGCATATTAAGAAAATTGTGTGAATGGAAAAACGTACGAATTCTGGAAGCGGAATGTTGTGCAGATCATATTCACATGCTTCTGGAGATCCCGCCGAAGATGAGTGTGTCGAGCTTCATGGGATATCTGAAGGGTAAAAGTAGTCTGATGCTTTACGAGCAGTTTGGGGATCTAAAATTCAAATACAGGAACAGGGAGTTCTGGTGCAGAGGGTACTATGTCGATACGGTGGGTAAGAACACGGCGAAGATACAGGACTACATAAAGCACCAGCTTGAAGAGGATAAAATGGGTGAGCAATTATCGATCCCTTATCCGGGCAGCCCGTTTACGGGCCGTAAGTAACGAAGTTTGATGCAAATGTCAGATCGTATGCGCCTGTTAGGGCGCGGCTGGTAAGAGAGCCTTACAGGCGCATCTGAAAAACCTCCGGCTATGCCGGAGGATATTTATTCGTCTGTTGAAACTGCTCTCAGAGAGGAGGTTGAAGCACGCTTACACGCGTCCCTGGCATGGCCCCGTCAATACGTTGAGATAGCCCTACATACATACTCATGTATGTCCTCTCTGGTGATCTCCCTGCGTCAGGTTCACTCCACCGATTACGAGATCATCTTCGTTCATTGAAGCCAGTAGTTGCTCAGCTATAATCTGAAATGCTTGTATCTGTTATCCCCCTCCATATCTTTTGCTCAAGTAGTTTTATCTAATCTTCCTTTGCACTGAGCCGAATATCTAAGGAAGAGATTAATGAGTTTATTTTTCGATCGTGCTGGATTGATTGCTGAATTGCGCACATCCAATTTGAGCTCTGCTATTCAGGAGAAAGTCGTGCAACAGGCACGTGCTGCTATTGCATTTAAACGTTGTCTGCGGGATATGGAAACAGTAAAGGTGGGGGCATCGCGGTTGGGCGGTCTACCCGACTGGCCATTAGGACAAAGCTGGCCTATACGAAAAAAATCGGTTAATGCCACATCTCGCGTACTAAAGCTGAAAGCTGAAAAAACGCGAAATGCCAGGTTTGTTCATGAAATGAAAATGAGTTATGAGCTGCTCAATGAAGGGCGTAAGCTGCTTGGGCAGCCAGCGGAAGATTTTGACGAGGAAAAGTATCGGTTAGTGCAGCAGCGGTTATTAACCGAAATTGACATCCGCATAGAGAATCAGTTGGTTGATTTTCCGCTTGCTTTCGTTGCCCAACTAAACTTGAGTGACCTGGCGTTACTCCCGGGGTTTGATCCACTGCTTCCCAGGCGGGGGTTATTGAGCTTCTTTGTCGATGTTACCTGGGAAGATCGGCAGCCCTTTGTTTTCTGGCACGATGTTGAGGTAGATACATTAAGCACGCTAGCTGTGCCAGATGACTTGCTGGCTTTTTACAATAAGATTGAATTTCGTGAACCATGGCAATTGTGTACACAGGTTGAGTGCCTGGAACCTCTTTCCGTTATCAGTGTTTCGTCAGTCTGCGAGGGGTTAAGCGTTACGCAGCAGAAAGCGTATGAATCATGGTATGACGCGTTAAGTGATTACGAACAGGACAACCCGTATCGAGTTGATGCCTGCTATTCCGGCGATCTTCTGGGAGGGTGGACAATTCCTCTCCAACGTAGTGTGGAAGATGAACTGAATCAAAATGATACAAGGTGGCGACAGCTTTTTAGCTGGGATGAAGAAATTCATTCTACAACAGCATTACTGGCTGTCGCTGGGCCGGATTTTGGCGGGGGCATTGACTATATAATGATGACTGAAAAAGACATGGCTGCACAATGCTTTGACAGGGTGCGAAATGTTGTCCAGTTAGATTAACCGGCAAATCAGCCATTTGCATCAACCTGGGGTGATATTCACAAAAAAGGCCGCTTTCGCGGCCTGTTGCATCAACGACGCGGGCTTATTTGCCTTTGTTTTCCAGATTCTCAACCTGCGGCAGACCGGTCGCGGAAGAGGCGGTTAACAGACCGGCTTTCGCGTAGCCGAACAGCTTCTCGCGGGTATCGGTAATGTCCAGATTACGCATGGTCAACTGACCGATACGATCGTCTGGTGAGAACACGGACTCGCCTTTCTCCATGGTCAGACGCTCAGCTTTATAGGTCAGGTTGTCTGACACGGTGTTCAGGATGGAGTAGTCGTTGCCGCGACGCAGTTCCAGCGTCACTTCACCGGTAATCTGGCTGGCGACCCAACGTTGCAGGCCGTCACGCAGCATCAGCGCCTGAGAGTCGAACCAGCGGCCCTGATACAGCAGTTTACCCAGTTGACGACCATGTGAATGATACTGTTCAATGGTGTCTTCGTTGTGAATACCGGTCAACAGACGCTCGTAAGCGATGTGCAGCAGTGCCATTCCGGGGGCTTCATAAATACCGCGGCTTTTTGCTTCAATGATGCGGTTTTCAATTTGGTCGCTCATACCCAGGCCGTGACGGCCGCCGATGCGGTTCGCTTCCAGCATCATCTCAACATCATCGCTGAAGGTTTTACCGTTCAGGGCAACAGGGTGACCCTGCTCGAAGCGGACGGTCACAACTTCTGCCGGGATCTTCACGCTCTCGTCCCAGAACTTCACGCCCATAATCGGGTTGACGATCTTGACGCTGGAGTTAAGAAACTCCAGATCTTTCGCTTCATGCGTGGCGCCGAGCATGTTGGAGTCGGTGGAGTAGGCTTTTTCGACTGACATCTTATAGTCGAAACCGCAGGCAATCATAAATTCAGACATCTCATGGCGACCACCCAGCTCATCGATAAAGTCGGTATCCAGCCACGGTTTGTAAATCTGTAATTCAGCATTCGTCAGCAGGCCGTAACGATAGAAACGTTCAATATCGTTGCCTTTATAGGTACTGCCGTCGCCCCAGATATTCACGCCGTCTTCTTTCATCGCGGCGACCAGCATCGTGCCGGTTACGGCACGGCCCAGCGGCGTGGTATTGAAATAGGTCAGTCCGCCAGTCGTATTATGGAAAGCGCCGCACTGAATCGCTGCGATCCCTTCTGCAACCAACTGCTTGCGGCAATCAATCAGGCGAGCATTCTCTGCGCCATACTCCATTGCGCGACGAGGAATGGCGTCATAGTCATCCTCATCCGGTTGTCCCAGATTCGCAGTATAGGCATATGGGACAGCTCCTTTTTGTCGCATCCACAGCAGCGCGGCGCTGGTGTCCAGACCGCCGGAAAAAGCGATACCAATACGTTGACCTGCTGGAAGATGCTTAAGAATCGTCGTCATAGAATAGAACCCTGCTTGATTGACTGATAATGAGATCGGTTTCTGCTTTAGTGCATTTTTATGCAAAATAAATGAGTTTTCATTTAATCATCTTTTAGCAGAGACAGGAAGCGTTTAGTGAAGGTTTACTGAAATAACGTTGTGACATGCGTGTATAAGCCGGAGAGGTGGGATGAGTATAACGAAGAGTGATATTCATTCATCTGCATATTGGGAATAGGGTTGACATAACTCATGCCAGGTCACTATACTGTGCGCAGATTTTACGTCCCGTCCTCGGTACCAAATCCCAGCAGTATTTGCAAATTTTGCCCAAAACGAGTAGAATTTGCCACGTTTCAGGCGCGGGGTGGAGCAGCCTGGTAGCTCGTCGGGCTCATAACCCGAAGGTCGTCGGTTCAAATCCGGCCCCCGCAACCACTTTCCCTTAGAGTTCTTTTTCAAATATACTGTGAAGATTATGTCCTTCGTAGCTGGATTTGAAAAAAATTCTTTCGGAAGGTACACCAGACCGCCGTTGCGGTTATAGGGTTCAGTTATCTAAAGCCCCGATTTATCGGGGTTTTTTGTTATCTGACTACAGAATAACTGGGCTTTAGGCCCTTTTTTTATGTCTTGGGGGTGGGCTTGTCCACATTAGAGCAAAAATTAACAGAGATGATTACAGCGCCAGTTGAAGCCTTAGGCTACGAGCTGGTCGGCATCGAATTTATTCGCGGTCGCACATCCACACTGCGCATCTATATTGATAGTGAAGATGGCATCAATGTTGATGATTGTGCTGATGTGAGCCACCAGGTAAGCGCGGTGCTGGACGTTGAAGATCCTATCTCCGTGGCTTACAACCTTGAAGTCTCGTCACCGGGTCTCGACCGTCCTATGTTCACTGCCGATCATTATGCGCGTTTCCAGGGTGAAGAAGTCGCGCTGGTTCTTCGCATGGCGGTACAGAACCGTCGCAAGTGGCAGGGCATTATCAAAGCGGTGGACGGTGAAATGATTACCGTCACAGTCGAAGGCAAAGATGAAGTGTTCGCGCTGAGTAATATCCAGAAGGCGAACCTGGTTCCCCACTTTTAACAGTCTGGATGAGGTGAAAAGCCCGCGATGAACAAAGAAATTTTGGCTGTTGTTGAAGCCGTCTCCAACGAAAAAGCGCTGCCACGCGAAAAAATTTTTGAAGCGCTGGAAAGTGCGCTGGCGACAGCAACAAAGAAAAAATATGAGCAGGAGATCGATGTTCGTGTAGAAATCGATCGTAAAAGCGGTGATTTTGATACTTTCCGCCGTTGGTTGATCGTTGAAGAAGTGACCATGCCGACGAAGGAAATTACGCTGGAAGCGGCGCGTTTTGAAGACGAAAGCCTGAATGTCGGCGACTATGTTGAAGATCAGATTGAATCTGTCACCTTTGACCGTATCACCACGCAGACTGCGAAACAGGTTATCGTACAGAAGGTCCGTGAAGCTGAACGCGCGATGGTTGTCGATCAGTTCCGCGACCAGGAAGGCGAAATCGTCACTGGCGTGGTGAAGAAAGTGAACCGCGACAATATCTCTCTGGAAATTAAATCCGAAGGGATGGCCGGTAACGCTGAAGCGGTGATTCTGCGTGAAGATATGCTGCCGCGCGAAAACTTCCGTCCTGGCGACCGTATTCGCGGCGTGCTGTACGCTGTTCGCCCGGAAGCGCGTGGCGCGCAGCTGTTCGTCACCCGTTCCAAGCCGGAAATGCTGATCGAACTGTTCCGCATCGAAGTGCCGGAAATCGGCGAAGAAGTGATTGAAATTAAAGCGGCGGCTCGCGATCCGGGTTCTCGTGCGAAAATCGCAGTGAAAACCAACGACAAGCGTATCGATCCGGTCGGCGCTTGCGTGGGGATGCGCGGCGCGCGCGTTCAGGCGGTCTCTACCGAACTGGGCGGTGAGCGTATCGATATCGTGCTGTGGGATGATAACCCGGCGCAGTTCGTCATTAATGCGATGGCGCCGGCAGACGTCGCGTCTATCGTGGTGGACGAAGATAAACATACCATGGATATCGCCGTTGAAGCCGGTAATCTGGCGCAGGCGATCGGACGTAATGGTCAGAACGTCCGCCTGGCTTCGCAATTGAGCGGCTGGGAACTCAACGTAATGACCGTTGATGACTTGCAGGCTAAACATCAGGCTGAAGCACATGCCGCTATCGAGATCTTTACTAAATATCTTGATATTGATGAAGAGTTCGCGACCGTTCTGGTAGAAGAAGGTTTCTCCACGCTCGAAGAACTGGCCTATGTGCCAATGAAAGAACTGCTGGAAATTGACGGCCTTGATGAGCCGACCGTTGAAGCACTGCGCGAGCGTGCTAAAAACGCACTGGCCACTCTGGCGCAGGACCAGGAAGCAAGCCTCGGTGATAACAAACCGGCTGACGATCTGCTGAATCTGGAAGGATTAGATCGCGATATGGCTTTCAAACTGGCGGCTCGTGGTGTTTGTACGCTGGAAGATCTCGCCGACCAGGGCATTGATGATCTGGCTGATATCGAAGGGTTGACCGACGAAAAAGCCGGTGAGCTGATTATGGCTGCCCGTAATATTTGCTGGTTCGGCGACGAAGCGTAATAAACTGTAGCAGGAAGGAACAGCATGACAGATGTAACCCTAAAAGCGCTGGCCGCAGAGAGACAGGTTTCCGTGGATCGCCTGGTACAGCAGTTTGCTGATGCAGGTATCCGGAAATCTGCTGACGACTCTGTGTCCGCACAAGAAAAACAGACTTTACTGGCGCACCTGAACCGCGAAGCGGTTTCTGGTCCCGATAAACTGACGCTGCAGCGTAAAACGCGCAGCACCCTGAATATTCCTGGTACCGGTGGAAAAAGTAAATCGGTACAAATCGAAGTCCGCAAGAAGCGCACCTTTGTGAAACGCGATCCGCAAGAGGCTGAACGCCTGGCCGCGGAAGAGCAGGCGCAGCGTGAAGCGGAAGAGCAAGCCCGTCGTGAGGCAGAAGAACAGGCCAAACGCGAGGCGCAACAAAAAGCTGAACGCGAGGCCGCAGAACAAGCTAAGCGTGAAGCCGCTGAAAAAGCGAAACGTGAAGCTGCGGAAAAAGACAAAGTGAGCAATCAACAGACTGACGATATGACCAAAACCGCCCAGGCCGAAAAAGCCCGCCGTGAGAATGAAGCTGCAGAGCTGAAGCGTAAAGCGGAAGAAGAAGCACGTCGCAAACTCGAAGAAGAAGCGCGTCGTGTAGCAGAAGAAGCTCGCCGCATGGCGGAAGAAAACAAATGGACCGCAACGCCTGAGCCAGTAGAAGACACCAGTGACTATCATGTCACCACTTCTCAGCACGCGCGCCAGGCCGAAGACGAAAACGATCGTGAAGTTGAAGGCGGTCGTGGTCGTGGCCGTAATGCAAAAGCGGCGCGTCCGGCGAAAAAAGGCAAACATGCCGAATCCAAAGCCGATCGCGAAGAAGCGCGTGCTGCGGTTCGCGGTGGTAAAGGCGGCAAGCGTAAAGGGTCTTCTTTACAGCAAGGCTTCCAGAAGCCCGCTCAGGCCGTTAACCGTGACGTGGTGATCGGTGAAACCATCACCGTTGGCGAACTGGCGAACAAGATGGCGGTTAAAGGCTCTCAGGTCATCAAAGCGATGATGAAGCTGGGTGCTATGGCCACCATCAACCAGGTTATCGACCAGGAAACCGCACAACTGGTTGCCGAAGAGATGGGCCACAAAGTTATCCTGCGTCGTGAAAACGAACTGGAAGAAGCGGTAATGAGCGACCGTGATACCGGCGCCGCGGCTGAACCGCGCGCACCGGTTGTGACCATCATGGGCCACGTTGACCACGGTAAAACCTCTCTGCTGGACTACATTCGTTCCACGAAAGTAGCCTCTGGCGAAGCGGGCGGCATTACCCAGCACATCGGTGCTTACCACGTTGAAACTGACAACGGGATGATCACCTTCCTGGATACCCCGGGTCACGCCGCGTTTACTTCTATGCGTGCTCGCGGCGCCCAGGCAACGGATATCGTGGTTCTGGTGGTAGCGGCAGACGACGGCGTGATGCCGCAGACTATCGAAGCTATCCAGCACGCGAAAGCGGCAGGTGTGCCGGTCGTGGTTGCGGTGAACAAAATCGATAAGCCGGAAGCCGATCCGGATCGCGTTAAGAACGAACTGTCCCAGTACGGCATTCTGCCGGAAGAGTGGGGCGGCGAGAGCCAGTTCGTTCACGTGTCTGCGAAAGCAGGTACCGGTATCGACGAACTGCTTGACGCTATCCTGCTGCAGGCCGAAGTTCTGGAACTGAAAGCGGTACGCAAAGGTATGGCGAGCGGTGCGGTTATCGAATCCTTCCTGGATAAAGGTCGTGGTCCGGTGGCTACCGTTCTGGTACGCGAAGGTACGCTGCATAAGGGCGATATCGTGCTGTGTGGCTTCGAATACGGCCGCGTGCGTGCGATGCGTAACGAACTGGGTCAGGAAGTGCTGGAAGCGGGTCCGTCCATTCCGGTGGAAATCCTCGGCCTGTCCGGCGTTCCGGCTGCGGGTGACGAAGTGACCGTCGTTCGCGACGAGAAGAAAGCGCGTGAAGTTGCTCTGTATCGTCAGGGTAAATTCCGTGAAGTTAAACTGGCGCGTCAGCAGAAATCTAAACTCGAGAACATGTTCGCCAACATGACCGAAGGCGAAGTTCACGAAGTGAACATCGTGCTGAAGGCCGACGTACAGGGTTCTGTGGAAGCGATCTCCGACTCCTTGCTGAAACTGTCTACCGACGAAGTGAAAGTGAAGATCATCGGTTCTGGCGTAGGTGGTATCACCGAAACCGACGCGACCCTGGCTGCGGCGTCCAACGCCATTCTGGTGGGCTTCAACGTTCGTGCCGATGCCTCTGCGCGTAAAGTGATCGAATCTGAAAGCCTGGATCTGCGTTACTACTCCGTCATCTATAACCTGATCGACGAAGTGAAAGCGGCGATGAGCGGTATGCTGTCTCCGGAACTGAAACAGCAGATCATCGGTCTGGCTGAAGTGCGCGATGTGTTCAAATCGCCGAAATTCGGCGCGATCGCGGGCTGTATGGTTACCGAAGGTACGATTAAACGCCATAACCCAATCCGCGTTCTGCGCGACAACGTGGTTATCTATGAAGGCGAGCTGGAATCCCTGCGCCGCTTCAAAGATGACGTTAACGAAGTCCGTAACGGCATGGAATGTGGTATCGGCGTGAAGAACTACAACGACGTTCGCGTTGGCGATATGATCGAAGTATTCGAGATTATCGAGATCCAACGTACCATCGCTTAATCTTCGTCGTCTTTTGGGCCGCAACGGCGTTGGCTGCGCTCGCTCACCCCGGTCACATAGTTATCTATGCTCCCGGGGATTTACGAGCTTGCCGCCTTGTTGCAATCCAAAATCCTTAGAAGATGATTAGGCGTAGGCCGGGTAAGCGAAGCGCCACCCGGCAAGAAATTTAAAAAGGGGCTTATGGCCCCTTTTTTGTCTTTATTCTGGAGAATTTATTATGGCGAAAGAATTTGGTCGCCCTCAGCGCGTAGCGCAAGAGATGCAGAAAGAGATCGCGCTCATCCTGCAACGCGAAATCAAAGATCCACGTGTAGGTATGATGACCACCGTATCGGGTGTTGAAATGTCCCGCGATCTGGCATACGCCAAAGTATTCGTGACGTTCCTCAACGATCAGGACGAAGCGGCTGTGAAAAACGGCATTAAGGCCCTGCAGGAAGCGTCTGGTTTCATCCGCAGCTTGCTGGGTAAAGCGATGCGTCTGCGCATCGTACCGGAACTGACCTTCTTCTACGACAACTCGCTGGTGGAAGGGATGCGTATGTCCAACCTGGTGACTAACGTGGTGAAACATGACGAAGAACGTCGTGTGAACCCGGACGACAGCAAGGAGGACTGATGAGTCGTCCTCGTCGTCGTGGCCGCGACATTCACGGCGTTCTGCTGCTGGATAAGCCGCAGGGTATGTCCAGCAATGACGTGCTGCAGAAAGTTAAGCGCATCTACAATGCCAACCGCGCCGGGCATACCGGCGCGCTGGACCCGCTGGCGACCGGCATGTTGCCGATTTGCCTCGGCGAAGCGACAAAATTTTCGCAGTACCTGCTGGATTCTGACAAACGCTATCGTGTTATTGCCCGTCTGGGGCAGCGCACGGATACCTCTGACGCCGATGGTCAAATCGTGCAGGAGCGTCCGGTGACTTTCAGCGCTGAGCAGCTTGCGAGCGCGCTGGAGACCTTTCGTGGGGATATCGAACAGATTCCCTCGATGTATTCGGCGCTGAAGTATCAGGGCAAGAAGCTGTACGAATATGCCCGCCAGGGTATCGAAGTGCCGCGCGAAGCCCGCCCGATTACCGTCTATGAGCTGCTGTTTATTCGCCATGAAGGTAACGAGCTGGAGCTGGAAGTTCATTGCTCCAAAGGCACCTATATTCGTACCATTATTGATGATTTAGGTGAGAAACTGGGCTGTGGCGGGCACGTAACGTACCTGCGTCGTCTGACGGTCAGCAAGTATCCGGTGGATCGTATGGTGACGCTGGAGCATTTGCAGACGCTGGTAGCACAGGCGGAACAGCAGGGCGTTCCGGCGGCGCAGTTGCTCGATCCTTTATTGATGCCAATGGACAGTCCAGCTTCGGACTATCCTGTTGTTAATCTGCCGTTAACATCTTCGGTATACTTCAAAAATGGCAACCCGGTTCGTACCACGGGCGCGCCGTTGAAGGGACTGGTTCGTGTGACGGAAGGTGAAGACGATAAATTTATCGGTATGGGCGAAATTGACGACGAAGGCCGTGTCGCGCCACGTCGGCTGGTAGTAGAGTACCCAGCGTAATGTCGCTTCGTCTTGCGATAAGAGAGCGCTGCGAGTAGAATACCGCCGCTTAACGTCGCGTAAATTATTTAACAGTTTACGCGGCGTACACTGGGATCGCTGAATTAGAGATCGGCGTCCTCTCATTCTTAAATACTTTGGAGTTTTAAAATGTCTCTAAGTACTGAAGCTACAGCTAAAATCGTTTCTGAGTTCGGTCGTGACGCAAACGACACCGGTTCTACCGATGTTCAGGTTGCTCTGTTGACTGCACAGATTAACCACCTGCAGGGTCACTTTGCAGAGCATAAAAAAGATCACCACAGCCGTCGTGGTCTGCTGCGTATGGTTTCTCAGCGTCGTAAACTGCTCGACTACCTGAAACGTAAAGATGTTGCACGCTACACCGCGCTGATTGAGCGTCTGGGTCTGCGTCGCTAATTCTTTCGAGTTTCAGAAAGAGGGGGCCTTCATGGCCCCTTTTTTCCAGCAGATGGCAGCAATTCGCTGGAAACTAATGTATTGTTGCTATGAATGATCTTCCGTTGCAGAGGTTCGCGCGGCTAATGAGAGGCTTTACCCATATCAGGGTTAGGGTTGTCATTAGTCGCGAGGATGCGCAGAAGATCGGGTATTAACGACGGCGCGTATTATGCCGTCAAAAATTGGAAAGGATATTATTTTGCTTAATCCGATCGTTCGTAAATTCCAGTACGGTCAGCATACCGTTACGCTGGAAACTGGCATGATGGCGCGTCAGGCCACTGCCGCTGTTATGGTAAGCATGGATGACACCGCCGTATTCGTTACCGTTGTCGGCCAGAAAAAAGCCAAGCCAGGCCAGGACTTCTTCCCACTGACCGTTAACTATCAGGAGCGTACCTACGCTGCTGGTCGTATCCCGGGCAGCTTCTTCCGTCGTGAAGGCCGTCCAAGCGAAGGCGAAACCCTGATCGCGCGTCTGATTGACCGCCCGGTTCGTCCGCTGTTCCCGGAAGGCTTCGTTAACGAAGTGCAGGTTATTGCGACCGTCGTTTCCGTTAACCCGCAGGTTAACCCAGACATCGTTGCCATGATCGGCGCATCTGCTGCGCTGTCGCTGTCCGGCATTCCGTTCAACGGCCCAATCGGCGCGGCGCGCGTAGGTTACATCAATGACCAGTACGTGCTGAACCCGACCCAGGACGAGCTGAAAGAAAGCAAGCTGGACCTGGTGGTTGCCGGTACCGAAGCGGCTGTGCTGATGGTGGAATCCGAAGCTGAACTGCTGAGCGAAGACACTATGCTGGGCGCGGTGGTATTCGGTCACGAGCAGCAGCAGGTTGTTATCCAGGCGATCAACGATCTGGTGAAAGAAGCCGGTAAACCGCGTTGGGACTGGCAGCCGGAAGCCGTCAACGACGCGTTGAACGCGCGTGTTGCTGCGCTGGCTGAATCTCGTCTGAGCGACGCGTACCGCATCACCGATAAACAAGAGCGCTATGCTCAGGTTGACGTAATCAAATCCGAAACCATCGAGCAGCTTATTGCAGAAGATGAAACTCTGGATGCTAACGAGCTGGGCGAAATCCTGCACGCTATCGAGAAAAACGTGGTGCGTAGCCGCGTACTGGCAGGCGAGCCGCGTATTGATGGCCGTGAAAAAGACATGATCCGTGGTCTGGACGTGCGCACTGGCGTACTGCCGCGTACTCACGGTTCCGCTCTGTTTACCCGTGGTGAAACGCAGGCGCTGGTTACCGCAACTCTGGGTACTGCCCGTGACGCGCAAGTGCTTGATGAACTGATGGGCGAGCGTACTGACAGCTTCCTGTTCCACTACAACTTCCCTCCGTACTCCGTAGGCGAAACCGGCATGGTCGGTTCTCCGAAGCGTCGTGAAATTGGTCACGGTCGTCTGGCGAAGCGCGGCGTGCTGGCAGTGATGCCGGACATGGATAAATTCCCGTACACCGTTCGCGTGGTGTCTGAAATCACCGAATCCAACGGTTCTTCCTCTATGGCTTCCGTGTGCGGCGCTTCTCTGGCGCTGATGGACGCTGGCGTGCCAATTAAAGCCGCCGTAGCAGGTATCGCTATGGGTCTGGTGAAAGAAGGCGACAACTACGTTGTACTGTCTGACATTCTGGGCGACGAAGATCACCTGGGCGATATGGACTTCAAAGTGGCGGGTTCCCGCGACGGTATCTCTGCGCTGCAGATGGATATCAAAATTGAAGGTATCACCAAAGAGATCATGCAGGTTGCGTTGAACCAGGCTAAAGGTGCGCGTCTGCACATCCTGGGCGTGATGGAACAGGCGATCAACGCGCCGCGCGGCGATATCTCTGAATTCGCGCCGCGTATCCATACCATCAAGATCAGCACGGACAAGATCAAAGACGTGATCGGTAAAGGCGGTTCTGTGATCCGCGCGCTGACTGAAGAGACCGGCACCACCATCGAAATCGAAGATGACGGTACTGTGAAGATCGCGGCGACCGACGGTGAAAAAGCGAAATACGCTATCCGTCGTATCGAAGAGATTACCGCGGAGATCGAAGTCGGCCGTATCTACAATGGTAAAGTGACCCGTATCGTTGACTTTGGCGCGTTTGTTGCCATCGGCGGCGGTAAAGAAGGTCTGGTTCACATCTCTCAAATCGCGGATAAGCGTGTAGAGAAAGTGACCGACTATCTGCAGATGGGTCAGGAAGTCCCGGTTAAGGTTCTGGAAGTTGACCGCCAGGGCCGTGTACGTCTGAGCATTAAAGAAGCAACCGAGCAGTCTCAACCTGCGGCTGCGCCGGAAGCTCCGGCGAGCGAACAGGCCGAGTAAGGTAGCCTTTTGCCCTCCGCAGTGCGGAGGGCTTTAGACCTGGCTGGACGCCTTGTTGAGCCACCGGGGAACAGGACGTTCATTCAATCGTTGTCTTCGGGAGTGGGAAATGAAGCCTTTTTTGCGCTGGTGTTTCGTTGCGACAGCACTTACGCTTGCAGGATGCAGTAATTCCGCCTGGCGTAAAAGTGAAGTCCTCGCAGTACCATTGCAACCGACTTTACAGCAGGAAGTGATTCTGGCGCGTATGGAACAGATTCTTGCCAGTCGGGCTTTAACCGATGACGAACGCGCACAGCTTTTATATGAGCGCGGAGTGTTGTATGATAGTCTTGGTTTGAGAGCATTAGCGCGAAATGATTTTTCACAAGCGCTGGCAATCAGACCGGATATGCCTGAAGTATTCAATTACTTAGGCATTTATTTAACGCAGGCAGGCAATTTTGATGCTGCCTATGAAGCGTTTGATTCTGTACTAGAGCTTGATCCAACTTACAACTACGCGCACTTAAACCGCGGTATCGCATTGTATTACGGCGGCCGTGATAAGTTAGCGCAAGATGATCTGCTGGCGTTTTATCAAGACGATCCCAATGATCCTTACCGCAGCCTGTGGCTGTATCTTGTTGAGCAGAAGCTTAACGAGAAGCAGGCGAAAGAAGCGTTAAGAGCACGCTTCGAAAAATCGGATAAAGAGCAATGGGGATGGAACATTGTCGAGTTCTACCTAGGCGACATTAGCGAAGCAACGCTGATGGAAAGGCTCAAGGCGGACGCAACGGATAACACCTCGCTCGCTGAGCATCTCAGTGAAACCAACTTCTATTTAGGTAAGTATTACCTAAGTCTGGGGGATTTGGACAGCGCCACGGCTCTGTTCAAACTGGCGGTGGCCAACAACGTTCATAACTTTGTTGAGCACCGATACGCATTGTTGGAATTATCGCTCCTGGGCCAGGACCAAGATGACCTGGCAGAATCGGACCAGCAATAGCTGACGAACATATCAGCCCGTAATCTTTTTGATTGCCATCACCTTCGCGGGTGAGGGCGTTGTTGTTCGTTAATACACCTACTTTGAGCCGGTTCACACTTTTCAATGAAAATTGCAGATCAATTTCATGATGAGTTATGTAGACTGGCCGCCATTAATTTTGAGGCACACGTACTACATGGCTGAATTCGAAACCACTTTTGCAGATCTGGGGCTGAAGGCTCCTATCCTTGAAGCCCTTACCGATCTGGGTTACGAAAAACCATCTCCAATCCAGGCAGAGTGCATTCCGCATCTGCTGGGCGGTCGCGACGTGCTGGGCATGGCCCAGACCGGTAGCGGCAAAACCGCAGCGTTCTCTTTACCGCTGCTCAACAATCTTGATCCTGAGCTGAAGGCACCTCAGATTCTGGTGCTGGCGCCAACCCGCGAACTGGCGGTACAGGTTGCCGAAGCCATGACGGATTTCTCTAAACACATGCGCGGCGTAAACGTGGTTGCCCTGTACGGCGGTCAGCGTTATGACGTGCAGTTACGCGCCCTGCGTCAGGGGCCGCAGATCGTTGTCGGTACGCCGGGACGTCTGCTTGATCACTTAAAACGCGGCACCCTCGACCTCTCTAAACTGAGTGGTCTGGTGCTGGATGAAGCCGACGAAATGCTGCGTATGGGCTTCATCGAAGACGTTGAAACTATTATGGCGCAGATCCCGGAAGGTCATCAGACCGCTCTGTTCTCCGCCACCATGCCGGAAGCGATTCGTCGCATTACCCGCCGCTTTATGAAAGAGCCGCAGGAAGTGCGCATTCAGTCCAGCGTGACTACCCGTCCTGACATCAGCCAGAGCTACTGGACTGTCTGGGGTATGCGTAAAAACGAAGCGCTGGTGCGTTTCCTGGAAGCGGAAGACTTTGATGCGGCGATTATCTTCGTACGTACCAAAAACGCGACCCTGGAAGTAGCAGAAGCGCTGGAACGTAGCGGCTACAACAGCGCCGCGTTGAATGGCGATATGAACCAGGCGCTGCGTGAGCAGACTCTGGAACGCCTGAAAGATGGTCGTCTGGACATCCTGATCGCCACCGACGTTGCGGCACGTGGTCTGGACGTTGAACGTATCAGCCTGGTGGTGAACTACGATATTCCGATGGACTCCGAGTCCTACGTTCACCGTATCGGTCGTACCGGCCGTGCGGGTCGCGCCGGTCGCGCGCTGCTGTTCGTTGAGAACCGCGAGCGTCGTCTGCTGCGCAACATCGAACGCACCATGAAGCTGACCATTCCGGAAGTGGAACTGCCGAACGCAGAACTGCTGGGTAAACGCCGTCTGGAAAAATTCGCCGCGAAAGTTCAGCAGCAACTGGAAAGCAGCGATCTGGATCAGTACCGTGCGCTGCTGGCGAAAATCCAGCCGTCTGCTGAAGGTGAAGAGCTGGATCTCGAAACGCTGGCCGCCGCACTGCTGAAAATGGCGCAGGGCGAGCGTCCGCTGATTCTGCCGCCGGATGCGCCGATGCGTCCTAAGCGTGAATTCCGTGACCGTGATGACCGTGGTCCGCGCGATCGTAATGACCGTGGCCCGCGTGGCGACCGTGAAGAACGTCCGCGTCGTGAACGTCGTGACGTTGGCGATATGCAATTATACCGCATTGAAGTGGGCCGTGATGACGGCGTTGAAGTTCGTCATATCGTGGGCGCTATCGCTAACGAAGGCGACATCAGCAGCCGTTACATTGGTAACATTAAGCTGTTCGCGTCTCACTCCACCATCGAGCTGCCGAAAGGTATGCCGGGCGAAGTGCTCCAGCACTTCACGCGTACCCGCATTCTGAACAAGCCGATGAATATGCAGCTGTTGGGTGATGCGGTTCCGCACGCGGGCGGCGAACGTCGCGGCGGTGGTCGTAGCTTCAGTGGCGAACGTCGTGAAGGCGGTCGTAATTTCAGCGGCGAACGTCGTGAAGGTGGTCGTGGTGATGGTCGTCGCTTCAGCGGCGAGCGTCGTGAAAGCCGTGGTCCGCGTCGTGATGACTCTACCGGTCGCCGTCGTTTCGGCGGTGATGCGTAACTCACGCTGACCTGCGCATTCACAGCGTAAAGTAAAATATACAGCCCCGATCGTCACAATCGGGGCTTTTTTTATTTCTTTTGTACTCGTGTACTGGTACAGTGCAGCGTATTGAGAGATAGTCACACTATAAATGACTGGAGAGAGAGCTGAATGGCAACACTTACCACCACCCAAACGTCACCTTCGCTGCTTGGCGGCGTGGTGATTATCGGCGGCACCATCATTGGCGCGGGGATGTTCTCCCTGCCGGTGGTTATGTCCGGGGCGTGGTTCTTCTGGTCGATGGCAGCGCTGGTCTTTACCTGGTTTTGTATGCTGCACTCCGGGCTGATGATCCTCGAAGCCAACCTGAACTATCGTATTGGCTCCAGTTTTGACACCATCACCAAAGATCTGTTGGGGAAAGGCTGGAACATTGTCAACGGCATTTCTATTGCCTTTGTGCTTTACATCCTGACCTATGCCTATATCTCCGCGAGCGGTTCGATTCTGCATCATACCTTTGCTGAGATGTCGTTGAACGTTCCGGCGCGAGCGGCAGGTTTTGCCTTTGCGCTGCTGGTGGCGTTTGTTGTGTGGCTGAGTACGAAGGCGGTCAGCCGGATGACGGCGATTGTACTGGGCGCGAAAGTGATTACTTTCTTCCTGACCTTCGGCAGCCTGTTGGGGCACGTTCAGCCTGCCACGTTGTTTAACGTGGCTGAAAGCCACGCGTCATATACGCCGTACCTGCTGATGACGCTGCCATTTTGTCTGGCCTCTTTTGGTTATCACGGTAACGTACCGAGCCTGATGAAATATTACGGCAAAGATCCGCGCACCATCGTGAAATGCCTGATTTATGGGACGTTACTGGCGCTGGCGCTCTATTCCGTCTGGCTGCTGGGGACGATGGGCAACATCCCGCGTCCGGAATTTATCGGCATTGCGCAGAAAGGCGGCAATATTGATGTGCTGGTACAGGCGTTGAGCGGCGTGCTGAACAGCCGCAGCCTGGATCTGCTGCTGGTGGTGTTCTCTAACTTTGCTGTCGCCAGTTCCTTCCTTGGCGTGACGCTGGGGCTGTTTGACTATCTGGCGGATCTGTTTGGTTTTGATGATTCGGCAATGGGGCGTTTTAAAACCGCGCTGCTGACGTTTGTGCCGCCGATTGTCGGTGGCCTGCTGTGGCCGAACGGTTTTCTGTACGCCATTGGCTATGCAGGTTTAGCTGCAACTATCTGGGCGGCCATTGTGCCTGCGCTGTTGGCGCGCAAATCTCGCGAACGTTTCGGCAGCCCAAAATTTCGCGTCTGGGGCGGTAAACCGATGATTGCCCTGATTCTGGTCTTCGGTGTCGGCAACGCGGTTATCCATATTCTGTCGAGCTTTAATTTGCTGCCGGTGTACCAGTAACGTTATTGTGCCGGATGGCGGTTGCACCTTATCCGGCCTACTTGATGCTGTAGGCCCGGTAAGCGAAGCGTCACCGGGCAAAACAACGCACTACCCCAACAATTCCTGCTTCACATCCATCGCTAAATCAAACGAATGCAGGCGTGCCTGGTGGTCGAAAATCTGCCCGTTTACCATAATTTCATCCGCCTGGGTTTCGCGCAGAATGGACACCAGCCCGTGGCGGACTTTCGCTTTATCACCGACCAGCGACATACTCAGCGCCTGTTGCACGCCATACTGCTCGGATGGCGACCAGAAGGTCTCCATATTCTCAATCGGCGGCGGCAGTTGGCCGGTTTCCCCACGGCGTAGCTTCACAAAAGCCTGCTGCATGGAGGTAAACAGGAATTCGGCGTCGCGGTTGCTGTCGGCGGCGATAATATTGATACAAACCATCGCGTACGGTTTTTCCAGCCGCGCTGAAGGTTTGAACTGGGTACGGTACAGATGCAGCGCCTGGAACAACATATCCGGCGCGAAATGCGAAGCAAAGGCGAACGGTAGGCCAAGCTGGGCCGCCAACTGTGCGCTATACAGGCTGGAGCCCAACAGCCAGACCGGGATCTGCTCGCCGTAGCCGGGCACCGGGCGCACATGGGGATTAGGGTCGCGAGCGTCGAACCAGTCCACCAGCTCTGCGACATCGCGTGGAAAGTTATCGATATCGCCGCTCATATGGCGACGCAGCGCGCGCATCGTCGGCTGATCGCTACCCGGCGCGCGTCCCAACCCTAAGTCGATACGTCCCGGGTAGAGCGTATTCAGCGTGCCGAACTGCTCGGCAATCACCAGCGGTGAATGGTTAGGCAGCATCACGCCGCCGGAGCCAAGATGTAATGTTGTGGTATTGGCCGCCAGATAGCCAATCAATACCGAGGTCGCCGCGCTGGCGATACCGGTCATGTTGTGATGTTCTGCCAGCCAGTAGCGGTGATAACCGCGCTTTTCAGCCAGCCGTGCGAGATCAAGCGAGTGCGTGAAGGCTTCTTTTGCCGAAGAACCTTCAGGGATCGGCGCCAGATCCAGCACCGAGAACGGAATAGTTTTGTCAGTCATAACGGCTCACTTTGTTACCGATTAATCTTTTAATACTGCATTAAAGATTAGCGAATGTTGTTAACAAAGTGAGCTTTATGAGACTGACGACAAAAACAATGCCCGATGGCGCTGCGCTTATCGGGTCTACGGGATCGCTATTTGTAGGCCGGACAAGGTATTTATGCCGCCATCCGGCTAGGCCTGTAGCTCCAGCCCGGCCAGCCGCTTCCAGTAGCCGTTACAGTCGCTATGGGCGGCAAGCGGTAATGGCGCGCCGCCGTTTTCGTTAGCGCGAAAGGCATCAAGCATGGCAAATGTCTCCGTACCCAACGGCGACAGCCGCACGATATCGACCAATCCCTGCATCGACGTCAGTTCGTTGCCAAGGTTATAGACATAGCCGCTCATGGTCTGAATACCGTTAAGCACAAACACCTGCTGATTCTCTTGCGAGAGCACGTCACGACCGTTTGGATACTTGATACAGCAGGTTTCGCACTCATCTTTCGGGCGGTCTTCCGAACGGGCGGTAAAGCAGCGAGCGGAGTAGGCCAGCGGCAGATGCCCGTAGCTCAACACTTCCACTTCAAACTGATTGCGGATGCCCAGTTCATCGCACTGATTAAGCAAATTCACCAGCCAGTCGCGAGACAGCTCCACTGGCATACACCAGCGTACCATGCCTTCTTTCAGCAATCGGCGCAGCGTGACCGCGTTGTAGCAGTTCAGCGCATGGCCAGCGACAAACGGCAGTTTGCGCTCGGCGCACAGATTCACCACGCCAAGATCGCTGGCTTCCAGCAGAAAATCGCCGTTGTCCACATAGCGTTTCAGCTCGCTTAATTCAGATGACGCCTGTACCAGCGCCAGGGTGGAGAGCGCCACCTGCTTACCGCTGGCAGCGAGGGATTTCGCCATTTCCAGCCAGTCGCCGACTTTAGTCGCGCGACGCTTGCTGCACACCGCTTCGCCCAGATAAATGACGTCAGCGCTGCTTTTTGCGGCCTGCTGATAAAAATCTTCCAGCGTCTCTTTCGGCCAGTAATAAAGCACCGGTCCTAAGGAATATTTCATAGCTCCTCTCACTGCCATTTACGGTGATATGCGCCAAGCGTGGTTTGGGTGCCTTCGGACATCGCGCCGAGCGTCTCCATCCAGTCGCGCTGTGGAACGAAGTTTTGCGGGGCGGCTTTGCAGCGATCGATCGCCTGGCGCCACACTTTCGCCACCTGGCTGACATAGGCCGGGCTGCGCTGGCGGCCTTCGATCTTCACCGAAGCGATGTTCGCCGCCATGAGCTCCGGCAGCAGTTCCAGCGTGTTCAGGCTGGTTGGCTCCTCCAGCGCGTGGTAGCGCTCGCCGTCCACTAAATAGCGGCCTTTACACAGCGTTGGGTAGCCCGCGTTTTCGCCATCCTGGTAACGGTCAATCAGGACATCATTCAGGCGCGATTCCAGCCCCTGCGGCGTTTGCTGCCAACGGACAAAGCGGGCGGGAGAGCAGGCACCGACGGTATTGGGCGACTCCCCCGTCAGGTAGGAAGAAAGATAGCAGCGACCTTCCGCCATAATGCACAGGCTGCCAAACGCGAATACCTCCAGCGGCACCGGCGTGACGCGGGCCAGTTGTTTTACCTGGTGAATCGACAGTACACGCGGCAGTACTACGCGGTGGACATCAAAGTTGCGGTGATAAAAGCGAATCGCCTCTTCGTTGGTTGCCGAGGCCTGAACGGAAACATGGCGCTCAATATGCGGGTAACGCTCTGCGGCATATTCCAGCATAGCGAGGTCGGCGAGAATCAACGCGTCGGCGCCAAGCTGCGCCGCCATATCCACGGCGCGCTGCCAGCGGGCATAGCCGTCCGGATGCGCAAAAGTATTAATGGCGATGTGTAATTTGCGGCGATGCTGGTGAACAAAACTCACCGCTTCCTGCAATTTTTTTTCGGTAAAGTTAAGGCCGGCAAAATGACGGGCATTGGTATCGTCTTTTAACCCGATATAAACGGCGTCAGCGCCGTTTTCGATGGCCGCCTTCAGCGCCGGGAGATTTCCGGCAGGGCAGAGCAGCTCCATAATTTATCCTGAGGGTTACGTCTGAGACGCAAAATTGTTAACGAACAGGGATTTTAGTTAACCTTGCTGCGACAATTTTTGATTTAAGGCAGTTAAAGGCGTATTGGTAACACCAATAATGGGGTAGAAAATCAGACCCAATTGTTGATTTACGCCGCCATGTGATTTATTGGATATGGCAAAATAACAGGACTATTGAAACAGGGAGTAAAGCTCGTGTTAGATAAACTGCGTTCACGCTTAGTCCATGCTGGCCCGTCTCTGATGAGTGTACCGGTTAAACTGACGCCCTTTGCGCTAAAGCGCCAGGTTCTGGAACAGGTTCTGAGCTGGCAGTTTCGTCAGGCGCTGGCCGATGGAGAGCTGGAATTCCTCGAAGGTCGTTGGTTAAGCATTCATGTTCGTGACATCGACTTAAAATGGTATACCACGGTTGAAAATGAAAAGCTGATCGTTAGCCAGCAGGCGGATGCTGACGTCAGTTTTAGCGCCGACGCCAGCGATCTGCTAATGATCGCCGCCCGTAAACAGGATCCGGATACGCTCTTTTTCCAGCGTCGACTGGTCATTGAAGGCGATACTGAGTTAGGGTTGTATGTGAAGAATCTGATGGACGCCATCGAACTGGAGCAGATGCCGAAAGCGTTACGCGTTATGCTGCTGCAACTGGCGGATTTTGTTGAGGCGGGTATGAAAAACTCGCCGGAAACCAAACAGACCTCGGTAGGTGAACCATGCTAATTCGAGTAGAAATTCCCATTGATGCGCCTGGTATTGATGCGCTGTTACGCCGTTCATTCGAAAGCGATGCGGAAGCGAAGCTGGTTCACGATTTGCGTGAAGATGGTTTTCTGACGCTCGGACTGGTGGCCACGGATGATGAAGGCCAGGTGGTGGGCTATGTCGCCTTTAGCCCGGTTGATGTGCAGGGCGAAGATTTACAGTGGGTCGGCATGGCGCCGCTGGCGGTCGATGAAAAGTATCGCGGGCAAGGGCTGGCGCGCCAGTTAGTGTATGAAGGGCTGGATTCGCTCAACGAGTTCGGCTACGCGGCGGTCGTGACGCTGGGCGATCCGGCGTTATATAGCCGCTTCGGTTTTGAACTGGCCGCGCATTACGATCTTCACTGCCGTTGGCCCGGTACGGAAAGCGCTTTCCAGGTACACCGTTTGGCTGAGGATGCGCTGGAAGGCGTGACGGGGCTGGTGGAGTATCACGACCACTTCAATCGTTTTTAAGCACCGGCGTTTGCAGGCTGGACAGCAGCGCCTCAAACGCTTCGCGTTCCGTCACAAGGCGCTCCTTCTGGCGCTTTGTGAGCTGTTTGATGCGATACTCTATGCGCAGGGCCAGCGAGCGATCGCCGACCTGCGCCGCAAACGCCAGCGTTAACTCGCCTTTTCCCCGTAATGCTTTTGCGCCTTTTCCCGTTTGATGCTGCCTGTAACGACGCGCCACATCGGTGGTTATTCCGGTGTAAAGCGCATTGTCTGCAGTACGAATCAGATACAGATACCAGGGTGTCATTGTCGCCATCAGCATGATAATTTTCAGGTTCCCAGTATAAGCGAGAATAAAGATGGACACACTTACCGCTATTGGCCGTTGGCTGGCGAAACAACACGTGGTGACCTGGTGCGTACACCATGAGGGAGAGCTGTGGTGCGCCAATGCGTTTTATTTGTTTGATGCGCAAAACGTCGCGCTGTATCTGTTAACGGATGATAAAACCCGCCATGCGCAAATGTCTGGCGCGTGCGCGCCAGTTGCGGGAACGGTCAATGGTCAGCCGAAAACGGTGGCGCGCATTCGCGGCGTACAGTTTAAAGGGGAAATTCGCCGTCTGGAGGGGCAGGAGAGCGACGCCGCGCGTAAAGCTTACCTTCATCGCTTCCCGGTCGCCAGGGTGCTGCCAGCGCCGGTATGGGAAATCCGGCTGGATGAAATTAAATTCACCGACAACACGCTGGGGTTTGGTAAAAAACTGCACTGGTTACGCGACTCACGCGCCCAGCAGGCGTAGCGCCTCGCGGTTAAATGCCGGCAGGTCGTCAGGCGTGCGGCTGGTCACCAGCTGATCTTTATCGACGACGACTTCCTGATCGTAAAATTCCGCGCCCGCATTCTTCACATCGATAATAATCGGTTTCACCGCCGTGAGTTTGCGGCCACGAATGACATCGGCGCTGATCAACAACTGCGGGCCGTGGCAAATGGCAAAAACCGGTTTACCGCTGTTAACGAAATCGCGGGTAAAATCCACGAAACGGCTGTCGCCGCGCAGGTAGTCCGGCGAATGACCTCCCGGCAATAGCAAGGCGTCGAACTCGTCGGGACGAACGTCATCAATAGCCTTATCAATAGTGACGCTGGCCTCGCCTTTTTTTCCTTTCACCGTTTTACCCGCCTCTTTTTCGATGGTGATGACCTCATGGCCGGCCTGACGGAATTCTGCTGCCGGCGAGGTAAATTCTGAATCTTCAAATTCATCGGTAATCAAAACGGCAATTTTCTTACTCATGCGTTTCCTCCGCAGTGGTGGCGTCGGGTAAGGCAAATTTTCCACAATGATGGATACTTACCTCGTAGACTATTAAGCCTGGTCGATAGGGCCGAGAGTGCAAGGTGGACAAATCTGTAAAGGAGCGAGGATGAGTCAGGTACTGATTACCGGCGCGACCGGACTGGTCGGCGGACATCTGCTGAGAATGTTAATCAACACGCCGCAGGTGAGCGCTATCGCCGCGCCGACGCGTCGCCCGCTGACGGATATTGTCGGCGTTTATAACCCTCACGATCCGCAGCTTACCGACGCGTTAGCTCAGGTGACCGACCCGGTGGATATTGTTTTTTGCTGCCTGGGCACGACCCGGCGTGAAGCGGGAAGTAAAGCGGCGTTTATTCATGCGGATTATACGCTGGTGGTTGATACCGCGCTGACCGGGCGTCGACTGGGCGCGCAGCACATGTTGGTGGTCAGCGCAATGGGAGCAAACGCGCACTCTCCGTTTTTCTACAATCGGGTGAAAGGAGAAATGGAGGAGGCGTTAATCGCGCAAAATTGGCCTCGTTTGACGATTGCCCGGCCTTCTATGCTGCTCGGCGACAGAACAACGCGGCGGGTGAATGAAACGCTTTTCGCTCCGCTATTTCGGCTGTTGCTAGGAAACTGGAAATCGATTGATGCGCGGGATGTGGCGCGGGCCATGCTGGCGGAAGCGCTGGCACCAGCACAAGAAGGCGTGACGATTCTGACCTCATCGCAACTGCGGGAAAAAGCGGGGTAGCGAAGCCGGATGATTTACCGGATGGCGACGCGGTTTACACATTCTTATCGCCACCCGGCACACCGGTTACTTAATATACGTAAAGGCGGTGGTCACGCGTTTCACGCCGCTCACCCGGCTGGCGATGTCTGCTGCCGCTTTACCTTCACGTTCAGTCACCAGGCCCAGCAGGAACACTTCGCCATTCTCGGTGGTGACTTTCACGTTTGACGATTTTACCTGATCGCTGGTCAGTAGCTGTGAGCGAACTTTCGTGGTGATCCAGGTATCGTTAGAGGCGGTCCCCAGGCCGATAGGCTGACCCTGGCGAATCTCGTTATAGACCTCGGTGGTGCCTTCAACGCCCATCGCTATCTGTTTAGCGCGTGCGGAGAGTTCGCTGTTTGGCGACTGGCCCACTAACAAAACTTTGCCCTGATAAGCCGTGACATTGATGCGCGTCTCTTTTTTGATTTGCTCATCTTTCGACAGCGCGCTGCTGACACGCAGTTCCAGCGTTCCGTCATCCACCTGGGTGCCCACGCTACGCGGGTCGGTTGCGGCTTTGGTGCCGACGGCTGCCGTACCCACTACCGCGGCGGCGACGCAACCTTGCAATAGCAACGCAGAAATAAGGACTGCGAGCGGCGAAAATGCCTTCATGTGTACTCCTTAATCATCCTGGTGAGGAAAAAGCGTGTTATCGATCAAATCGCACAGGCAGTTTACCGTCAGCATATGCATTTCCTGAATGCGCGCGCTGTGGTGTGAAGGGATACGAATTTCGACATCCTGCGGCCCTAATAGTCCGGCCAGCTCCCCCCCGTCATACCCGGTTAGCGCCACAATAGTCATGTCACGTGTGACGGCTGCTTCAACGGCTTTTACGATATCGCGACTATTACCACGCGTAGAGATCGCCAATAAAACATCGCCTGCATGTCCCAGCGCCCGGACTTGTTTTGCATAAACTTCATCGTGCAGGCGATCGTTAGCGATCGCAGTTAAGACCACATTATCGGTATTTAGTGCAATGGCGGGTAAACTGGGTCGCTCCGTTTCAAAGCGGTTAATCATGCTGGCAGCAAAATGCTGTGCGTTGGCCGCGGACGTCCCGTTTCCACAACAGAGGATTTTGTTGCCGTTAAGCAGGGAATGAACCAGCGTCATGGCGGCGCGGGAAATGGCATCCGGAAGCGCTTCCGCCGCAGCAATTTGAGTTTGAATGCTTTCTGTAAAGCAAACTTTGATTCTTTCGAGCACGCTAATCCTTAAAATCTTCAATTATGAGTGGTCGTTAAACGCATCCCGAAACCACTCAATCTCATTTCCGGTGAAGGCTAACACATCGAACCGACAATCCACAGTATCAAAACTCCCATTCTGGCGGGCGAGCCACAAGCGGGCAGTATGTAATAATTTGTGTTGCTTGCTGCGGGTCACACTAGCCGCCGCGCCGCCATAAAGCCCGGAGCGCCGATAGCGGACCTCAACAAAAACCGTCGTTTTTCCGTCGCGCATGATCAGATCGATTTCGCCGCCGCGCTCGCGCACGTTGGCGGCGATAAACCGCAGTCCTTTGCTTTCCAGCCAGCGACGCGCGGCAGCTTCCCACGCGTCGCCAGCCTGTTTACGCGTTAGCTGGCGGGAACAATCTCCCCTTGCTGGTATTTGAGCCATGATAACTTCCTGTTAATCACACAATCCGGGCTGGCGGTTAATGCGCCGGTATTGCCATTGATCTCAAATCCCTGCACCTGACGCATCTGCGAAAAGTGGTTCGCCAGCGTCCAGGCATCCACGCCCATGGCGTACATCCGCGCCAGAGAATAGTCGTTATGTACAGCGCTCAGCGCCTGCTGCATCAACGGCATATTGCCGCCTGCCAGCATAGGAATTTCACTGTATTGTAAACCCTCCATTTCCAGACGGAAGTCAGGGCCGGAGGTGCCTTGCGCGCTGCGGGAGCTGGCATACAGCGTCGCGCCGCTCTGAGTGCCGTTACGCATGGCGATCATCGGTTTGATAAAGCCAATCTCTTCCGGCGTAGCCAGAATATAGACCGCGTCTACGCGTCCGCCGCCGGTGATTTGCGCGTCGGTCGGCGGCGCAGGGATGGTCAGACCGCCAATGGTGACGCCAGGCTGCGCAGGCACGCTGGCGGCGACCGGACTGCCCGTCAACGCGATACCCGCGCCGCCGTTCACGCCCATTTTCAGCTCGGCTACGGAGCCGAATTTTTGCTGTAACACGATGCCGCCGCCCAGTTTTTGCCACTCCTGGGTGAAGGCGTTCGCCACGCGATCGCCAAGCGTGCTGCGTGGGATCAACAGCAGCGGCGACTGCTTGCCCTGGTTATAAATATGATGCGCCGCGTCACGGGCTTCATCTTCTGGAGAGAGCGCGAAATAGCAGATATTAGGGAAGCTACGTACCGTTTCCGGCTGGTTGAGCGCCAGCACGTTGAGCGGCGTGTTGCTTTTCATCAGCGCTTCCACATTGTTTTTCAACAGCGGCCCGACCACGATACTGGCGCCGTCTTGCTGAACCTGAGCGAGCACCTGATCCAACGGCTGGGAAGAGGTATCGTAGATTTTTAATTCAGCGGAGGGATCCGCCGGCGCGCTTGCTGTAGCAGGGGGAGTTTGTGGCGCGCTGACTGGCGTAGCGGACTGGGATGGAGCGTCATCAGTCAGATCGCTCACCGAGGCCTGCGACGGACTGGCGACGCCGTTGGTCATTTGTGGCTGCGTCTCCTCCACGCCAGGTTCTACCGGCGCGTCAGGCGCGGCGGCAGGCTGCATTTCCACCGCCTGGGTGCCGAGGTTTTTCGCGGCTTCGAAACCTTGCTGGATGGTACGGCCAAACACGGCAGCCTGACCGTTCAGCGGCAGCAGCAGAGCGATTTTGCTGGTGGAAGCTGGTTTAAAACGTTGTACATTGACGAGCTGCGTCGGCAGCATTTTCGCCCCCGGATTTTGCGGGTAGCGTTTTTGCCAGTCGGCGATCCCGGCTTTCAGCATGTCCGGATCGTTGCGGTTGTCAAACCAGACGCGTTGCAGATCCAGCCAGCCCTGAAGCACATTTTCATCGGCGTTGATAACCAGCGTCCTGGCCTGATCCGGCGTCATGGCGGAGAGCGCCTGCCAGGTGGCGTCGATATTTTTTTGTTTCTCTTTCGCCGCCAGTAGCGGTTCCTGGGCGATTAACGCCCGCAACAGGGTAAGCGACGGGCGTCCCTGGCTGGCAACGATCTGCGCCTGCCAGTAACGCGCTTGCTGATGTGGCGCAAAGTCGGCGGGTTTTAGTTTATCCAGCAAGGCCTGCGCGCCTGCGACATCTTTTTGCGCCAGTTTGATTTCTACCGCTAATAAAGACTGTTCGCGACGCTGGGTATCGTTCAGATTTTGCGGGAGTTGGTTGAACAGGTCGACGGCCTGCTGGCTTTTTCCTTCTTTCAGCAGTGCATGAATGGCGAGTAATTGCCAGTTGGTCTTGCTATCATCTGCGCTTTGCTGCATCTGATGCAGGTAAAAGGCGGAGTCAGCTTGCGCTGAACCCTGCATATAGGCTGCGCTTTGATCTGGCGCCTGGGTGCCGCACCCGGCGAAAAGTAGCGCAGCCAGGACGACAGGCAGCGCGCGTGCGGCGTTCAAACGAGAAAATGTTGAGGGTACCATACTGTATCCAGTGATATTTTTTTACGCAATGCTCAATATTAAATCGGCAATACGGACGACACAATGAAACAAAACGAATCGGCGGATAATTCTCAGGGCCAACTCTTTATTGTACCTACTCCTATCGGTAATCTGGCGGATATTACCCAGCGTGCGTTGGAGGTGTTACAGGCTGTAGATCTGATTGCCGCCGAGGATACTCGTCACACCGGTTTATTGCTGCAACATTTTGGGATTAATGCCCGATTGTTCGCGCTGCACGACCATAACGAACAACAAAAAGCGGAAACGCTGGTCGCGAAGCTAAAAGAAGGGCAGAACATTGCGCTGGTTTCCGACGCCGGTACGCCGCTGATTAACGATCCGGGCTACCACCTGGTGCGTACCTGCCGTGAAGCGGGGATTCGCGTGGTGCCGCTACCGGGGCCATGTGCGGCGATTACCGCCCTGAGCGCCGCTGGCCTGCCATCCGACCGTTTCTGCTATGAAGGCTTTTTACCGGCGAAATCCAAAGGCCGCCGTGATGCGCTAAAAGCCATTGAAACGGAACCGCGAACGCTGATTTTTTATGAGTCAACCCACCGCCTGTTAGATAGCCTGGAAGATATCGTCGCGGTATTGGGAGAATCCCGTTATGTGGTGCTGGCGCGTGAGCTGACCAAAACCTGGGAAACCATTCACGGCGCGCCCGTTGGCGAGCTGCTGGCGTGGGTCAAAGAAGATGAAAACCGTCGCAAAGGCGAAATGGTGCTGATTGTCGAAGGCCATAAAGCGCAAGAAGACGACCTGCCCGCCGACGCGCTGCGCACGCTGGCGCTGCTACAGGCAGAACTGCCGCTGAAAAAAGCGGCGGCGCTGGCAGCAGAAATTCACGGCGTGAAGAAAAATGCGCTGTATAAGTATGCGCTGGAGCAGCAGGAAGAATAAAAGCGAGCGCCCGGGAACCGCCTTTTATCGCCATCGCGTTAATACTCAATCAGGTGATTGATGTGGGTAAATTGATGGGGGCATTGGGCGGTGATAGCGGGCCGGACCTTTCCTTCGGGCTTACTCTCGCGATCAGCAACGCATAACCGACTCCTTTTTAGACGATCATTAATTCCACGCCTGTTTTCGCTAATGCCGCTTTATCCTGTTTGCTGATGGTGTCATCGGTTATCACACAGTCGATCTTGTCCATCGGCAATACCTGGTTAAAGCCGCGACGGTTAAATTTGGTCGCGTCCAGTACCGCGATAACTTTGTGTGCCGCCGCCGCCATGACGCCGCTAATGGAATAACCTTCGTTAAACGTGGTAATACCGTTTGTCGCATCAATGCCATCCGCCCCGACAAACATGACATCGGCGCTGATGCCGTGTAGCGATCGTTCCGCAATCGTGCCGTGCATTGAGTGGGTTTTATGCCGTACCGTACCGCCGCAGACCACCAGCGTGAGATCTTTATTTTCTGATAGCGTAAAAGCGGCAGGCAAGCTGTTAGTGATCACCGTAATATTGCTTTTTCGCGCGAGCGCTTCCGCAATCAGTAATGTTGTGCTCCCGCTATCCAGAATGATGGTCATTCCTTCTTCAACCATTGCCGCAGCCGCCTGGGCAATCCGCTTTTTCGGATCGCTGGCGAGTTGATACCGATCTTCCAGAATGACTTCCTGATTGTCGCCTTCCGCCAGATGACTTCCCGGTTTTGCCGCGCCGCCATGAAAACGGGTGACAAGGCCTTTCTCTTCCAGCAGACGCAGGTCAGCACGGATAGTCACTTCAGAAATACCAAAGGTATTTGAAAGATCCATCACCAGCACGCTGCCTTGCGTATTAATCAGGTCGACAATTTTATTTCTTCGCTCAAATGAGTTCATATTGATTTGCCTGATAATTAACTGTAACTAGTTTAAACGAAGGATTGCGAAAGGTGAACGCTAAATTTCGAAAGGAAATGTGAGCCAGCGCAGGTTGCTGGCTCGTACCATCAGGAAAGTTGAAGTAAAATTTTGCCCTGCATGGGCGCGCCATTAAGCGCTTTGACTGCTTCTGCAAAGCTTTCCGCATCGCCGCGATGGGCAATGAGAGGGGCCAGTTGAAGACGTTTTTCAGCCAACAGGCGCGCTGCGGTTTCCCATTCCTCTCCTGGCCATGGCGCGGAGTAGTTCATCCAACTGCCGAGGAGCGTGAGCTCTTTACGCAAAATTAACCCGAATGTACGCGTTGTCAGGGTGAGATCGTGATGTAACGTCCCCACCAGCGCCAGTTGCGCGCGCGGCCCGGCGATATCGATAGCCAGCGAGACGGTCTGGGGAGTTCCTGCCGTTTCGAGAACCAGTTGATCAAACTGAATGTCGGACAACGCGGTCTGGATGTCGTCGGCGGTCATTTCCCGGCTATTACAGGTATGCGTTGCGCCGAGCGCTTTCGCAAGTTCCAGTTTCTGCGGATTGATATCAATCGCCGTTACGCTTCGCGCGCCCAGTTCCCGCGCGCACTGTAAGGCCAACAGGCCAATTGTCCCGGCCCCGACGATAATTACGTTTTTCCCCTCGCAGCCCTGCGCCAGATGAAAGGCGTGTAAGCCCACGGTAATCGGTTCGATAAACGCGCCATCTTCAATTGGCATATCAGACGGCAAGCGGAAAAGATTGGCCCGTTTGACCACCACATATTCCGCATTACCGCCTTCGCTGCGCGATCCTACAAACTGATACTGTTTGCATAAAGAAAAGTAACCGCGTTCGCATTGCGGACAGTGAAAGCAGGGAAGAAGCGGGACACAAGCGACGGCATCGCCAGGCTGCATATCCGTTACGCCTGTGCCGTAGGATTCAACGTAGCCGCTGAATTCATGACCTAACGTAATAGGATAATAATGGGCGCCCTGCGCGAAAATACGCGGGATATCCGACCCGCAAAGCCCTGAGCTAACGACTTTGACCAACACATCGTCCTCGGCTTGCAGTTGTGGTAAGGGACGTTCTTCAACGCGCACGTCTCCCTCAGCGTGAATAACCACTGATTTCATAACATTCTCCAGGAAGGTGAGGGGAGCGATTGCTCCCCTAAAATTAAGAGGCGATTTGACTTTGCTGTAGCGCCGTGGCTTTCTCAGCCGCGACAAACTGTCGGGCGCGACGCCAGGTCAGCAGTACGCCGGACAGATAGATAATGGCAATGACGGCGAAGCCGACGATATTCTGCCAGGTAAAAAGTTGAATCAGCAGCCAGGTGATGGGGGAACCGCCCTGATCCAGCGAGGCGACTTGTCCGCCTGCTTTTAGCGCTCCGGCATTGGCAGCCAGTTGGGTATGCAGGCCAATCGTCTGCGTGGCTATCCACAGGGTGATACCCATAATAATGACACCTGAAATCAGCGTGCGGAACAGGTTGCCCTGGTGTACCGCAACCGCCATCGCAATAAAGAAACCGATGGTGGCGAGGTCGCCGAACGGCAGCACCTGGTTCCCCGGTACTAAGACGGCAATCAGGATGGTCAGCGGAATGAATATCAGGCTCGCGGAGACAACAGAGGTATGACCGAGCAGTAGCGCTGGATCAAGGCCTATCAGGAACTCCTGCCCGCCAAATTTGGCCTGTAGACGTTTACGCGCATGTTTGGCGATAGGCGTTAGGCCATCCATAATAGGTTTAATGACGCGTGGCATAAGCAGCATCACCGCTGCGGTTTTGACCGCCAGTTGCAGAACGGCTTTGGCGTCGTAGCCTGCCAGTACACCAATCACCAGCCCCATCACGAAGCCGACAGTCACCGGCTCGCCAAACGGTCCGAAGCGTTTCTGGACATCGTCTGCGCTAAAGTGAATACGATTGAGACCCGGAATTTTTTCGATAATGGTATCAACGAGCACCGCCACGGGGCCCAGGTACGCGGATGAGCCGTGTGGGATTGCAATCCCCTCGAGGCCAAAATAGTCGCGGGTATCTTTGGCAAACCAGTCCCCCAGTTTGTAGACAAAGGCGGCATGAACCACAACGCCCAGAATCCCCAGCCAGTATGAACCGGTCGCCAGATGCAGCATGGCGCCCGTGAAGGTCATGTGCCAGATATTCCAGATATCGACATTCACCACGCGGGTCATGCGGGTCACCAGCATCAGGACGTTAACCCCGATGGCGACAGGGATCGCGACCAGCGCGATTTGTGACGCCCAGGTCATGGGCGATGAACCCGGCCAGCCGACGTCAATAACGTGGAGATTGATTTGGAAATGTTCCGCCATGGCTTTCGCCGCGGGGCCGATAGAATCCAGCATCAGGCCGATGACCAGACCAATACCCACGAAGCCGATACCAATATGCAAACCCGATTTAAAACAATCCCCAAGCTTCATTCCCAGCAGTTTAGAGAACACGATGATCACCAGAGGCAACATCACCGTTGGGCCTAAGTCGAGGATATAACGCATTATTTCGCTAAACATACGTTACCCCATGAGAATGGACAGAATTTTTTGCTGTAATGCTTCAATACCCACGCCGGAAACAAAAGGCATACCGTGAACGACGGGAATATCGCCAAAGGCGCGATCGACCCTGGCAGTGGTACAGATAAGATCGGCGCCGTCCATATAGGTTTCGATTTCGGTGACCCGGCATTGCACTAAGTCGAGCTCAATATGGTTGGCATCACATAGCTCTTTAATTTCTTCCGCAGCCATCGTTGAGGTTGCAACCGCACCGCCACAGGCCACAATTACTTTACGTTTCATAGGGTATTCCTCATTATTATCAATTTATTATCAAACCTGGACGCACTGCTCAGGCTCAAGGATGGTTTCCTGAAAGCGTATCGCCAGTTCGGCATCCGGCGCGCTTAACAGGGCATCGAGGGTGCTTGGGTTCTGTAGCTCACTAAACAGGCGGCGCAGAAGTTTTAGCTGTGCCGCCGGGTTTTCAACGATTAAGGCGATGATTAACGAAACGGCAATCTCTTCGTCATCATCCGCCTGTTGAAACATGACCGGCTTATCTGGACGAATCAGATAGATAGCGGGTGATTTCGCATGAACCGCCTCGCAATGAGGGATAGCGACGGCGTGACGCTCCAGCGCAATGCCGGTAGGAAAAGACGCTTCACGTTCCACCAGCGCCTGCGGATAACTATCATGTACCGCGCCTTTCGCCAGCATCTCTTTGCCAATGTGCGCCAGCGCCTGTTGGCTCGAGTCGAATGTGATTCCGGTTCGGACAAATAGTTGGCTCATAAATTCTCCATTATTCAGGCGACATCCGGCGTGCAACCGAAGCGATAAGCGCGCAGAACATCCTGAATTTTGTCAATAATCAGGTTATGCGGCGTGGGGGTGAGCACGCCCTCAGACAGGCGTTCAAACTGTACGGGCATAAACTGGCTAATTAATCCCAGCGGCAATGTGACGTTATTCAGATTGGCGATTAACTTCTCTACGCTTTGACGAATACGCGGGTGCGGCCAGTAATAGCGAATACGGTCAGACAAACTAAAGTGGATGTCGACCATCGCCTGGCTCCAGGTTGGACGGTAGTATTTTTTCCAGTAGCCCGGTTCGTTTAGCATAACTTCATCAATGACCTCCAGTACCCGACTACGTTGTTCCGGGGAGATCAGCTCGTTTTCCATTTGCGCAAGTGCGAAAATGGCTTCGCGCAGCGCGAAAGTGAGCGCCGGGCCGACCTTCAGAATGGCGTAATGATCGCGTACCAGCGCACGGTAGGCCTGTCGCGTCTGATAATCAGTCGAATGCGCTTCATAGACCATCGGCGTTTCTTTTATCCATGCGGAGAGCGCCTGTGCCGCCTGCGGCTGATAATGAATAATCTGGGTATGATCAAATTCAACGCCCGGCTGTACCACAATGGCGATCACGCGTGACAGTGCTTCTTCCAGACCTGATTCACGAAACGCGATTTGGTGAGTTTCCAGCGTACGTGCAGCATCGACTTCGCGGGTGACATGAACGCTGCCGATGGTACTGGCTTCACCGCCAGGAACGGGCACTTCCGTGCCGATGACATAAGTCAGATGGCATTTTTGTTCTTCGTTTGCGGTCTCTTCTGCTGCTTTACAAAGCACGGCGGCACGGCGTGCAACGACCATCGGATCCAACGGTGTCGGGTCGTCAGCGCAGGACATTGACGCGTCCAGGTGAATTTTGCTAAAACCAGCGGCGACATACGCTTTTATTAACTCAACCGACTTTTCCATTGCCGCCGCTGCCGGTTCGTTCTGCCAGCAGTTAGGCCCTAAATGATCGCCACCAAGAATCAACCGCTCACGTGGAAATCCCACTTCCTGAGCAATGCCATAAACAAAATCACGAAAATCAGCCGGTTTCATTCCGGTATAACCGCCAAACTGATTAACCTGGTTAGAGGTCGCTTCGATCAGAACTTTGTTCCCGCTATTCAGATCAAAACGTAATGCGGATTCAATCACCAGCGGGTGTGCTGAACATACGGAACAGATCCCTATCTGTTCCCCTGCTTTGTGACGAGAAATTATTTCTTTCACTTCTGGCTCCGATATCTTTTGTTTATCTTCATAATATTTTTGGTTTGAAGGCAAAGGATAATAATGGCTTTCGTGATCCAGCTATGAAAACGCCCTTTGCCGTGCTAAATCCGGGGGCTTTAGAGCTTCCCTTCACAACCGCAGTCGGCAATCACTTTACGTACAACCTCTTTCATGGCCGCTTTCGCCGGGATCATGTAATGGCGGGGATCGCTGGCCTCTGCGTGTTGCGTTAAATAGTTTTTAAGCGCGCCAGAAAAAGCGATTTTAAGCTCGGTCGCGACGTTAACTTTGCAGATGCCCAGCGAAATAGCGCGGGTAATATCGCGGGTCGGCAGGCCAGAGGCGCCGTGAAGGACTAAGGGGACATCAACCCGCTGACGAATTTCCGTCAGTCGTTCAAAATCAAGTTTTGGTTCAGCGGTGTAGAGGCCGTGAGCGGTGCCGATAGCAATGGCTAACGAGTCGATACCCGTTTTTTCTACAAATTCCCGGGCCTGTTCCGGATGGGTATAAAGCGCATCTTTGCCGTCAACGATAAGATCGTCTTCCTGCCCGCCGAGACGCCCAAGTTCAGCTTCAACGCTGACATCGTAGCGATGACAGTAATCAACCACGCTTTTCACCAGCGCAATATTGTCGGCAAAGGGGAAATGCGACCCGTCGATCATGACCGAGCGTACCCCGGCGGCGACTTTCATTTTGATGTCGGCCAGTTTTTCATGATGATCGAGATGTACCGCGAGAGGATGGTTCCAGCTTTTCGCCAGTTCTGCGGCGATAGCCACGATATTACCGACGCCTGCGTAGCTAAAGGTGCCTGGCGTACCGGCGACAATCAGCGGAGAGCGCAATTCTGCGGCGGTTTCCACCACCACTTGCAATGTCTCCAGGTTGTGGATGTTAAACGCCGGCACAGCATAACCTTCCTGCTGCGCCTTCTTTAGCATTGTTCTGCCTGAAATGATAAACATCCTTCCTCCGAAATCTTTCGTTTGTTTTCTGTGAAAGAATTTATAGGCTTTCGGAATGTTTTTTTGTGATTTTGATCTGATAAATGAAAGTTTCGAAATAAAATGGAAGTTATCGAAAGTCAGGTATAAAAAAAGCATGTCGGGCAGACGTGCTTCAGACTACAGACTAAGGGCGAAAAAATACCGGGTAGCGCTGGCGCTTACCCGGTCTACAGATTATGCGGTTATACCCTGGTCGGAGAAGGGTACTGACTGGATCAGGTCACAGGTGCCGGGTTAAACACTGCCAGCTGGTTATGCAATCCCCATTGATCTGAGAAAGTCTTTTTCCGGCCGCTGGCGACATCGAGAATAAAGTGAAATAGCTTCCAGCCCACATCTTCGATTGTCTCTTCACCCGTGGCGATGGTGCCTGCATTGATATCCATTAAGTCATACCAGCGGTTCGCCAGCTCGGTACGCGTCGCCATTTTAATGACCGGCACCGCCATCAGCCCGTACGGCGTGCCGCGTCCGGTGGTAAAGACCTGTACGGTAATGCCGGAAGCGACCTGCTGCGTGCCGCAGACGAAATCGCTGGCGGGCGTCGCGGCGTAAATCAGGCCGCGTTTGGTGGGGCGTTGGCCCGGCGACAATACTTCGACAATGGCGCTCTTACCCGATTTAGCGATAGAGCCCAACGCTTTTTCCACGACGTTCGCCAGACCGCCTTTTTTGTTGCCAGGGGACGGGTTAGCGCTGCGATCGGTTTTCCCCATATCAAGGTAGTTATCGTACCAGGCCATTTCATCCAGCAGGCGTTTACCCACGGCTTCGTTGATGGCGCGCGGCGTCAGAAGATGAATGGCATCGCGCACTTCGGTGACCTCCGAGAACATGACGGTCGCGCCGCAGCGTACCAGCAGATCGGAAGCATAACCCACCGCCGGGTTTGCCGTGACGCCAGAAAACGCATCGCTGCCGCCGCATTGCATCCCGACGACCAGCTCGGAGGCCGGGCAGGTTTCGCGCTGGCGCTGGTTCAGTTTCGTCAGATGGCGTTCGGCGACCCGCAAAATATCGTCGACCATTGATTTAAAGCCGACATGCTGCTCGTCCTGTAAACGCACAATACTGGCGCTTTCAACGGCGATGGCGGGAACATCCTCGGTGCCTTCCAGCAGCCGTTCCGGCTGCAGTTTTTCGCAACCGAGGCCAATCACCATCACTTCGCCGCCAAAATTGGGGTTGAGCGCGATATTATGAATCGTGCGAATCGGCACGACCGCCGCCGGCGCGTTGATTGCCACGCCGCAGCCGTACAGATGGTTTAGCCCTACAACGCCATCGACATTCGGGTATTTGGGCAGGAGATCGCGCTCAATCACTTTCACCACATAATCGACCACGCCCGCCACACAGTGCACGCTGGTGGTAATGCCAAGCAGATTTTTGGTGCCGACGCTGCCATCGGCGTTACGATAGCCCTCAAACGTATAGCCTTCCAGCGGCGGCAGCGGTTCCGGTACTTTGGTCGCCAGCGGTAGCGTATTCAGCGGCGGCGCTTTTGGCAGTTCAACCAGCGACTCGTCGATCCAGCTTCCGCGCGGGATGTCGCGTACCGCATAACCGATGACTTCGCCATAACGGATGATTTCGCCGTGAGCGGGGATATCCGTCAGAGCAACTTTATGGCCTTGCGGAATATGTTCAGTCAGTTCCAGGCCATCCGGAAAACGTGTTCCGGCTTTAAGACCGTGGTCATTAACAATAATTGCGACATTATCGGTTTCATGTACTTTTATATAAAACGCCGATGGCGATTCCTGGCGAATTTCGATATTGGCCATTGTTCAACATTCTCCAGCCTGGATGATAGAAATAGGATTATCTATTTTGGTTATGGTTAAATCGTTAAATCTCAATATAAGAAATAAAGTTCATGCATAATGAAATAAGAATGACAGGAGTATAAATATAAGAATGTGATCCAGATCACCGCAAATTATGAAATTTTTTATGTAGGCCGGGTAAAGCGTAAATGTGTGCATTAGCGCCCAGTATCATGGGCGTATGCTCAAAAATAAGCGTTAAATAATCCCTTTTTAATGAGCGTTTGCACAATGATTATCCGCCATAGGCTGTTTATACTGAATGGCGAATTCAGTGTATCTGACGAGTTATTTGAAAATACCATGATAATAATAAAAGACGATAAAGATATCAGAACGGTATATTGTGCTACAGGATGTGTACCACATTAGAAATAGAATGCGGAGACCCATTCTGATTTCAGATAAGCATTTTATTGTCGTTGCTATAAGTTATGGTGGCGGCATCACATGTAGAGAATTAAAGAAATAAGCGAAGGTATAAGCGATGAATAACGCTATTTTCCCGAATAAGTTTAAAGCGGCGCTGGCGGCGCAACAGGTGCAGATTGGCTGCTGGTCTGCACTGGCAAGCCCAATCACCACCGAAGTTCTTGGTCTGGCGGGATTTGACTGGCTGGTGCTGGATGGCGAACATGCGCCGAACGATGTGACCACCTTAATTCCGCAGTTAATGGCATTGAAAGGCAGCGCCAGCGCGCCTGTGGTACGTGTGCCAACCAATGAACCGGTCATTATCAAACGGATGTTGGATATTGGGTTTTATAATTTCCTGATCCCCTTTGTTGAAACGCAAGAGGAAGCGGCTCGCGCCGTCGCCTCGACGCGTTACCCGCCGGAAGGCATTCGCGGCGTCTCCGTTTCTCACCGCGCGAATATGTTCGGTACGGTGCCTGATTACTTTGCGCAGTCGAACAAAAACATCACCATTATTGTTCAAATCGAAAGCCAGTTGGGTGTCGACAATGTTGATGCCATCGCCGCAACGGAAGGCGTTGATGGCATTTTTGTCGGCCCCAGCGATCTGGCCGCCGCGCTGGGTCATCTCGGCAATGCTTCTCACCCTGACGTGCAGCAGACGATTCAACATATTTTCGCCCGCGCTAAAGCGCACGGTAAACCGTGCGGCATTCTGGCGCCGGTAGAGGCGGATGCCCGCCGTTATCTGGAATGGGGCGCGACCTTTGTCGCCGTTGGCAGCGATTTAGGCGCATTCCGCGCCAGCACGCAGAAGCTTGCCGACACCTTTAAAAAATAATCCTGGTATGGAAAGAGAGAACGCTATGACGATGAAAGTTGGCTTTATTGGCTTAGGCATCATGGGTAAGCCCATGAGCAAAAACTTACTGAAAGCAGGGTATTCGCTGGTGGTGTCCGATCGTAATCCTGAAGCGATTGCCGACGTCATTGCCGCAGGCGCGGAAACGGCCTCTACGGCGAAGGCGATCGCTGAACAGTGTGACGTCATCATCACGATGCTGCCTAACTCTCCGCATGTGAAAGAGGTTGCGCTGGGCGAGAACGGTATCATCGAAGGCGCGAAGCCGGGAACCGTATTGATTGATATGAGTTCTATCGCGCCGCTGGCAAGCCGTGAAATCAGCGATGCGCTGAAGGCGAAGGGCGTTGAGATGTTGGATGCGCCGGTCAGCGGCGGCGAGCCGAAGGCGATTGATGGCACGCTGTCGGTGATGGTGGGGGGCGATAAAGCCATTTTCGACAAGTACTACGACCTGATGAAAGCGATGGCGGGTTCCGTGGTGCATACCGGCGATATCGGCGCAGGCAACGTCACAAAACTGGCTAACCAGGTGATCGTGGCGTTGAATATCGCCGCCATGTCTGAAGCGCTGACGCTGGCGACTAAAGCGGGCGTCAACCCGGATTTGGTCTATCAGGCGATTCGCGGCGGTCTGGCTGGCAGCACGGTACTGGATGCGAAAGCGCCGATGGTCATGGACCGAAACTTTAAGCCAGGTTTCCGTATCGATCTGCACATTAAAGATCTGGCGAATGCGCTGGATACCTCCCACGGCGTTGGCGCGCAGCTCCCGCTGACCGCCGCCGTTATGGAAATGATGCAGGCGTTACGCGCGGATGGACACGGTAATGACGACCATAGCGCGCTGGCGTGCTACTACGAAAAACTGGCGAAAGTGGAAGTCACTCGCTAACGACGTTGTGCCCGGATGGCGTGTAGCGATCCGGGCCTGAATTTCAGGCTGGATAAGTGAAACGCCATCCGGCGTTGTGCAGTAACAGGCTACCACTATGAAAATCGTAATTGCCCCCGACTCCTATAAAGAAAGCCTTTCTGCCGCCGAGGTAGCGCAGGCGATAGAAAAAGGATTTCGGGAAATTTTCCCCGATGCGCAATATGTCTCTGTTCCGGTTGCCGATGGCGGCGAAGGAACGGTCGAAGCCATGATTGCCGCGACGCAGGGCGTTGAACGCGCCGCATGGGTGACCGGGCCGTTGGGTGAAAAAGTGAAAGCCTGCTGGGGAATGTCCGGGGATGGTAAAACCGCGTTTATTGAAATGGCGGCGGCCAGCGGACTGGCGCTGGTTCCACCAGAAAAACGCAACCCTTTGATTACTACCTCGCGGGGAACGGGGGAGCTGATATTGCAGGCGCTGGAAAGCGGCGCAAGCAATATCATTATCGGCATTGGCGGCAGCGCGACAAATGACGGCGGCGCAGGGATGATGCAGGCGTTAGGCGCAAAACTGCGCGATGCAAACGGCGCGGATATTGGTTACGGTGGCGGAAGCCTTCATTGTCTAAGCGACATTGATATTTCAGAGCTCGATCCCCGTTTAAAACTCTGCGCGATTCGTGTCGCATGCGATGTATCTAATCCTCTGATCGGCGACAACGGCGCATCACGAATTTTTGGGCCGCAGAAAGGTGCGACCGAAGAGAACATTGTTGAGCTGGACAGAAATCTTGCTCACTATGCCGACATCATAAAAAAATCGCTGAATGTCGACGTAAAGGCGGCGCCCGGCGCAGGCGCGGCAGGCGGTATGGGGGCGGCGTTAATGGCTTTTCTCGGTGCGGAATTACGCAGCGGGATCGAAATTGTCACGGCGGCACTGAACCTGGAGGAGCATATCCACGACTGTACGCTGGTGGTGACGGGAGAAGGGCGGATTGATAGCCAAAGTATTCGCGGTAAAGTGCCGATTGGCGTCGCGAATGTGGCGAAAAAATATCATAAGCCAGTGATTGGCATTGCCGGCAGCCTGACGCACGATGTAGGGATAGTGCATCACTATGGCATCGACGCTGTCTTTAGCGTACTCACGCGCATCGTGACGCTGGAGGAGGCTTTTCGGGGCGCTTTTGACAATATTTATCGGGCATCCAGAAATGTTGCTGCCGCTCTGGCGATAGGAATGCGCAGCGCAGGGTGACAAAGTCGCGCGAACCCTCTATACTGCGCGCCGAAGCTGACCAGACAGTCGCCGCTTCGTCGTCGTCCTTTCGGGGAGACGGGCGGAGGGGAGGAAAGTCCGGGCTCCATAGGGCAGGGTGCCAGGTAACGCCTGGGGGGGAAACCCACGACCAGTGCAACAGAGAGCAAACCGCCGATGGCCCACGCAAGTGGGATCAGGTAAGGGTGAAAGGGTGCGGTAAGAGCGCACCGCGCGGCTGGTAACAGTCCGTGGCACGGTAAACTCCACCCGGAGCAAGGCCAAATAGGGGTTCATAAGGTACGGCCCGTACTGAACCCGGGTAGGCTGCTTGAGCCAGTGAGCGATTGCTGGCCTAGATGAATGACTGTCCACGACAGAACCCGGCTTATCGGTCAGTTTCACCTCTTCATAAAACCCGTCAGTGTAAGCTGGCGGGGTTTTGCTTTTACAGGGCGGCAGGATGAATGACTGTCCACGACGCTATACCCAAAAGAAAGCGGCTTATCGGTCAGTTTCATCTCTTCATAAAACCCGCTTCGGCGGGTTTTTGCTTATCAGGCCGGTGAAGGGTATAGAGGTTGCAGAAGACGCCAGCGTCACCATCCGGCAATTAATTGACAGCCGTGGTGACATAATATTATTCGTTTTTGTGATGAGAAACACAAAACGCTATGGATTGCGCTCTTTTTAGTTGAAGTGAAAAGCAATCGATTTCTTTCACAAAATTACATCCTGAAAAACAGCAAGAAAGCGGTGTAAATTATTTGTTGTAAATGAAAATTAAATGTATGAAATATTTTGGTTAAAATTTTATTAAATGTTTCTTTACAAACAAATAAGGTAAAAAAATGTGACGCGTAACGGTTTTTAAGCGCATTTACCTTCGGTTTATACTTAAATTTGAGAAATTACGCTTTAAATTTAACGCTGGAATTGCCGATAAAATGTCCCGTAATTGATTGAAATATCGTCTTCATGGGATGTCGAAAATAGGAGATAAAATAGGCTGGTTATCGCCATAATATATCGTTATCCCGACCCTATTTTTTGATTGAAATCAGGCTAAGTTGCTGTTTTGTTTTTGTAACTCATTGAAGTAATTGATTTTCTTTATTTAATAAAGACCATGTAAAAATTGTGGTAAGTTAATTTGTGAGTGGTCGCACATAACCTTTAAGATTTAATTTGCTACACTTCCTGCCGTTCACAATGTTATTTCAGAGCGGTAGATATGAATACTCTTGTTCTCCCTAAAACACAGCATTTGGTGGTCTTTCAGGAAGTCATTAGAAGTGGTTCTATCGGTTCTGCCGCAAAATCGTTAGGGTTAACCCAACCCGCCGTCAGTAAAATCATTAGCGATGTTGAGGCCTATTTTGGCGTTGAGCTAATTGTACGCAAAAATACCGGCGTTACGTTGACCGAAGCGGGACAGGTACTGCTTTCCTGGTCTGAATCTATCACACGCGAAATGAAAAACATGATCAACGAGATGAACAGTATGACGTGCAATACCGTTGTCGACGTCTCGTTTGGTTTTCCTTCGCTGATTGGCTTTACCTTCATGTCCGATATGATTCATAAGTTCAAAGAGGTATTTCCAAAAGCGCAGGTATCCATGTACGAAGCCCAGCTCTCTTCATTCCTGCCGGCCCTGCGCGACGGGCGGCTGGACTTTGCTATCGGTACGCTCAGTAATGAAATGCAACTACAGGATCTGCATGTCGAGCCGCTGTTTGAATCAGAGTTTGTCCTGGTAGCCAGCAAGTCCCGAACATGCACCGGCACCATCACACTGGAATCGTTAAAGGACGAACAGTGGGTGTTGCCGCAAACGAATATGGGCTACTACAGCGAATTACTCACCACTCTACAACGAAATGGCATCAGCATCGAAAACATTGTTAAAACAGATTCCGTTGTCACAATATATAATCTTGTTCTCAATGCTGATTTCTTAACTGTTATTCCCTGCGATATGACCACGCCTTTTGGCTCTAATCAATTTATCACGATACCCATAAAAGACACATTACCCGTCGCACGTTATGCGGCGGTATGGTCTAAAAATTATCGTATCAAAAAAGCCGCTTCAGTATTAGTAGAATTGGCTAAGCAATATTCATCATATAATGGATGCAGACGCAGGCAGTTAATAGAAATTGAATGATATGGAATAAACATATTTAGCAAAATTGACGTCACCTGTTTCTTTTGAACAGTGGGCAACGGTAACTTATTTTTAATACCCAGGTTAAGAGGTTATAATGCACATTACATACGATCTCCCGGTTGCAATTGAAGATATCCTCGAAGCGAAAAAAAGACTGGCGGGGAAGATATATAAAACGGGAATGCCTCGCTCTAACTATTTTAGTGAACGTTGCAAAGGCGAAATATTTCTCAAGTTTGAAAATATGCAGCGTACGGGTTCATTTAAAATTCGTGGCGCTTTTAACAAACTTAGCTCGTTAACGGAGGCGGAAAAACGTAAAGGCGTCGTGGCCTGTTCCGCAGGTAATCATGCACAGGGCGTTTCTCTTTCTTGCGCAATGCTGGGTATTGACGGCAAAGTCGTGATGCCGAAGGGCGCGCCAAAGTCAAAAGTGGCGGCCACCTGTGATTATTCGGCGGAAGTGGTGCTCCACGGTGACAACTTCAATGACACCATTGCTAAGGTGAGTGAAATTGTCGAAACCGAAGGCCGCATTTTTATTCCGCCTTACGACGATCCAAAAGTTATTGCCGGGCAGGGCACTATTGGTCTGGAAATTATGGAAGATCTGTACGATGTCGATAATGTCATCGTGCCTATTGGCGGCGGTGGTTTAATTGCAGGTATTGCCATTGCGATTAAATCGATTAACCCGACCATTAAAGTTATCGGCGTACAGGCCGAAAATGTTCACGGTATGGCGGCGTCTTATTACGCTGGCGAAATAACCACGCACCGAACGACCGGCACCCTGGCGGATGGTTGTGATGTCTCCCGCCCGGGTAATTTAACCTATGAAATTGTTCGTGAATTAGTCGATGACATTGTTCTGGTTAGCGAAGATGAAATTCGTAACAGCATGATCGCTTTAATTCAGCGCAATAAGGTTATTACTGAAGGCGCTGGCGCACTGGCCTGCGCCGCACTATTAAGCGGGAAATTAGATAGCCATATTCAGAACAGAAAAACGGTCAGTATTATTTCTGGCGGCAATATCGATCTTTCTCGTGTATCACAAATTACGGGTTTAGTTGACGCTTAATCTTTTTGTGAGGATAGGATATGAGTACTACTGATAGCATTGTATCCAGCCAGGCAAAACAGTCGTCATGGCGTAAATCGGACACGACGTGGACGCTGGGTTTATTTGGTACCGCCATCGGCGCCGGGGTGCTGTTCTTCCCTATCCGCGCCGGGTTTGGCGGGCTTATCCCCATTCTGCTGATGCTGGTTTTAGCTTACCCCATTGCGTTCTATTGTCACCGGGCGCTGGCGCGTCTGTGTTTATCCGGATCTAATCCGTCCGGCAATATTACGGAAACGGTCGAAGAGCACTTTGGTAAAACGGGCGGGGTAGTTATCACGTTCCTTTACTTCTTTGCGATTTGCCCGCTGCTGTGGATTTATGGCGTCACCATTACTAACACGTTCATGACGTTTTGGGAAAACCAGTTGCAGATGCCAGCGTTGAATCGCGGTTTCGTGGCGCTGTTCTTGCTGCTGCTGATGGCCTTTGTGATCTGGTTTGGTAAAGATCTGATGGTTAAGGTGATGAGTTACCTGGTATGGCCATTTATCGCCAGCCTGGTGCTAATCTCATTATCGCTGATTCCTTACTGGAACTCGGCGGTTATCGATCAGGTTGATCTCAGTAATATCGCGCTGACCGGGCATGATGGCATACTGGTTACGGTGTGGCTGGGCATCTCTATCATGGTGTTCTCCTTTAACTTTTCGCCTATCGTCTCTTCCTTCGTGGTGTCTAAGCGTGAAGAGTATGAGAAAGAGTTTGGCCGCGAATTTACCGAGCGTAAATGTTCACAGATCATCTCGCGTGCCAGTATGCTGATGGTCGCCGTGGTGATGTTCTTCGCCTTTAGCTGCCTGTTTACGCTCTCTCCACAGAACATGGCGGATGCGAAAGCGCAGAACATTCCGGTACTTTCCTACCTGGCCAACCATTTCGCCTCTTTGTCGGGGACAAAATCCACTTTTGCAACGGTGCTGGAGTATGGCGCGTCTATCATCGCGCTGGTTGCTATTTTCAAATCTTTCTTCGGCCACTACCTGGGGACGCTGGAAGGGCTGAACGGCCTGGTGCTGAAATTTGGTTATAAAGGCGATAAAACCAAAGTCTCTATGGGCAAGCTTAATACCATCAGTATGATCTTCATTATGGGGTCTACCTGGGTCGTAGCTTACGCAAACCCGAACATTCTGGACCTGATTGAAGCGATGGGCGCGCCGATTATCGCCTCGCTGTTATGCCTGCTGCCGATGTACGCCATTCGTAAAGCGCCGTCGCTGGCGAAGTACCGTGGTCGTCTGGATAACGTGTTCGTCACCCTGATTGGTCTGCTGACCATCCTGAATATTGTCTATAAATTGTTCTAATCCTCACGTTTAGCCTGCATTCCGCCCCCAGGGCGCGGACGCAGGCTGACATCGACGGAGGCACTACATGAATGAATTTCCGGTCGTTCTGGTCATTAATTGCGGATCATCTTCTATCAAATTCTCTGTACTGGATGTCGCTACCTGTGATGTTTTAATGGCGGGAATAGCAGATGGAATGAATACTGAAAACGCCTTTTTATCTATTAATGGCGATAAGCCGATAAACCTCGCGCACTCTAATTATGAGGACGCGTTAAAAGCCATTGCCTTTGAGCTGGAAAAACGTGATTTAACGGATAGCGTGGCATTAATTGGCCACCGTATCGCGCACGGTGGAGAGCTATTTACGCAGTCCGTCATTATTACCGATGAGATTATCGATAATATTCGTCGGGTATCGCCTTTAGCGCCGCTGCATAATTACGCTAATTTAAGCGGCATTGACGCGGCGCGGCACCTTTTCCCGGCCGTGTGTCAGGTGGCGGTATTTGATACCAGTTTCCACCAGACGCTGGCACCGGAAGCCTATTTATACGGATTGCCGTGGGAGTATTTTTCCAGCCTGGGTGTGCGTCGCTACGGCTTTCACGGTACGTCGCATCGCTATGTTTCGCGGCGCGCGTATGAACTGCTTGACCTCGATAAAAAAAACTCGGGTCTGATTGTCGCGCATCTGGGCAATGGGGCGTCTATCTGCGCGGTACGCAATGGTCAGAGCGTGGATACCTCAATGGGGATGACGCCGCTTGAGGGGCTGATGATGGGCACTCGCAGCGGCGACGTTGATTTCGGCGCGATGGCGTGGATAGCCAAAGAAACCGGGCAGACGTTGAGCGATCTGGAGCGAGTGGTGAATAAAGAGTCCGGTTTGCTCGGCATCTCCGGGTTGTCATCCGACCTTAGAGTCCTGGAAAAAGCCTGGCACGAAGGACATGAGCGCGCCCGGTTAGCGATAAAAACGTTTGTCCACCGTATCGCCCGTCACATTGCCGGACACGCGGCATCGTTACATCGGCTGGATGGCATTATTTTTACCGGCGGTATTGGTGAAAATTCAGTATTAATTCGCCAGTTGGTCATTGAACATCTGGGCGTACTGGGGCTTACGTTAGACGTTGAAATGAATAAGCAGCCGAATTCTCACGGCGAGCGCATTATTTCCGCTAACCCTTCTCAGGTTATTTGCGCTGTTATTCCCACGAATGAAGAGAAAATGATTGCCCTTGATGCCATTCATTTAGGCAACGTGAAAGCACCAGTAGAATTTGCATAACTTAACGGCTGTTCTGTAGAGAGATTATTTTTCATGAAGGTAAATATCGATACCAGCGATATGCTGTATGCCGAAGCATGGCGTGATTTTAAAGGTACGGACTGGAAAGAAGAAATTAATGTCCGTGATTTTATTCAGCATAACTATACGCCCTATGAGGGGGATGAATCTTTTCTCGCCGACGCGACGCCAGCGACCACGGCGTTGTGGGAAAAGGTGATGGCGGGAATACGTATCGAGAATGCGACCCATGCGCCGGTGGATTTCGATACTAATATCGCGACGACGATTACTGCACACGATGCGGGATATATTGAAAAAGAGCTGGAAAAAATCGTCGGTTTACAAACGGATAAGCCGCTTAAACGCGCTTTGCATCCGTTTGGCGGCGTTAACATGATCAAAAGTTCATTCCACGCCTATGGCCGCGAAATGGACGCCGATTTTGAATATACCTTTACCGACCTGCGGAAAACCCATAATCAGGGCGTATTCGATGTTTACTCGCCGGATATGCTGCGCTGCCGTAAATCTGGCGTATTAACCGGTTTGCCGGATGGTTATGGTCGCGGGCGCATTATTGGCGATTATCGCCGCGTCGCGCTGTATGGTATCCGTTATCTGGTGCGCGAACGCGAGCTGCAATTCGCCGACCTGCAGTCGAATCTGGAGCAGGGACAGAATCTTGAGGCGACGATTCGCCTGCGTGAGGAGTTGGCGGAGCACCGTCGCGCGCTGCTGCAAATGCAGGAGATGGCGGCGAAATACGGCTACGATATCTCCCGCCCGGCGCGGAACGCGCAGGAAGCGGTACAGTGGCTCTACTTCGCTTATCTGGCGGCGGTAAAATCGCAAAATGGCGGTGCAATGTCGCTGGGAAGAACCGCCTCGTTCCTTGATATCTACATTGAGCGCGATTTCAACGCGGGCCTTCTGACAGAGCAGCAGGCGCAGGAACTGATCGACCATTTCATCATGAAGATCCGCATGGTGCGCTTCCTGCGCACGCCGGAATTTGATTCGCTCTTTTCCGGCGATCCGATCTGGGCCACCGAAGTTATTGGCGGGATGGGGCTTGATGGCCGCACGCTGGTGACGAAGAACTCTTTCCGTTATCTGCATACCCTGCACACGATGGGGCCAGCGCCGGAGCCGAACCTGACCATACTGTGGTCAGAAGCGTTGCCGGTGGCATTCAAGAAATATGCTGCGCAGGTCTCCATCGTGACCTCATCTTTGCAGTATGAAAACGACGATTTAATGCGTACCGACTTTAACAGCGACGATTATGCTATCGCTTGTTGCGTCAGCCCGATGGTCATCGGTAAGCAGATGCAGTTCTTCGGCGCGCGCGCCAACCTTGCCAAAACGTTGCTGTACGCTATCAATGGCGGCGTTGATGAGAAACTGAAAATCCAGGTCGGGCCGAAAACCGCGCCGTTAACGGATGAGGTGCTGGATTATGACGCAGTAATGGAGAGCCTCGACCATTTTATGGACTGGCTGGCGGTGCAGTACATTAGCGCGCTGAACATCATTCACTACATGCACGATAAGTACAGCTATGAAGCTTCGCTGATGGCGCTGCACGACCGTGATGTGTATCGGACGATGGCGTGCGGCATCGCCGGACTGTCGGTGGCGGCGGATTCCCTGTCCGCCATCAGGTACGCTCAGGTGAAGCCGATCCGCGACGAAAACGGCCTTGCCATCGACTTCGCTATTGAAGGCGAGTATCCGCAGTACGGCAACAACGATGAGCGCGTGGACAGCATCGCCTGCGACCTGGTGAAACGCTTTATGCAAAAAATTAGCGTGTTGCCGACGTATCGCAATGCGGTGCCGACGCAGTCCATTTTGACCATCACCTCGAACGTCGTGTACGGGCAGAAGACCGGCAATACGCCGGATGGACGCCGCGCCGGAACGCCGTTCGCGCCGGGGGCGAACCCGATGCACGGTCGTGACCGCAAAGGGGCGGTGGCCTCGCTGACGTCGGTGGCGAAACTGCCGTTTACCTACGCCAAAGACGGTATTTCGTACACCTTCTCGATTGTGCCTGCGGCGCTCGGGAAAGAAGATGCGGTGCGGAAAACCAATCTTGTCGGCCTGCTGGACGGCTATTTCCATCATGAAGCACAGGTAGAAGGCGGGCAGCATCTGAACGTCAATGTCATGAACCGTGAAATGTTGCTGGATGCGATTGAACATCCGGAAAACTACCCGAACCTGACGATCCGCGTTTCCGGCTATGCCGTGCGCTTCAATGCGCTGACTCGTGAGCAGCAACAGGACGTTATTTCGCGCACCTTTACTCAGGCGATGTAACGTGAACGGGGCGATCGTGTGGATCGCCCCGCGACGGATCTTCACTGAACGGTAATCTTAGGGGGAGATATGATTAGCGCATTTGATATTTTTAAGATTGGCATTGGACCTTCAAGCTCCCATACCGTAGGGCCAATGAATGCAGGAAAATGTTTTATCGATCGGCTGATCGACAGCGGCGACCTGCCGCGAACGACGCGCATCACGGTTGATCTTTACGGATCGCTATCGCTGACGGGCAAAGGCCACGCGACCGATACCGCCATCATTATGGGGCTTGCGGGCAATACGCCGCAGGATGTCAATATTGATAGCATTCCGGCGTTTATCCAGGAGGTTGCCCGCAGCAGCCGTTTATCGGTGGCGGGTGGCGCGCATGTGGTGGATTTTCCCGTCGCCGACAGTATTCTCTTTCACGCTGAAACCCTGGCGCGCCATGAAAACGGTATGCGAATTACCGCCTGGCACGGGCAAACGCCGCTTTTACACAAAACGTATTACTCTATTGGCGGCGGCTTTATTGTCGAAGAGGAACGCTTTGGCCAGTCGCACGACGTAGAAAAATCGGTGCCGTATGATTTTCATTCCGCCAGTGAACTGCTGACGCTGTGTGAAAGACAGGGGCTCTCGGTTTCCGGCCTGATGATGCAAAATGAACTGGCGTTGCGGAGCAAAGAGCAGATTGACGCTGGCTTTGCCCGCATCTGGCAGGTGATGGCGACCGGAATTGAACGTGGCATGAATACTGAGGGCGTGCTGCCGGGGCCGCTGAACGTTCCACGCCGCGCGGTAGCGTTACGGCGTCTGCTGGTCTCCAGCGATAATCTTTCCCGCGATCCGATGAACGTCATCGACTGGATTAACATGTTCGCCCTGGCCGTGAGCGAAGAGAACGCGGCGGGCGGGCGAGTGGTCACCGCTCCGACCAACGGCGCGTGCGGCATTATTCCTGCGGTGCTGGCCTATTACGACAAATTCCGTCGTCCGGTCAATGCCAACTCTATCGCCCGCTATCTGCTGTCGGCGGGGGCGATTGGCATGCTGTACAAGATGAACGCCTCGATATCCGGCGCGGAAGTGGGGTGTCAGGGCGAGGTTGGCGTCGCGTGTTCGATGGCGGCGGCGGGGCTGACAGAACTGCTGGGCGGCAGCCCGGCGCAGGTCTGTATTGCGGCGGAAATTGCGATGGAGCATAACCTTGGCCTCACCTGTGACCCGGTGGCGGGTCAGGTACAAATCCCTTGTATTGAACGTAATGCGATTAACGCCGTTAAAGCGGTAAATGCGGCGCGAATGGCGCTACGCCGTACCTCTGAACCGCGGGTTTCGCTCGATAAAGTAATCGAAACCATGTACGAAACGGGTAAAGACATGAACGACAAATATCGCGAGACGTCGCGCGGCGGTCTGGCGATTAAAGTCGTTTGTGGATAGGCCCGACAGGCGTAGAGTGAGCAGGCTATGGGATAACGCAGAAGACAGAAGCTGAGAAAAGGGCGCACCAACGTGCGCCCTTTTTTGTTGTGATATGCGTCAAATAGAGAAAATAACAACATTAAACCAATAGTAAATAGAAAAGAATTCTTAACCCACAAGAAATGCAGGCGTTTTATTGGTAAGTTTTTCTCTTATCGTGCGCGTATGATTTTCTTATTACAAGAAAGTACCTGCACCTCACGTTCTGCATATCGCCTTGCTGCGGCACGAAAAATAAAAAAAACCTCTACCTACACATTGAGCGAGAATTTTATGGAATCGGCAAGTAATACCAGCGTAATCCTCGACGCATCAGCCCCGGCGCGTCGGGCAGGGATGACAGAAAGCGAATGGCGTGAAGCCATCAAATTTGATAGTACCGACACCGGTTGGGTCATTATGAGTATCGGGATGGCGATTGGCGCAGGGATCGTTTTTCTTCCTGTCCAGGTTGGCCTGATGGGACTTTGGGTCTTTTTACTCTCTTCTATTATTGGTTATCCGGCCATGTACCTGTTCCAGCGGCTGTTTATTAATACGCTGGCGGAATCCCCGGAATGTAAAGACTACCCCAGCGTGATCAGCGGCTATCTGGGCAAAAACTGGGGTATTTTATTAGGCGCGCTGTACTTTGTAATGCTCGTCATCTGGATGTTCGTCTATTCTACGGCGATTACTAACGACAGCGCCTCTTATCTGCATACTTTCGGCGTAACGGAAGGATTACTTTCCGATAGTCCATTTTATGGTCTGGTGCTGATCTGCATCCTGGTCGCGATTTCCTCACGCGGTGAAAAATTACTGTTCAAAATCTCCACTGGCATGGTGCTGACCAAGCTACTGGTAGTGGCGGCGCTGGGCGTCTCTATGGTGGGTATGTGGCATCTGTATAACATTGGCGCGCTGCCGCCGATGGCCCTGCTGATTAAAAACGCCATTATTACCCTGCCATTTACGCTGACCTCGATTTTATTTATCCAGACGTTAAGCCCAATGGTGATCTCTTACCGTTCACGCGAAAAATCTATTGAGGTCGCACGCCATAAAGCGCTGCGTGCCATGAATATTGCGTTTGGCATCCTGTTCGTTACCGTATTTTTCTATGCGGTTTCCTTCACCCTGGTGATGGGGCATGACGAAGCGGTGAAAGCCTACGAGCAGAATATTTCCGCCCTGGCGATCGCCGCGCAATTTATTAGCGGCGATGGCGCAGGCTGGGTCAAAGTGGTTAGCGTAATTCTGAACATCTTTGCCGTCATGACCGCCTTCTTTGGCGTTTATTTAGGATTCCGCGAAGCGACGCAAGGCATTGTGATGAATATCCTGCGCCGCAAAATGCCCGCCGAGAAGATTAAGGAAAATCTGGTACAGCGCGGCATTATGATTTTCGCTATTTTGCTGGCCTGGAGCGCCATTGTGCTCAATGCGCCGGTACTGAGCTTCACCTCTATTTGTAGCCCTATCTTCGGTATGGTGGGCTGTTTAATTCCGGCATGGTTGGTCTACAAGGTTCCCGCATTGCACAAATATAAAGGCGCTTCGTTGTACCTGATTATTATTACCGGTCTGCTGCTATGCGTTTCTCCGTTCCTGGCATTCTCTTGATATACCTGAGATTAAGGTTGTTGTTATGTTTGAATCTAAAATAAATCCATTGTGGCAAAGTTTTATCCTGGCCGTACAGGAAGAAGTAAAACCGGCGCTGGGGTGTACTGAGCCAATTTCACTGGCGCTGGCAGCAGCGGCGGCGGCGGCTGAACTTGACGGCACAGTTGAACGCATTGACGCGTGGGTTTCGCCTAATCTGATGAAAAATGGTATGGGCGTTACCGTTCCAGGAACGGGAATGGTAGGGCTACCGATCGCCGCGGCGCTTGGCGCGTTGGGCGGTGATGCGAAAGCCGGGTTGGAGGTGCTAAAAGACGCTTCCGCTAAAGCCGTTGCCGATGCAAAAGCGATGCTGGCCGCCGGACATGTCACAGTGATGTTGCAGGAGCCATGTAACGATATCCTGTTTTCACGGGCGAAAGTGTATAGCGGCGATAGCTGGGCATGTGTCACGATCGTCGGCGATCATACAAATATTGTGCGGATAGAAACCGACAAGGGCGTGGTATTTACCCAGGCCGATAATGCGCAGGAAGAAGAAAAAACCTCGCCACTGGGAGTGCTGTCTCATACCTCGCTGGAAGAGATCCTGGCGTTTGTGAATGCGGTGCCCTTTGACGCTATTCGCTTTATTCTCGATGCGGCCAGGCTAAATGGCGCGTTGTCGCAGGAGGGACTGCGTGGTTCCTGGGGGCTGCATATTGGTTCGACGCTGGCCAAACAGTGCGATCGCGGTCTGCTGGCGAAAGATCTCTCCACGGCGATTTTGATCCGTACCAGCGCGGCGTCAGACGCCAGAATGGGCGGCGCCACGTTGCCCGCGATGAGCAACTCCGGCTCTGGCAACCAGGGGATTACCGCCACGGTGCCAGTCATGGTGGTTGCTGAACATGTCGGCGCCGATGACGAGCGCCTGGCGCGCGCGCTAATGTTATCGCATTTGAGCGCTATCTATATTCACCATCAGCTTCCGCGTTTGTCGGCGCTGTGCGCGGCAACTACGGCGGCGATGGGCGCGGCAGCGGGTATGGCGTGGCTGATAGATGGTCGTTACGACACTATCGCAATGGCTATCAGCAGTATGATTGGTGATGTCAGCGGGATGATTTGCGATGGCGCGTCGAATAGCTGCGCGATGAAAGTCTCTACCAGCGCGTCGGCGGCGTGGAAAGCCGTACTGATGGCGTTGGATGATACGGCGGTGACCGGAAACGAAGGGATTGTGGCGCACAATGTCGAACAATCTATTGCGAATTTGTGTTCGCTGGCGTGTCGCTCAATGCAGCAGACAGACAAGCAGATCATCGAGATTATGGCCAGTAAAGCGCATTAATAATAACGCCCCGGCATGTCGTCGGGGCAGCGTGCTGCCCGATGGCGCTGCGCTTATCGGGTCTATCTGTTATCAGCCGGAGCGGGCGCTTGCGCCGCCATCCGGCATGATTTCAGGCTGCGGCCTCTTCTTCTGCCAGCCGGGCTTCGGCGTCCGCCACGATGGCTTCCAGTTCGGTTAGCATCTCTTCATAGCCCAGCGGCACAGTGGCGCTCATCGCCTCCTGTACGGCAGGTTTTACCACGGGCTGACGTTTCTTCGCCGATTTTTTGCTCATCTTGCGACTCCTTTTCTGGCTGGCTACACCGGTAAATCTACCAGTAATGCGCGCAGCGGCGTATCGGCAACCAGCGTAATGTTAGGTTCATCACGAATAAATGCGCCATCTCCGCAGGTTAACGCCTCGCGTTCTTCGTTGTGCGTCATCGCGTGGAACGTACCGTGAATCGACTGCAAATAGGCGCGTGGCCCGTGAAGCTGGAAATTAAGCGATTCGCCTTTCTCCAGCGTAATATGATGTACCCATACCTGTTGGCGCAGTTGTAAGCTGTTTTGCTCACCGTCGGGCGAGGCAAGAAGCTGTTGTTGCGCCGCCAGGAGTGGGATTTTTTGTACCAGCGCGTTTTCCCGTTCAGGACAGGCGTCAAGCCACAGTTGCATTCGGGTTAACGGCTTAACTTTGCTGAGATTATGTTCGCTGTAGCTAATGCCCGGCTGCGCGGCGAGCAGTAACGCTTCGCCCGCTTTAGCCTGTACATGGTTGCCGTCGCTGTCGCGGTATTCCGCTTCGCCGTCCAGAATCAGGTTTAAAATATCCACCTTTGGATAAGTTCGAGGCTGAAAAGAGGCGCCCGGCGCCAGCACTTCCTGGTTCAGTACGCGCAACGACGCGTAGCCCAGCAGTGTAGGGTCGAAGTAGTGTCCAAAGGAGAAGGTATAGCGGGCCTGTAGCCATCCGTAGTCTGCCTGTCCACATTGTTTGGCGGTTCGGGTCGTAATCATCGTTATTAACCTCTCTTTACTTCCTTTTATGTTAAGGGGCTGGACGCTGCATTGTTAGCCAGATATTCTGCCCGGTATGTTCAAATTTCCTGAATGAGAACGTTATGGCTAAAGAGAGAGCGCTGACGCTTGAAGCATTGCGTGTGATGGACGCCATTGACCGCCGGGGCAGTTTTGCCGCAGCGGCTGATGAGTTGGGGCGGGTGCCCTCCGCGCTGAGTTACACCATGCAGAAGCTGGAAGAAGAGTTGGACGTTGTACTGTTCGATCGCTCCGGCCATCGTACAAAATTCACCAACGTCGGACGTATGCTGCTGGAACGCGGGCGGGTATTGCTGGAAGCGGCAGACAAGTTAACGACAGATGCTGAAGCGTTGGCCCGCGGTTGGGAAACGCATCTGACGCTGGTCACTGAAGCTCTGGTACCGACGCCTGCTTTTTTTCCGCTGATCGACCGGCTGGCCGCTAAAGCCAATACGCAGCTTTCATTGATTACCGAAGTACTGGCTGGCGCATGGGAGCGGCTTGAGCAGGGACGGGCGGATATCGTTATCGCCCCGGATATGCATTTTCGATCGTCGTCGGAAATTAACTCCCGTAAGTTGTATACGTTAATGAATGTGTATGTCGCCGCGCCTGACCACCCTATTCATCAGGAGCCGGAGCCGCTTTCGGAAGTGACGCGGGTTAAATACCGCGGCGTAGCGGTAGCGGATACCGCGCGCGAGCGGCCGGTATTAACGGTACAACTGCTGGATAAGCAGCCACGTCTGACGGTAAGCACGATTGAAGATAAACGTCAGGCGCTGCTGGCCGGGCTTGGCGTCGCGACTATGCCATATTCGATGGTGGAACAGGATATTGCCGAAGGGCGGCTACGCGTGGTCAGCCCGGAATCGACCAGCGAAATCGATATTATTATGGCCTGGCGGCGCGACAGTATGGGAGAGGCAAAAGCCTGGTGCCTGCGGGAAATACCTAAGCTATTCGCCGGAAAATAAATAGCGCGCGGCGCTTTAAAAGCGGCGCCGCGCCGCCATCAGGAAAAGCGTTTCGGATCGGGGCCGAAGCGGTTGTCGCCCGGCGTACCATTCTGGCAGTTGAACGCGATGATGATAAGCCAGCCGATAATGGGGATAAGTAGCAACAGTAGCCACCATGCGGAGCGGTCAGTGTCATGCAGACGACGGAACTGCACGGCCCACCACGGTAAAAAGATCAGAACGCCGTAAATGGTGGTCAGAACGCCTTCACCCCCGGCGCGTTGCCAGCCAAGCATGGCGTCCAGCAGGCCCAACACAAAGGTAAAGATGATATTGACCAGAATAAACATCCAGTACTCTTTGCGTCGCGCGCGGCCGCCAAATCCCAGATAATTTTTTAAAACCTTTAAATACCAATCCATTTTCGCCTCAATAATGGTTCAATCACTTGTTTTTAAAGTAATCAAACTAAGAATAGCCGCGAATGAAATGCTGGTAAATATTTGTGGTATTTATTAATAAGGCGTCCCGGAGGACGCCTGAAATTAGCCAAAGCGCACGTCGCGCCCGTGAGGTTCGAGCAGATCCTGCCACGGTCCGATAGAAATGATGCCCGTGGGGTTAATCGTTTTATGGCTACGGAAATAGTGGTGACAAATATGGTCAAGATTAACGGTTTCAGCAATGCCCGGTATTTGATAGATATCGCGCAGGAAACCGTACAGATTCAGGTAGTCGCTGATTCGGTATTTGTCGCATTTGAAATGAGTCACGTAAACCGGATCAAAGCGTACCAGGGTCGTCCATAAGCGGATATCCGCCTCGGTCAACTGATCGCCCGTCAGATAGCGGTGCTGTCCGAGAATCTGCTCCAGGCGCGCCAGCGCAGTAAATACCTTTTCTACCGCTTCATCATACGCTTGCTGGCTGGTGGCGAAGCCTGCTTTATAAACGCCGTTATTAACGTTGTCATAAATCCAGCCGTTTAACTCGTCAATTTTGCTTTGCAGCGCGGGGGGATAGTAATCCCCGGCTTTAGCGCCCAGCCCATCGAAGGCGGAGTTAAACATACGAATGATTTCGGCGGACTCGTTGCTGACGATAGTATGATTTTTTTTATCCCATAAGACCGGTACGGTGACGCGGCCGCTGTAGTGTGGATCGGCGTGCAGATACAACTGGTAGAGAAATTCATGCTGATAGAGGGTATCGCCAGTGGCCGCCGGAAAAGTATCATCAAACGTCCAGCCGTTTTCCAGCATCAATGGATTCACGACGGAAACCGGAATAAACGGCTCCAGACCTTTCAGTTTACGGAAAATGAGCGTGCGATGCGCCCAGGGGCAGGCAAGGGAAACGTACAGATGGTAACGATCTTTTTCTGCGGCGAATCCGCCTTCGCCGGAAGGTCCGGGCGTGCCGTCAGCGGTAAGCCAGTTGCGGAAAGCCGACGCTGAACGCTGAAATTTCCCCCCGGAAGATTTGGTGTCATACCAGGTGTCGTGCCAGACGCCATCGATCAGTTGTCCCATGTCTCTCTCCTTCAGATGACAAAAGCGAGGCGCTATTCCCTCACTTTTTTAATTGAGTATAGATTGCTTACCACTTTTTATTCAGCAGACGGTCAAGGCTGAACGCGCCAGGCCCGGTTAACGCCAGTAATAAGAATCCGCCGGCAATGGTCAGGTTTTTCATAAACATCAGCGAGTTTACACCTTCTGCAAAATTGCTATGGAAGATCAATGCCGTCAGCAACGTAAAACCAGCGGTAAAAAGCGCAGTGGTGCGGGTGAGGAACCCCAGCAGAATCGCCAGACCGCCGCCGAACTCAAGCAGTATGGTGAGCGGCAGCAGGAATCCTGGTACGCCCATCGCTTCCATATACTGCTGTGTGCCCGCATAGCCGCTAATTTTTCCCCATCCTGCGGTAATAAACAGAACTGGCATTAAAATACGCGCTATCAGTACACCAACATCTTCTAATTTTTTCATTTTATTCTCCAGGAGGCCGATTCGGCGGCTGCTGCTATTTTCATGAGCAATGGCGCGGTTTAGCGCGTCATTGTTATCGCTGGAGAGAATCATAAACGTGGCGTACAGGAATTGTTAGCAAGGAAAATTGCCAAATTTTTTCAAAAAATTTGAGTGATTGATAAAGAGACGATATGCATAAAAGTATCGCGCCACCAGGTGTAATCGGGCGATAACCTGATGGCGCGATGCTATAAAAGAAAAGATATTAACCGCGGAGCTGTTGTTGACGGAGGGTAGTTTTTACCAGGCGCCAGGCGCTCCAGATACCCAGGCCGCGTTTCGCCCAGCGTACCAACATATTAGGATGACGGATGGTCCAGATGGCCATTACGCTGCTACCGACCAGCGCCCAGGAGCGCAGGCTTAACACCGTATTCCAGCCGCGATCGTACGCGCCGGTGGTCTCCAGCCAGTCGCGACGGCTGGCGGACAGATCCAGCCGTTGCTGCTGGATCTGACTGAGAAGCAGCGCTTTACGTTTTTCGCGTTCGCCTTTGCTGCTCACGACTGATCGTCCTCCAGAATTTGCCGATCGTTAGCCAGTTCGTGCCGCGTATGGCGCAATAGCGTGGACTGACGCGCTTTGCGCAAAGTCCAGATGCCGCCGATTAGCGCAAGCACTAACAGCACAACTGTGGTAGCGATCATCGCGTTCAAACGGTACTGAGGATCGATAGCCCAGATGACCAGAACCATCAGGCTCATTAAGCCAAACGCCGCGAAGAGCATGGTAAGACCTACCATCAGCAAAAGCTGAAAGAGGTTCGCTTTCTCTTCTTCCAGTTCTACTACCGCCAGTCGCAGCCGGGTTTCCACCATCTCAACGATAATGGTGACAATCCGCTGCCCGATACCCAGTACGCTTTTGCCTGGTCCTTGTGCCTGTCGAGAGTCCGCCATAATTAACGACGCGTCAGCAGTACGCCCAACACCAGACCGACAGCGGCGCCAATGCCTACGCCTGTCCAGGGATTTTCGCGCACATAATCATCGGCACGGGCGGCGGCGACGCGAGTCTGTTTGGCAATCACATCACCCGTTTCGCCCAGGCGGTAACGGCTCTCTTTCAGCGCGCGCTCGGCTTTGCTACGAATCTTACTCAACTCTTCTTTCGACTTTTCGCCCGAAGAGCTCAGCACTTCTTCAAGCGTATCGGTCAGGGATTTCAACTCAGCGCGCAGATGTTCCGTAGTGTTATCTTTCGACATAGTTTTCTCCAGGTGAGTGAGTATTTACATTCGGCGTTAATTTAGTAGTCTCTGGCCTCAAGTTTTTTTAGCTCATCCTGAGCCTCGGCCAGCTTACGTTCACGTTTGTCTATTTTATCCGCATCGCCTTTTGCTTTTGCCTCGGCTAAATCACGTTGGCGTTCGGCTACCTCTTCTTTTTGCTCAGCGACCTTTTTCTGATGCTCGGCGCGCAGCTTGCTGTCAGTACAATTGGCGCGTACTTCGCTGAGCGCCTTGTTCAGACCCTCAATACGGCGCTGATTGTTGTGCTTTTCAGCGTAGCTAATTTCCTTTTGTATATCCTGCTCTTTTTCCTGACAAAGCGAATTAGCGTAGCTACCGGCGCTAAGTGTAAAAAGCGTGATAGCCAAAGCGATGCGGTATTTCATTCCTGAACTTTCCCTTATGTTCGGACCCGTTGTCCGGGGCGGTGATCCCGATAATAACGCGGTGGGTTAAACACCGCTTTATTAATCATAGTCATTAAACAATGAAATCACCAAAGTGAGTGATATGATTCGGATTCCTGGAGGTTAGCCAAAGCGGTGTGAGCTTTCCCGTAAGCGGGACAGCCACTGTACCGTTTCGTTGTCATCGTCCTGCTGAGCGACGACATAACCGTGTGGTAACGTTTGATCCAGTACCGTTTTTGCTGCGGCGCTTTGCGCAGGGGAATCGAAGGTAATGAGCAACATGTCATTTTTAGGCGTAATGCTTTTAAAATGAATGCCGTTCGCATCCAGATGATGCAGAACTGAGAAGCCGTCTGGCATACTGGCGCCCTGGTTAACCGCGCGAATGGCCAGCGTCGACTCTTGCTGACGCAGCGTTGACCACGTCATCATGAGTATGGTCAGCATCAGTAGAAAAGCGCTGATCCAAATAAGTTGTCGGGCAGTTATGCGTGGTTTAAGCATAAGTTATCCCCGGCTCCCATACTTCTTTTTCCACAGCATGACCAGTGAACCCGCCAGGCCAAAAAAGAGCAGCACCACGGGCAGCAGCATCAGGCATGACATTAACTGATCTTCATATTTCATAAAGACGGGCGTTTTGCCCAGCAGATAGCCCAGCGACGTCAGGATAAGCACCCACAACAAGCCGCTCATCCAGTTGAAGAACTGAAAGCGCGCGTTATTCAGGCCGGATATGCCGGCAATGGTGGGCAGCAGTGTTCTGACAAACGCGATAAAACGGCCTATCAATAATGCCGACAGACCGTGTTTATGGAAAAGGTGATGGGCGCGTTGATGATAATGTGCGGGGAGATGAGAGAGCCAGTTTTGCACGGTGCGGGTATTCCCCAGCCAGCGGCCCTGAATATAGCTGACCCAGCAACCCAGGCTGGCCGCGACGGTAAGCAGCAAAATGGTTTGTGGATAACCCATCGCGCCTTTGGCGATCAGCACGCCGACCAGGATCAACAGGCTGTCGCCAGGCAAAAAGGCGGCAGGGAGCAGCCCATTTTCCAGAAACAAAATCATAAATAACACAAAATATAACATGCCAATCATGGAAGGATTGGCCAGTGTTTCAAAGTCCTGAGCCCACAGGGCATTCAGCAATTGAGTCAGTAGTTCCATTCAGTATTCCTGGAGAATCGGTTAACGTCACGCCGGTGATCTGAGGTTTGCACTGCCGCAACAGAGTTGGAGTTTTTATCAGCGTTGCGGAAACGGCAAATTCGCGGCCTGAACTATTCCTTGTTAAGTTGTGAAGTAAGCAAGCACTAACACACAAAAATTCAAAATGCATCTAATTGTAACAAAGGTCAACGAAGTCCGTTATAGAAATTACGCGTCGTTGAGCTTTGATTTTGCTTATCGCAAGGGAGGGTGGCGAGAGGATTTACACAGGCTGACACTTTATACTTTACGCTGACCGAGCGCCGCGGCAGACGCCATCTACATATAACGTTACGCGAGGATGTTGCGTGTGGATATAAATTCGCTTTACGTCACAGCCTACGGATTGGGAGATTCAGATCTATCGTTACGCCGGATGGCATACGCCATCCGGCATCGATAATCACTTAGCTACGCAAGGCGTTATTCGCCAGACGTTCGTCCTCTGCCTGGCAGGCTGCCGCAGTGAACAGAACATCGGTAGATGAGTTCAGCGCCGTTTCACACGAATCCTGCAATACGCCGATAATAAAGCCGACCGCTACTACCTGCATCGCGATATCGTTCGGGATGCCAAACATGTTGCACGCCAGCGGGATCAGCAGCAATGAACCACCTGCCACGCCGGAGGCGCCGCAAGCACACAGCGAGGCCACCACGCTCAGCAGCAGCGCTGTAGGCAGATCCACCGGGACGCCTAACGTATGAACTGCCGCCAACGTCAGAACCGTAATGGTAATTGCCGCGCCGGCCATATTGATGGTGGCGCCCAGCGGAATGGAAACGGAGTAAGTATCCCTGTCCAGATTCAGCTTTTCGCACAGCGCCATATTCACTGGAATATTGGCGGCAGAGCTGCGGGTAAAGAAGGCATAAACGCCGCTTTCACGCAGGCAGGCGAACACCAGCGGATAAGGGTTGCGACGAATTTTCCAGAATACCAACAGCGGGTTGACCACCAGCGCGACCAGCAGCATACAGCCAATCAAGACGACCAGCAGGTGCGCATAGCCCCACAGGGTGGAGAAGCCGGTGGTTGCAAGCGTTGATGAAACCAGACCAAAAATACCGACTGGCGCGAAACGGATCACCAGTTTCACCATAAAGGTCACGGCGTTAGACATATCGTTCACGAGGTTTTTGGTGGTTTCATTGCCATGACGCAGGGCAAATCCCAGACCGACGGCCCATACCAGAATCCCGATATAGTTAGCGTTCAGCAGCGCGTCGATGGGGTTCGACACCATGCTCATCAGCAGACCGCGCAAGACTTCTACAATGCCGGACGGCGGCACGATATCCTGGGCGCTACTGGACAGATGCAGCGTTGAAGGGAAGGCGAAGCTGAACACAACGGCCGCCAGCGCGGCTGAAAAGGTGCCTAGCAGGTAAAGAAAGAGAATAGGGCGAATATTGGTTTTTTGACCGTGCTGGTGGTTGGCGATCGAGGCCATTACCAGCATCAGCACCAGAACGGGGGCGACCGCTTTCAAGGCGCCGACGAACAGGGTGCCAAGCAAGCCAACCGCTTCCGCCGCAGGCTTAGAAATCCATGCCAGTAAAATCCCCAGTACCAGACCCACTAAAATTTGTTTAACCAGACTGCCTTGCGCTAAACGCTGCAGTAGCCCTGATGCTCGTTGCGTAGCCATTTCATGTTCCTTGTATTGTGTTGCTGGTCATCCCCTGCACGCTCTTACGGCGCATCTTTCAGGATGTAACAAAGTGTTTGCCTGGTTGAGTATAAGGAAAGTTGAAGGTTCGGGAAGCGAAATATCCTGGATTTTTTGCTGTGATCATGTTTTATAACTTTACATTAACAGTATTGTGACATGTTAAACAAAAACGCCCGACAGGTGTGCGCTGCCGGGCGTTTTTGACGGGGCAGGTTTACCCCGATAAAAGATTATTGCGCTCGTAGTTTCTTATCGCGCTGATGGTTAACCCAGGCGTTAATCACCAGCGTAATGGTCAGAATGCCAAACACTACGCCCAGCGAAATCGCGATAGGAATATGGTAGAAGTCGACGATCAGCATCTTAATGCCGATAAAGACCAGAATGACCGCCAGACCATATTTCAGCATCGAGAAGCGTTCCGCCACGCCGGACAGCAGGAAGTACATCGCGCGCAGTCCTAAGATGGCAAACAGGTTAGAGGTCAGTACGATGAACGGGTCGGTGGTGACCGCAAAGATCGCCGGAATACTGTCAACGGCGAAGATCACATCGCTGAACTCAACCATAATCAGCACCAGCAGCAGCGGCGTGGCATACAGCAGGCCGTTTTTACGTACGAAAAAGTGCTCGTTCTCGATCGTATCGGTCATACGCAGATGCCCGCGCAGCCAACGCACCATCGGTTTTTCGCCAATGCCGGATTCGTCTTCCTTCGCCAGCGCCATTTTTACGCCGGTAAACAGCAGGAAGGCGCCGAACACATACAGCAGCCATTCGAACTGAGTGATAAGCCAGGTACCGGCGAAAATCATGATAGTACGCAACACGATCGCGCCAAGAACCCCATACACCAGCACCCGGCGTTGCAGAGCCGGAGGGACGGAGAAATAGCTAAACAGCATCAGCCAGACAAAGACGTTATCTACGGCCAGCGACTTCTCAATCAGATAGCCGGTAAGGAACGCCAATGCCTGCGGGTCAGCAACTTCGCGCCCTTGCGTTTCAGCCAGATACCACCAGAAAGCGGCGTTAAACAGTAGCGAGAGCGTTACCCACAGGATTGACCATCCTGCCGCTTGTTTCATCGACATCGCATGTGCGCCACGGCGTCCCTGCAACAACAGGTCGATGGATAGCATTATCACCACAACAACCGCGAATCCACCCCATAATAATGGCGTACCAACAGTATTCATTATTTCTCCCTATGCAAAAAAAAACGGCTAACGCCGAATGGCATTAGCCGTTGCTTTTATGCATAGACCTTGCCATTCGGCAAGGTCTCACTTACAACAATAAAGGAATACGCTGACGCATTCCTTTATGGCTGCCCGGTGACCGGATGTGGTTTTGCACACATCGTAATGACGATCGACCGGCAATGAAGTTACTCCCCTTTGCGCGTAACAAAGTATGACAGGCCACGCGTAGAGTCAATGGCCTGTAACATATGATTTACATAATTTTACGCAGTAAGGGGATGAGTCAGATCGTCCGCCGGGAAGATGACCCCGGTTTGACGGCGTATTTCTGTCAGCCATTTTGCCGTGGCGCGACTTAGCGACAACCCCGGATGTTCCACGGCATGGTTTTCAATAAGCTGGGCAAACGCCCCGGCTTCATACAGCATGGTATTAATATGCTGAGGCTGGGTCAGATCCTGCATCAGCGCGCCGCGCGGCGCAAAACACACTTTCTGGCATTCCGACAGCTTTTCAATGACCAGCGATCCCCTCTCGCCCTGAATTTCACTGGCCAGTACCGAGTCGCTGACTTTGGAATGCTGTAGCGTGACGCTAAAATCGCCGTAATCCATAACCACGACGCCGTGCGCATCTACTCCGCTTTCCAATAAATTCGCCGACGCCTGAACGCTGCGCGGCTCGCCCCATAGCGCGATCGCCGACGCCAGACAGTAATACCCGATATCCATAATCGAACCATTGGAGAAGGCCGGATTAAACGTATTCGGATTTTCACCGTTCAGATAGCGCTGATAACGTGAAGAGTACTGGCAGTAATTTAGGAATGCTTTATGCATTCTGCCGATTTTCGGCAACGATTCCCGCAGCAGCAGGAAATTGGGCAGGCAGGCGGTTTTAAAGGCTTCAAACAGTACCCGCTGATTATCGCGCGCGCAGGCGATAGCGGCATCAACCTCCGCCAGGTTAGAAGCCAGCGGCTTTTCGCACATGACATGTTTTTTATGCTGCAAAAAGCGCTGCGTCTGGGAGAAATGCAGGGAATTCGGGCTGGCGATATAAACCGCCTCAATCGCGTCGCTTTGCGCCATCGCTTCCAGCGAGGTAAACAGATGCTCGACGGGATAATCATTTGCGAAAGACTGCGCCTGTTCAAGACTACGGGAGTAAACGGCGGCGAGCCTGAATTTGCCGGTTTCATGGGCGGCGTCGACAAACTGGCGCGTGATCCAGTTAGTCCCAATTACAGCGAAACGTATCATAAACGTCAGCGGACTCCAGAAAGGGATTTTTCGTCAATGTAGCACGCCTTTCCGCCCTTGCCAGTGCGCTGCGACGCACTCTGGCATTTTACTGGCGAGAAGGGCACCCGTGTGCGCTATCAGCCCCAATAGTGACGCCAGCGCCCAGATATTTAGGCTGACGGTGCAAAATTTTGGCATCCAGCACCGCGCTAACCCGCGCCAGCTTTTCCCGAAGTCGTGTGTAGGTTCCGTGCCTTTTATTCAGATCCGGCGCGTTAACGCCGATAGCGTCAATGCCATATTGTTGCGCTAGCCAGATCGCCCGTTGATTATGAAATGCTTGCGAGATAATCGTAATGCGGCTTTCGCCAAACACTTTCCGGGCGCGAACCACGGAGTCCAGCGTGGAGAATCCGGCATAATCACAAAAAATGGCCGCTTCCGGCACACCTTTCGCTATCAGCGCCTGCTGTATCGCCGAAGGTTCATCGTACTCTTTTTTGCCATTATCGCCGCTGACTAACAGCCACTTCACTTTACCGGCGTGATACAACGCGGCGGCAGTATTAATCCGCCGGGTAAAATACCGATTGCCGGGTTTAGCGCCTAACACCAGCCCGACGTTGCGGGCGGGAACGGTCTGAATGTCATTCCATGTCAGATGCTGTGAGGCGTTGACGATAAGCCAGTTAGAATAGAAAAGCGCGACGCCTGCCGCGACAAGCAGAAAACACGCCACTGTTAACGCCCGGCGTGTAAAACAGAGGCGGCGGATAAAACGGGCACATTGTGGGAGCATGGTCGTTGCGCGGTTCCGTTGGCGGTGGATAAAAAATACCCTCTACAGATCGTCATCCTTGACGTGGCGGCAGGCAATGAGCGAAATGTGAACGCGCCGATTTTATGCCCACGCCGTTAAAAAGATACGGGGGAAGGGGCATTTTCAGAATTTATTGTGCCGACAGCGCCTGATGCGTCAGCCACAGTCGCGTATCAAACTCCAGTTGATGGTACTGCGGTTCCATATGGCAGCAGAGCTGATAAAACGCTTTGTTATGATCTTTCTCTTTCAGGTGCGCCAGCTCGTGAACCACAATCATCCGTAAGAATGGCTCCGGGGCGTTGCGAAACACGGTGGCGACGCGGATCTCCGCCTTTGCCTTGAGCTTGCCGCCCTGAACGCGCGAGACAGCGGTATGCAGTCCCAGCGCATTTTTCAGCACATGGATCTTGCTGTCATACATCACTTTATTAATGGGCGGCGCATTGCGCAGAAACTGACTTTTCAGTTCCTGAGTATAGTGATATAGCGCTTTGTCAGTGGCGTAATCATGCGCGCCGGGATAACGTTTTTCCAGCACTGCTCCCAGGCGCTGCTCGGCGATTAAGGTGCGCACCTGGGCAAGGAGATGTTCCGGATACCCCTGAAGGTAAGTTAGTGAGGTCATCAAAGCTCCATGTTGCTGATAAAAAGTGTATACTCACGCACCCTTTTCAGGGATAACGCCGCAATTTTACCATTCAGGAGGCCTAATGAGCCACGTAGACGACGGTTTCCGTTCACTGACGCTGAAACGTTTTCCGCAAACGGATGATGTTAACCCGCTTCTGGCGTGGGAGGCGGCCGATGAGTATCTGCTGCAACAGTTGGATGAGACGGAAATTCGCGGCCCGGTGCTGATCCTGAATGATACGTTTGGCGCGCTAAGCTGTGCTCTGGCGGAGCATTCGCCATACAGTATTGGCGATTCATATTTAAGCGAACTGGGTACGCGAGAGAATTTACGCCATAACGGCATCGCGGAGTCCAGCGTAACGTTTCTCGACAGTACCGCTGACTACCCGCAGGCACCGGGCGTGGTATTGATTAAAGTACCGAAAACACTGGCATTGCTGGAACAGCAGTTACGCGCTTTGCGTAAGGTCGTTACGGCGCAAACGCGTATTATCGCCGGCGCGAAAGCGCGTGATATTCATACCTCTACGCTGGAACTGTTTGAAAAAGTGCTGGGCCCAACCACGACGACGCTGGCGTGGAAGAAAGCGCGCCTGATTAACTGTACCTTCAGTCATCCGCAACTGGCCGACGCGCCGCAAACGCTAAGCTGGAAACTGGAAGATACAGGCTGGACGATTCACAACCACGCGAATGTGTTTTCTCGTACCGGATTGGATATCGGCGCGCGCTTCTTTATGCAGCATTTGCCGGAAAACCTCGACGGGGAGATTGTCGATCTCGGCTGCGGCAATGGGGTGATTGGCCTGAGCTTACTGGCGAAAAATCCGCAGGCGAACGTGGTATTTGTCGATGAATCGCCGATGGCGGTAGATTCCAGCCGTTTGAATGTAGAAACGAACCTGCCGGAAGCGTTCGAACGCTGCGAATTTATGATCAACAACGCGCTCTCCGGCGTGGAGCCGTTCCGTTTTAACGCTGTGTTCTGCAACCCGCCGTTCCACCAGAAACATGCGCTGACGGATAATATCGCCTGGGAGATGTTCCATCATGCCCGCCGCTGCCTGAAAATCAACGGCGAACTGTATATTGTGGCGAACCGCCATCTGGACTATTTCCACAAGCTGAAGAAGATTTTCGGTAATTGCGCGACGATAGCAACCAACAATAAGTTTGTTATTTTGAAAGCGGTGAAGCAGGGACGCCGTCGATAAGGCGCTCAAGCGTCATACCGGCCTATAAAACCGGTATGACGACGTAAGCCCGATAAGCGCAGCGCCATCAGGTAAAGTCGTTAAATCTCCAGCGCCAGTCGGGTGCCCTGGGCAATCGCCCGTCGGGCATCCAGCTCCATCGCGACATCGCATCCGCCGATAAGATGTACCGTTTTACCTGCGGCGCGTAACGGGTCCGCCAGCTCGCGGCGAGGTTCCTGTCCGGCGCAGATCACCACATGATCCACTTCCAGCAACTGCGGTTCGCCGCCGATCAAGAGATGTAATCCGTCGTCGTCGATCTTCTGGTAACTGACTGCCGGGATCATCTTCACGCCGCGCGCCAGTAACGTCGCGCGATGGATCCAGCCGGTGGTTTTACCTAATCCTTCGCCCGGCTTGCTGGCTTTGCGTTGCAGCATGACGATTTGCCGTGGACTACGTGCCAGGCGTGGGCCTTCCGGGCGCAGACCGCCTGCCTGTTGCAGGCTGGTATCAATTCCCCATTCCGTACAAAATTCAGCAATATTTTGGCTGGTGGATTCGCCGTGCTGGCTCAGATACATGGCCGTGTCAAAACCGATCCCGCCGCAGCCGATGATCGCCACTCGTTTACCAACCGGCGCCTTATCGCGCAATACCTCCAGGTAGGTCAATGCCTTTGGATGATCAATACCGTCTATCGGCGGGCGGCGCGGTACTATTCCACAGGCGAGGATCGCTTCGTCAAACGGCTGAAGATCCTCTGCGTTCACCCGTTGGTTCAGTTTCAGCGTAACGCCAGTAACATCGATCATTCGACGGTAGTAGCGCAGCGTTTCGTAAAACTCCTCTTTACCCGGGATCTGCCTGGCGATAGTAAACTGGCCGCCAATTTCACTCTGGGCGTCAAACAGCGTGACATGATGGCCGCGCGACGCGGCGTTAATCGCGAAAGCCAGCCCCGCCGGGCCTGCGCCGACAACGGCCAGATTCTTTTTGCGTATGGCCGGCGTTATCGGCATGTGGGTTTCGTGACAGGCGCGTGGGTTCACCAGACAGGAGGTCACTTTGCCGATGAAGATCCGATCCAGACAGGCCTGATTACAGCCGATACAGGTGTTGATCTCATCTGCGCGTCCGGATTGCGCTTTAGTCAGGAATTCGGCATCGGCAAGGAAGGGACGCGCCATCGACACCATATCGGCATCGCCGCGCGTCAGGATCGTCTCGGCGACCTGCGGATCGTTAATGCGATTGGTCGCGATCAGCGGAACCGACACATGACCTTTGAGTTTCCGCGTCACCCAGCTAAAGGCGCCACGCGGTACTGGCGTGGCGATGGTCGGGATTCGCGCCTCATGCCAGCCAATGCCGGTATTAATTAGGCTTGCGCCTGCGGCTTCAATGGCTTGCGCCAGTTGTACCGTTTCGTCGAACGTGCCGCCATTTTCCACCAGATCGAGCATCGACAGGCGATAGATAATAATAAAGTCGTTCCCTACCCGCTGGCGTACCGCGCGTACTACCTCAACCGCGAAGCGCATACGGCTGGCATAGTCGCCGCCCCATTCGTCATCGCGATGGTTAGTTCGCCGCGTGAGAAATTCATTAATCAGATAGCCCTCTGATCCCATCACCTCTACGCCGTCGTAGCCTGCTTCCCGCGCCAGTTGCGCGCAATGCGCGAAGTCGTCGATTAACTGCAAGATTTCATCATGCGTCAGTTCATGCGGCATAAAGCGGTTGATTGGCGCCTGAATTGCCGACGGCGCGACCAGGTGCGGCTGATAGCTGTAACGCCCGGTGTGCAGAATTTGCAGCGCGATTTTACCGCCTTCCGCATGTACGGCATCGGTCACCACGCGGTGAGGCGTTAATTGGCTGGCGTCGTTCAGCATCGCGCCGCCGGTCATCACGACCCCGGAGGGAACGGGCGCAATACCGCCGGTGACGATTAACGCTACGCCGTGTCGCGCGCGCTCGGCATAAAATGCCGCCAGGCGCTCGGCGCCATCAGGATGTTCTTCCAGACCCGTGTGCATCGATCCCATCAGCACGCGGTTTCTGAGAGTAGTAAAGCCCAGATCGAGCGGGGCGAACAGCGACGGGTAGCTCATAAGCGTATCCAGTATGTAAAATTATTGTTATGTGGTCGGATGAGTTACTACTGTAGCCGTCGCGAGGTAAAAGGGAAAAGGGGAATGTGGTGATTGTGATGGGATTCAAAAAAGAGGCCGCGACCCGGGGAAAACAGGCCGGATAAGCACAGCGCCATCCGGCATCGTTTTTAAACCTCTTCAACGCTCACCTGCATCGCCGCCAGCGCATTACGCGCTGATTTCAATACCTGTTCGCACAGTTCAATGGTTAGCGTGAGCGGTGGCTCAATACGAATTGTTTTCGCATTATTCAGCGTACCAGCGACCAGCACGCGTTGACGGAACATCTCACTGGCAAAACGGTAGCCCGTTTCGTTATCGACAAATTCAATGGCCATCAACATACCTTTGCCGCGCGCATCGTGTACCAGATTGGGATATTCACGCGCAAGTTGTCGAAAACCATCCAGGAGCGTATCGCCTTTTTGTTCCGCCTGGGCCGGGAGATTTTGCTCCAGCAGGACGTTAATGGTCGCCAGCGCGGCAGCACAAGCCAGCGGATTACCGCCAAAAGTGGTGGTATGCAGGAAGGGATTGTCGAACAGAACCGAAAACACCTCCTCAGTCGCGATGGTGGCGCCAATTGGCATCACGCCGCCGCCCAGGGCTTTCGCCAGACACAGAATATCAGGCTGCACATTTTCGTGCTCGCAGGCAAACATCTTGCCGGTACGCCCCATGCCGGTTTGTACTTCATCCAGAATCATCAGCGCGCCGAATTCGTCACAGAGCTTACGTACCTCTGTCAGGTATCCCTGCGGCGGCAGGATCACGCCGCCTTCACCCTGAATAGGCTCCAGAATCACGGCTGCTATCTCGTCGCCCGTTTTTTTGCCTTCGCTAAATGCCATGCTCATCGCGTCAATATTGCCAAACGGCACATGGCGGAAGCCCGGCAGTAAAGGCATAAAGGGTCTGCGGAAGGTGGATTTGGCCGTGGCGGAGAGCGCGCCCAATGATTTGCCATGAAATGCGCCGCTGGTGGCGATAAAGGTAAACTTGCCGCGCGGCGACTGATACGCTTTTGCCAGTTTTAGCGCCGCTTCGACGGATTCGGTGCCGCTGTTACAGAAAAAGCTGTACTTGAGTTTCCCCGGTGTCAGCGCCGCCAGCGTTTTTGCCAGCATCGCCCGCAAGGGATCAAGTAACTCCTGGCTGTGGAGAGGTTGTTTTGCGAGTTGATTCTGGACGGCGGATACCACAACAGGATTACGGTGCCCCACGTTAAAGATGCCAAACCCCCCAAGACAGTCGATAAACTCCTGCCCCTGGGTGTCGACAAGCGTATTCAAACTGCCCGCTTGCCACTCTACGGCTCCGTAATCCCCGCCGGCGGTAACAGATTTCCGGTATTCCAGAAATCCTGGATTTACATGCTCTTTAAAGTAGTCAATGACCTCTCGGTTTAGTGCTTTCATTTCCTCATGGTTTAGCGTTCGCTTCTCGATGAGATTCAGTGCGTGCGCGCTACAGGCCAAAGCCGATGCGCTGGAAGGTAACCTGTTCAAAATGAGCTCCAGAGGGCCGTGTATCACATGATACTGAATTAAGTATTGCAGGGATTAGCGGGGGTCTAAGCCCATAGTGAAAATCGGGATAAACACCAGGAATAATCACATTTACACAACATTTAATATCATGTGTTAACAATTGGATGCATTTTGAGCAGATCTTGTTTTACGGTTTACGGTGTGTTGCGTTAGCGGTGGCGTGAGAAAAAGGTGAGCCAGGGCAGATTTTAAAGAAAAAGGTTGTCCACGCTAAACAATTTCATAATGAAAACAAGGCGCAGGATGAGGTGAAAATCGTACAAATATTAAGGATTAATCGCAAATTGCGATCCAGAGCAATTTTAACAACTAAAGATAAATAGATTAGCGCCGAAATAACATCTGAGCGAAAAATTAACATCCAGATAACCTGCACAGGACGCTATCATGTCTTCTCATCCCTACGTCAGCCAGCTAAATACCCCGCTGGATGATGATACCACTCTGATGTCTACGACCGACCTGGAAAGCTATATCACTCACGCCAATGACACTTTTGTCCAGGTGAGCGGCTATCAGTTAAACGAGTTACTGGCGCAGCCACATAATCTGGTGCGTCATCCGGATATGCCGAAAGCTGCCTTCGCAGATATGTGGTACACCCTAAAACAGGGCGAACCGTGGAGCGGCATTGTGAAAAACCGGCGTAAAAACGGCGACCATTATTGGGTGCGGGCCAACGCGGTACCGATGATACGTGAAGGGCGTGTGACGGGATATATGTCGATCCGTACCCGCGCCACGGATGATGAGATTGCCGCCGTCGAGCCTTTATATCAGGCGCTAAATGAAGGGCGGTGTAGTAAACGTATTCATAAAGGCCTGGTGGTTCGTCAGGGCTTGCTGGGCAAACTGCCCGCTATGCCTGTTCGCTGGCGAGTGCGTAGTATTATGGGGCTAATGGCCGTAATGCTGGCGTTGGCGCTGTTCGGTACGGATGCCTCATGGCAGGCGTTGTTGTTGGGCGCGTTGGCGATGCTGGCAGGTACGGCGCTATTTGAATGGCAAATTGTGCGTCCCATTGAAAATGTGGCGACGCAGGCGCTGAAAGTGGCGACCGGCGAACGCAACAGCGTACAACATCTTAATCGTAGCGATGAGTTGGGGCTGACGCTGAGGGCCGTGGGGCAGCTTGGCTTGATGTGCCGCTGGCTGATCAATGACGTATCAAGTCAGGTTTCCAGCGTCAGAAACGGCAGTGAAAGGCTGGCGAAGGGTAACAATGATCTGAACGAACACACCCGTCAGACCGTGGAGAATGTTCAGGAAACGGTAACGACCATGAACCAGATGGCGGAGTCCGTGAAGCTCAATTCCGAGACGGCTTCCGCTGCGGATAAGCTTTCCATGGCGGCCAGTAGCGCGGCGACTCAGGGAGGTGAGGCGATGGATACGGTGATTAAAACGATGGATGATATCGCTCACAGTACGCAACGTATCGGGACGATCACCACGCTAATTAACGATATCGCTTTTCAGACGAATATCCTGGCGCTGAATGCGGCGGTAGAAGCGGCGAGAGCGGGCGAGCAGGGGAAAGGGTTTGCCGTGGTTGCTGGCGAGGTACGCCATCTTGCCAGCCGCAGCGCTAACGCGGCGAACGATATTCGTAAATTAATTGATGCCAGCGCAACAAAGGTGCAGTCAGGCTCCGAGCAGGTTCACGCCGCAGGCCGTACCATGGATGACATTGTAGCCCAGGTGCAAAATGTCACCCTGCTTATCGCACGGATCAGTCAGTCGACGCAGGAACAGACAGATGGGCTTTCCAGTCTGACTCGCGCCGTGGACGAGTTGAACCGCATAACCCAGAAAAATGCGGCGCTGGTGGAAGAGAGCGCACAAGTCTCCGCGATGGTAAAACACCGTGCCAGCCGGCTGGAGGATGCGGTCACGGTACTGCATTAAGTTTACTTGTAGGTGGCAACAGTGATGACGTCCGCCCGGTAGCAACAAGCTTACCGGGCGGATGCGCTCTGATAGAAGGCGGTGCCTGCCATCATAGAGAGTATCATTGGCCTGTGATGTTAAAAATAATGTGATATTTATTCCTTCTCCCTTGCCTACCTATTAATAGGTATAAACTCAGTTAATAAATAAGAAATGGTTAACCTTTTAGCGTATTTCTTTCATTATTAGTGCCAATTTATGTCACTTTTGGTTCATCTTTCTGTGAACAATAAATATTACTGGCACTGTTGCAAAGTTAGCGATGAGGCAGCCTTTTGTCTTATTCAAAGGCCTTACATTTCAAAAACTCTGCTTACCAGGCGCATTTCGCCCAGGGGATCACCATAATAAAATGCTGAGGCCTGGCCTTTGCGTAGTGCACGCATCACCTCAATACCTTTGATGGTGGCGTAAGCCGTCTTCATGGATTTAAATCCCAGCGTGGCGTTGATTATCCGTTTCAGTTTGCCATGATCGCATTCAATCACGTTGTTCCGGTACTTAATCTGTCGGTGTTCAACGTCAGACGGGCACCGGCCTTCGCGTTTGAGCAGAGCAAGCGCGCGACCATAGGCGGGCGCTTTATCCGTGTTGATGAATCGTGGGATCTGCCACTTCTTCACGTTGTTGAGGATTTTACCCAGAAACCGGTATGCAGCTTTGCTGTTACGACGGGAGGAGAGATAAAAATCGACAGTGCGGCCCCGGCTGTCGACGGCCCGGTACAGATACGCCCAGCGGCCATTGACCTTCACGTAGGTTTCATCCATGTGCCACGGGCAAAGATCGGAAGGGTTACGCCAGTACCAGCGCAGCCGTTTTTCCATTTCAGGCGCATAACGCTGAACCCAGCGGTAAATCGTGGAGTGATCGACATTCACTCCGCGTTCAGCCAGCATCTCCTGCAGCTCACGGTAACTGATGCCGTATTTGCAGTACCAGCGTACGGCCCACAGAATGATGTCACGCTGAAAATGCCGGCCTTTGAATGGGTTCATGTGCAGCTCCATCAGCAAAAGGGGATGATAAGTTTATCACCACCGACTATTTGCAACAGTGCC
>NZ_JBEUKJ010000017.1:0-79695 GCF_043357055.1 Salmonella sp. SJTUF15570 | reverse complement strand
TTATTTCTCCTGCGCCAGCCGGATACTGCGCTCTATCACCGCCCGCCGGGCGTCACCCGCCGGCAGCAGTTTCAGCATCATCTCCCAGGCCGCCACCGCCTCGCCAAAGCGCTGCTGCTCAAAGGCGTTAAACGCATACAGGCTTAACACCCGGATATCCGTGTGGTCGCGGCTCACCAGCCGGCGCAGCAGCTCCCCGCCGCGGCGGTTATCCTCCGGGTCGGACGAGCGCGTCAGCGCCTCCGCGTAGCCCAGCGCCGCATCGCTGTTTTTCGGGTCCAGGCGGTAGGCGTTCGCATACGCCCCGGTGGCGGTACCGGCATTACCCAGTACCATACCGGTGCGCCCCAGCATGAGCCAGCCCTCAACATTGCCGGCATCATTCTGCAGGCGGGTGCGCAGCCCCAGCGCCAGCCGCGCCATCTCCTCTTCATTCAGCGGCTGCGCCTGCGGGTCCAGCGCCCGCGCCAGCAGCCCGGGCGTCTGCGCCGTCGCCTGCTGCCAGACCCTGACCTGCTGATAGCTGCCGGTCAGGGCGTAGCTGCCGGCGCCGACCGCCAGCGCAATGACGGCCCCCGGCACGTAAACGCCCCACCCGGCGCGCGCGCCGCAAACCGGGGTGTCTGCCGGCAGCGGCTCCCGGCGCAGGCGCACCCGCCGGCGCGTGCGGGCGACGATTATCCACCCGCCCGCCACGATGGCGGCCAGCGGCAGCACCCACAGCAGCACCGTCAGCGGGGTCAGCGGCGGGTCGTAGGTGACAAAGTTGCCGTAGCGCGCCACCATGTAATCGATGATTTCCTGGCGGCTCTTCCCCTCCTGCATCAGGTCATACACCCTGCGGCGCATGTCAGTGGCTATCATCGCGTTCGAGTCCGCAATGCTGTTGTTCTGGCATTTCGGGCAGCGCAGCTGCTCCGTGAGCTGGCGGAACTGCTGCTCCTGCGCTTCATCTTTAAACGGCATCACGTCGGTGGTTGCCCGCGCTGACCCGGAGATAACCAGCACCAGCATCAGCATCACCATGCCCGGTAACAGTCTCATTGCGCCGCCTCCCGGCTGTATCTGTCCCACAGTGGTTTCAGTTCACTCTCCCATACCCGGGCATTCAAATCGCCCGCATGGCGGTAGCGGATAATCCCGTTGCCGTCGATGAGGAAGGTTTCCGGCGCGCCGTACACGCCCAGGTCCAGCCCCAGCATCCCGTCGCTGTCCGATAAACTCAGCGCATACGGGTTGCCCAGTTCCTTTAACCAGGCCACCGCCTTCGCCCGGTCGTCCTTATAGTTCAGCCCGACCACCCGGATACCCTGCGCAGAAAGCTGGTTCAGGTACTGATGCTCGGCGCGGCAGGTCGGGCACCAGGTGGCCCAGACGTTAAGCAGCACCGGTTTCCCCTGCGTCAGCACCTCCGCCTCATAGTACTGACCCGGCGTCTCCAGCGATTCCAGGCGGAACGCCGGCACCGGCTTCCCGGTCAGCGCCGATTCGAGATTCGTCGGGTCATCCCCCTGCGCGTTGCGCGTCAGCTGCCACAGCAGCGCCGCGGCAATCAGCAGAAAAATCAGCAGCGGTAATAACAGTACGTTGCGTTTCATCCGGCCTCCGGCAATGGTTTACGGCGGCGGTAGCGCGGGTCCGCCAGGCACAGCAGCCCGCCCAGCGCCATCAGCAGTCCCCCGGCCCATATCCAGCGGACAAACGGTTTGTAGTACAGGCGCACGGCCCACGCGCCGTTGTCCAGCTCCTCCCCGAGCGCGGCGTACAGGTCGCGGGTCAGCCCGCCGTCAATCGCCGCCTCGGTCATCACCATCCGGCTGGTGTTGTAGAGCCGTTTCTCCGCGTGCAGCACCGCCTCCGGCTCGCCGTGGCGCGTCACCCCGATGAGGGCCACCCCGCCGCGGTAGTTGGGGCCGGTGATGTCCCGCACCTCCCGGAAGGTGAAGCGGTAGTCGTGAATGGTCACGCTGTCGCCCGCCCGCATCCGCACGTCACGCTCCACGCTGTAATTCTGGCTGAAGGCGATGCCGGTAATCGTCACCGCCAGCCCGAGGTGCGCCGCCACCATTCCCCAGTAGCTGAGAGAGGTTTTCGTGCCGCGGGACACGCGCTGTACGGCTTCGGCCACCGCCAGCACCGCAATCCAGCAGGCCATCGCCATCCCCACCGCCGTCATGGCGATGATTTTATCTTCCAGCAGCCATGGCAAAAGTACCGACAGCACCAGGGTGGAGACCAGGGCGGTGAGCAGCAGCGTCCTGATGTTACGCGGCCGGTCCCGGCCCCAGCGCACTAAAGGCCCCACCCCCAGCAGCAGGGCAAAGGGGACCATCAGCCAGGTGAACATGGTGTTAAAGAACGGCTCCCCCACCGAAATGCTGCCCAGCCCCAGCTGTTTGTGCACCAGCGGCAGCAGGGTACCCAGCAGCACCACCAGCATGGCGGCCATCAGCAGGACGTTGTTGCCGAGCAGCAGCGACTCGCGCGACCACAGCGTGTTGTTCACCCGCGAACGCACCCTGTGCCCGCGCACGGCGAACAGCAGCAGCGAGCCGCCGGTGACCAGCACCATAAAGGCGAGGATAAACATTCCGCGCGCCGGGTCGGAGGCGAAGGCGTGCACCGACACCAGCACCCCGGAGCGCACCAGGAAGGTGCCCAGCAGGCACAGCGAGAAGGCGCAGATGGACAGCAGCAGCGTCCACGCCTTAAAGCCGGCGCGCTGTTCCGTGACCGCCAGCGAGTGCAGCAGGGCGGTGCCCGCCAGCCACGGCATAAAGGAGGCGTTCTCCACCGGGTCCCAGAACCACCAGCCGCCCCAGCCCAGCTCGTAGTAGGCCCACGCCGAGCCGAGCACGATGCCCAGCGTCAGGAACACCCACGCCGCCAGCGTCCACGGGCGGGCAAAACGGGTGAACGCGCTGTCCAGACGCCCGCTCAGCAGCGCGGCGATGGCGAAGGCGAAGGCCACCGAGAAGCCGACATAGCCCATGTACAGCAGCGGCGGGTGGAAAATCAGCCCCGGGTCCTGCAGCAGCGGGTTCAGGTCGCGCCCCTCCACCGGAAAGGCCGGCAGCGTGCGGGCGAACGGGCCGGAGGTGAACAGGATGAACGCCAGAAAACCGGCGCAGACCATCCCCATCACCGCCAGCACCCGGGCGACGATATCCGCCGGCACCTGCCGGCTGAACACCGCCACCGCCAGGGTCCAGCCGCTCATCAGCAGCACCCACAGCAGCAGCGAGCCCTCGTGCGCCCCCCAGGTGGCGGCCACCCGGTACCACACCGGCAGCTGCGTGTTCGAGTTGCCGGCGACATAGGCCACGGTGAAGTCGTTAACCACAAAGGCGTGCACCAGCACGAAAAACGCGCCCGCCACGCAGATAAACAGCAGCCAGGCGAACACCCCGGCCGACGCCATCATCCGCGCGTCGCCGCGCGCCACGCCCCACAGCGGGTAAACGGACAGCAGCAGCGCCACGCCGAGCGCCAGGCACAGCAGTGCGTGGCCGTATTCAGGCATCATGATGAGGTGTCCTTATCAGCGCGTTGCGGGCGGCGGTGGTTTTCCTGCATCGCCTTTTCCACTTCCGGCGGGGTGTAGTTCTCGTCATGCTTGGCCAGCACCTCGTGCGCCAGGACGTGGTTGCCCTTCTCCAGGGTGCCCTGCACCACCACCCCCTGCCCCTCGCGGAACAGGTCCGGCAGTATCCCCTCATAGCTCACCGTCACCGACCCTTCGGCGTCGTAAAGGCTGAAGTTCACCTTCAGCGAGTCCGGGTCGCGCCTGACGCTGCCGGGCATCACCATCCCGCCGACGCGCAGGCGCTGGCCCACCGCCGGCAGCTGCTGCGTCTCGCGCTTGCCGTAGAGGATTTCGCCGGGGGTATAGAACAGGTCGATATTCGCGCGCAGCGCGTACAGGACCAGGGCGGTGGTCAGCGCCAGGCCCGCCAGCACCGCGCAGACCACCCATAGCCGGTTTTTACGTCGCAGGTTCACGCCGCCTCCTGTTGCGCCTGTGCGGCACGCATCCGCGCCTCTCGCGCCCGCTGCTGCGCCACGCCGCGCAGAATGGCCCGGCGCTGCAGCACCGTGTGCAGCGCCAGCAGCACCAGCGGCGCCACGGTCATCGCCACCGCCAGCCAGACAAAAAAGGCGTACCCGCCCATGGCGAAAAAATCGCTCCACGATGAAAATGCCGGACTCACCGGTGCCCCCTTTTCAGTATCAGTTCGCTCACCCACGGGCGGCGTTTTTCCATCAGTAAAATCAGGTTGCGCATCCGCATCAGCGAAAGCGTCATAAAGAGCAGCAGGTAGCCGGCGATGGCCCAGCGCAGCGGCGAGCGCATCGCCGGGTCGATACTCTGCTGCATCCGCGTCGAGCCCTGGTGCAGGGTGTTCCACCACTCGACGGAATAGTGGATAACCGGCAGGTTCACCACGCCGACCAGCACCAGAATGCCCGCCGCGCGCCCGGCCATTTTACGGTCGTCAAAGGCGTGCCACAGGGCGATGACCCCGGCGTAGAGAAACAGCAGCACCAGCTCCGAGGTCAGACGCGCGTCCCACACCCACCAGGTGCCCCACATCGGTTTGCCCCACGCCGCGCCGGTGACCAGCGCGATGAAGGTGTACACCGCCCCCACCGGCGCCATCGCCGCGACGGCAAGGCTGGCCATTTTCATCTGCCAGACCAGCCCGGTAAACGCCGCCACCGCCATCGCCGCATAGATACCCATTGACCAGATGGCCGCCGGGACATGCAGGTACATAATGCGGTAGCCCTCCCCCTGCTGGTAGTCCGCCGGGGCGAAACCAAAGCCCCGGACCCAGCCGGTGGCCAGCGCGATGATGCCGGCTGCCGCCAGCCACGGCACGAGCCTGCCGCAAATCTGATACAGCCGGGGCGGCGCCGCCAGCTGATGAAGGGTTTTCCACATCGTTGTCACCTGACCTCCTGAAACCAGTAAAATGTCCGTCGCGCCGGGGCGCTACTGCACGCTGAGGCGCAGCGCCGCCGCAGTGGCGAAGGGGCTTAACGTCGCGCTGCCCGCCAGCAGCGCCCCCAGCACCGCCAGATAACCGTCAGCGGGTAAATGCATCGATGCCGCGTCCATCGCCGCGGCGGCGAAAATCAGCACCGGGACACTCAGCGGCAGCACCAGAATGCCCAGCAGGACGCCGCCGCGCCGCAGGCCGGCCGTCAGCCCGACGCCCGGCGCGGCGAGAAACCCCAGCGCCGGCGTGCCGAGCAGCAGCGTCAGCGCCATGATTTTCCAGCCGTACACGTCCATCCCCAGCAGCAGCGCCACCAGCGGGGAGAGCATAATCAGCGGCAGGCCGGTCACCGCCCAGTGGGCCAGCACCTTCGCCAGCACCACCGCCGGCAGCGGCACCGGCAGCAGCATCAGCTGCTCCAGGCTGCCGTCCTGCAGGTCGTCGCGAAACAGCCGCTCCAGCGCCAGCAGCGAGGCCAGCAGCGCCGCCACCTGGATGATGCCCGGCGCGATACGCGCCAGCAGCTGCGGCTGCGGCCCGACGCTTAACGGAAACAGGGTGATGACCATCAGGAAGAACCACAGCGGGCCGGCGATGTCCGCGCCGTGGCGGAACGCCACGCGCAGCTCGAGACAGAAGACACGCCACATCACAGCCCCGCCTCCCCGCCGGTCAGCGCCAGACGGCGGACGGTGTCCGCGGCCCCCGGCAGCGGCTGGTGGGTGGTGAGAATGACCATCCCGCCCTGCGCCGTGTGCGCCGCCATCCGCCGGGTGAGGCGCGCCACGCCGTTAACATCAATGGCGGTGAACGGTTCGTCGAGCACCCACAGCGCGGCGCGGGTCAGCCACAGGCGGGCCAGCGCCACCCGGCGCTGCTGCCCGGCCGAGAGCCGGGCGACCGGCACGTCCTCAAATCCCGCCAGCCCGGCCTGCGCCAGCGCCTCCGGGAGACGCGCGCCGTCGCCGGGGTGGAAGAAGTGCAGGTTCTCCCGCGCCGTCAGGCGGGTTTTAATCCCCGGCTGGTGCCCTATCCACAGCAGGCTGCGATGGAAGCTGTCGCGCACGCGGCGCAGGGGCTCGCCCTGCCAGTACACCTCGCCGCCGTCCGGGCGCGCCAGCCCGGTCAGCAGGCGCAGCAGGGTGGTTTTTCCCGCGCCGTTGCCACCGGTGACCTGCACCCACTCCCCGGCCTCCACGGTGAACGACAGCCCGCGAAACAGCGTCCTCTCGTCCCGCTCGCAGTACAGATCTCTGGCTTCAAGCATCATTGTCATTGCGCATATTCAGGTTGATATGGCGTATAAACACCAGTCAGGCTTTCCAGGAAGGCGACGATATCGTCAATATCGTTTTGCGGCAGATTGGTGCCAACCTGATAACGCAGCATCAGTTTTACCGCGCCATCCAGCGTCGGTACGTCGCCCCGATGGAAATAAGGCGCTGTTAACGCGACGTTGCGTAAGCCTGGGACTTTTTGCCGTAATTTATCGCGAACCTCTTTGGTGACGTTCATACGACCAATATCCGCTGCGGTAATTTCGCCAAAATTAAAGTCTCGCTTTAATCCCAATGGTTCAAAAGAGCGCCCGCCTAAAATGATACCGCCGTGACAGGTTGCACATTTATTTTCTTTAAATAATTGATAACCGTGTTTCTGTTGCGCGGTCAGCGCATTTTCATCTCCACGCAGCCATTTATCAAAGGCGGAATCCGGCGTTATCAACGTTTTTTCAAATTCGGCGATCGCATCAGTAATATTTTCCCCGGTAAATCCTTGCGGATAAACCGCCTGGAAATCTTTTTTCAGGACAGGATCTTTATCAAGCTTGCTAATAATTTCATCCCAGGATTTAGAGGCCATTTCAATAGGATTTAACGGCGGTCCGCCTGCTTGCTCCTGCAGGGTTGCAGCACGACCATCCCAAAATTGTTCGATATTAAATACGGAGTTGAATACCGTCGGCGCATTTATTGGTCCTACCGCACCGCCAACGCCAATTGAGGTTTTTCTGCCATCGACACCGCCCGCATTTAACGCGTGACAATGCGCACAGGATATTGTGCTGTCGCCGGATAAACGTTCATCATGATAAAGCCGGAAACCTAAGTCGACTTTTTTCGCATCGACGGGAATATTGCGCGGAATAGGCTGAACGGGTTCATTCCGGTGCGCGGCGTCGGTATCGGCGCTGGCATAGTTGCGCTCACGCTGATCGGCTATCCAGTTCAGGATGTCAGTACGCTCTTTATCGCTGACGCCCCCCGCCCAGTGCAGCGCGACATAGCGGGTTGGCGGCATAGTCTGATGTTGCATAACCCATTCAATTTTATTCAGTTCGCTTTGCGGCACCGGCGTATCCGCAATCAGGGCGGCCCGTACCGCCTCCAGGTTAAACGATTTGTAGCCGAGCTGGATATCGTAATCCATTAGCTGCTTTGCCACCGGAAAAGAGGAATAAAAAGGTAATTCAGCGGAAGGCGTATGACAATAATCACATCCTTTCTCCCTGAAATAACCCAGTATTTTATTATTTTCACCCACAACCGAGGCCTGCACATCGCTTTTTTTACTGCGCTGTTTGTCGTAATACCATACATACCCGGACAAACCTAAATAACATAACAGCCCAACGGTGATAACCGTTGTCGCATAGAGGGTAATTTTTTTCATATCACTATCCTTATGGGGTATTGCGGCATGATTAATTAAATTTTATTTTTTTACTCATGAGGCCCGTCAATACTAAATACAAACCCATCATGGATATTGATTGGTATCAATAATTACAATTGGCTAAACCTATAGATATGATAACCCCCGACTATCGTAAGATTTATTTTGCGATGCCCGTCACAGGGTTTATTCAGCCGCAACAATGGATAAATCCTCTTTTCCGTCATCAAAACGAACGATAGCCAACAATAATTGACTTAACGCAGCATAAAAACCATAGGGATCATGCTTAAGGCAATTATTTGTAAATTCCGGAAGCCATTCCAGTAATGACGACAATGTTTTCTGGCGTAATTTATTCATTCTCCGTTGTTGGAACGATTCACCCAATGAAAAATGTAAATGGCTGAGTAATTCCAGATAAATCGCCAGGTGGTCGGTCGGCTCTTTAAAATCGTCGTTGACTTCCATCCCGGCTTCAAGCAATAAATGTTTAATCATGCCGGGTTCCTGCTGCGGGTATTGCGAGGCGTAGGGCAAGGCCGATTTTTTATCCGTCATCAGGAACAATCCGCAAAAATCTGCGGCCAGCTCCAGCTGCGCATCCTGGCGCAGGCTAAGTGCGGCAATTTTTTGTTCGAGTAACGCCACCGACGCCGCCAGCGCGGGCTGACGCTTTAACAGCGCCAGCCAGTCCGCGATCTCCGCGGACTGTAATTGTATTAACCCTTCATCATCCACTTCCCGGAAAAAGAGTAACGCCAGCCATGCATATACGCAGGCGTACTGTTCCTGAGCAAGCGCTGGCTGCTTAATCATGCGGATTCCCCTGCGATGCGGGTACATATTCACACTGCGCGACCATCTCGACCGGACCGTTAAACGCCGTGACGTTATCCATAGGGCCGGTATATTTTTCAATTTCCACCAGCGTCGTATGCGCGCTGGTCGCCTGCGCGAGCTGCGATGTACCGATATCCAGCGTTAATACGTTAGGGTTGCCGTACTTACACAACGCATTGATGTCGCCGCCTTTATCAGGATCGTACCAGGCGCCTTCATGAATTCGCGCCACGCCCGGCGCATAGCGATCGGAAACTACCGCCCCCGCCAGTACCTGCCCGCGTGCATTGAATACCCGCACGATGTCACCGTTGCGGATCCCGCGCGCGCTGGCATCCTGTGGGTTAATAAAGACCGGCTCCTTGCCGCCAACGGCATATTGCTGACGCAGCGTTTCCGACTCGCACAGTTGGGAATGCAGACGGAAATCAGGGTGGACGGATTGTAAGTGCAACGGCCAGCGCTGCGATCCCGGCCCGCCATGCGAGCGTTCGATTTTTTCGAACCACATGGGATGGCCCTGACAATCGTCGTATTGCATGTCGGCGATCGTTTTGGAGTAAATCTCGATCAAACCGCTTGGCGTGCCCAACGGCTCCAGGTCCGGATCTTCACGGAAAGCCTGATGGCGCACAAACATCTGCGGATGATCAAACTCGATGTACTCCTGTTGATTCCAGAACACCTCGAAAGTCGGTAAGTGGATACCGCGACCTTTTCCCTGCTGGCTCCCTTCCTGCCAGATGCGTTTCAGCCAGCCCATTTCATCAAGTCCTTCCGTGAATGCCGCTTCACGGTTAAAGCGTCGGCAGAGATCGCGGAAAATATCAAAGTCGTTACGCGCTTCAAACTGCGGCGACACCACCTGTTTCATGGCGATAATCCCGCGGTTAGAGTGATTGCCGAACTGATCGAGGTCGTTACGCTCAAATTGGGTGGTAGCCGGCAAAACGATATCCGCAAAGCGGCAGGTCGACGTCCACTGGTTATCAATAGCGATGACCGTTTCCAGCTTGCGCCACCCTTCAATTATGCGGTTAATTTGTTGGTGTCGGTGGAACGGGTTAGTCCCGGCGAACACGCACATCTTCAGCGGCGGTAATTTAACCGATTTCCCGTTCCAGTTAATGATCTTGCCCGGTTCAAGAATGGCATCCATAAAACGCGCAATAGGAATGGTGCTGCTGTAGCCTTTGTAATCCGTGCTGTCGTGCACTGGCGGAACGGTCGTCGAACCGGAAAAGCCGCTTAAAATGATCCCTTTGCGGCCAGGCGTCCCGGCGCCGTTGTAGTGCCAGCCAAAACCAAAGCCGCCGCCCGGTAAACCAATCTGGCCCAGCATTGCCGCCAGCACGACGACCATCCATGACCACTGTTCGCCATGCTGCATACGTTGCACGCACCAGCCAGCGATGATTTGCGTTCTGTCGCCCGCCATCTGCCGCGCCAACGCGCGGATGGTGTCGGCGTCAATACCGCACAGTTTTTCCGCCCAGGCGGCATCTTTGGGCTGTCCATCTTTCTCGCCCAGCAAATAGGGGAGGAACTGGTCAAAACCGACGCAGTAGTTATCGAGGAAATTTTTATCGTACAGTTTCTCACTGTACAGGGTATGCGCCAGCGCCAGTTGTAACGGGACATCCGTCTGCGGGTTAATGGCGATATGTTTGACCTTATCGCGCCCCAGATAATCGTGCGTGGAGGTGACGACCGGGTCGATGCTGATGACCGAGATAGCGCCGCTGGCAACCTTCTCTTTTAATTGTTCATAGTACTGATAGACATCGTGATCCGGGCACCACCAGTTTGCCTGCTGGTTTTTCACCATATCAGAACCCCATAGCACAATCGTTTTACTGTTCTGTAAAACCAGAGGCCATGACGTTTGCTGCTCGTACACTTCCATTGAACCCACCACGCGCGGCAGAATCACCTGCGCCGCGCCGGTCGAATAGTCCCCTCCCGTGCTGACGCTATTGCCATGTAGCGCAATCGCGCGCGCCAGCATCCCGGAGGCGTTATGGAACATGCCGGTAGATTGCCAGCCGCTCGCCGTCAGTAACGCGCTCGGCCCGTAGGTTTTTTGCACCCGCTCCAGTTCCTGATAGAACAGATCCAGCGCTTCATCCCAGGAGACGCGCACAAAACGATTATCGCCGCGCTGCGAGGTGTCGCTTTGATGACCTTTGCGCATCCAGTCGACGCGCACCATCGGATAGCGAATACGCGCCGCGTTGTGGACGTGATCGGGCAGACCGGCGATCATTTTGGACGGGTATTTATCCTGTTCAAACGGTTTTGCCGCCACAAATCGACCGTCAACCACCGTGGCGCGAATCGCCCCCCAGTGAGAACCGGTAAGGATACCCTCTTTCGTCGCGGCGCCTGGCGCAACGGCATCCGCTGCGCGGGCGCTACGGGGCGTCAGTAGTGACGGCCCCAGCATTCCTGCCACCGTCAAACCGCCAAGCTGCGCCAGAAAACGTCGACGAGAGACGTGTAGCGTGTCCTTATTTTTCATTGTGTTCTCCCTTATCGCTGTGCGGCGTGTTGGTGGTATCAGACGCATTCATCTGGAGATATTTCAACAAGGTACGTTCTTCACGCTTATCCAGACTGGTGAAACCGATCATGCCGTTGAGCGTGCCGATCCAGCCGTTAGCGTCAAAGTGCGCTTTGTCCGGCGCGCCGTGACACTGATTACAGGTGCCGTTATAGAGGGAGTCGGCATAGGCCCAAATCGGTTTAATGTCATTTACCATGTCGCCTTTTTGCATCCACGCGGTTGCCTGTAATTTGCTCCACTGAGTATTGGTCGCCGCGACGGTGGTCTCTTCCAGCGTTTTCACATGCTGTTGCACATCGCCGCGAATCGAGGCGACAAAAATACGTTTACCGGGCAACTGCGTCAGCACGCGCTGGCGACCGTCCGTCTCCGTCCAGCCTTCGATTTGTACTTGCAGCCAGTCACCGTCCCGTTTAAGGACTGTCACTTCAGAAGCAGGTAACAGCGAACCTGCCGGTTCTTTATCGCCTTTAGCGGCGTAAATCGGCTTGATATCCAGCGAATAGAGCGTATCGCCGTCATTATGCGTACTGGCGCTGGCGCGCAGTTCATCAAACTGTTTGCGGAAACCGCTGCTCATATCCGGTAGCTGGTGGGCAATCCCTTTATGGCAGTCGATGCAGGACTGATTTTCTTTCGCGGCGATTTTCATTTGCCGCGCCGCTTCCGGGTTCTGTTTCGCGTGATCCATCGCATCGTAGTTATGGCAGGAACGACAGGTCGCGGAGTTATTCTCTTTCATGCGCGCCCATTCACGCTCGGCAAGCTCGGCGCGTTTGGCTTCAAATTTTTCCGGGGTATCAATCGAGTGGGCGATAAATGTCTGGTAAAGATCGTTGCTGGCTTCCAGCTTACGTTTCACCATGCCTGGAATATCAGGGGGGATATGGCAATCGTGGCATTCCGCGCGTACGCCGGAAGCGTTCTGGAAATGTACGGACTGTTTATATTCCTGATACACCGGCTGCATACTATGGCAGCTGACGCAAAACTCTGTCGTACTGGTCAGTTTGATACCGACGTGAGGTAACACGATCAGCGCAACACCGATCACAATCCCGACAATGACCAGCGCCAGTATCGACCAACGGGCGCTTGGCCTGAGTAGCGCTCTCCAGAGTTTTCGCATAATAGCCCCTGTAATTATATGGTTTAATGCGCAGATCTTATTCCGCAAATATGAACAGCGTCACTGGTCAGGATGAACGGGATACGGCAATATATGAACAGATATGAACAGAAAGAGACCGCGCGCAGGATGTCACATCACATTGTTATTGTTGAGGATGAACCTGTTACTCAGGCCAGATTACAGGCCTATTTTGAGCAGGAGGGATATCGCGTTTCGGTGACCGACAGCGGCGCGGGCCTGCGCGACATTATGGAGCATGAGCACGTTTCGCTGATCCTGCTGGATATCAACCTCCCCGATGAAAACGGGTTGATGCTGACCAGGGCGCTACGCGAACGTTCCACGGTGGGCATTATTCTGGTGACGGGGCGTTGCGACCAAATAGACCGCATCGTCGGACTGGAGATGGGCGCGGACGACTACGTCACCAAGCCGCTGGAACTGCGCGAGCTGGTAGTGCGGGTAAAAAATCTTTTGTGGCGTATCGATCTGGCCCGCCCCACGCCGCAAAATGCCAGTGAAAACTGCTATATGTTTTCCGGCTACTGCCTGAACGTGATGAATCACACGCTGGAGCACAACGGTGAAGCCATTAAGCTTACGCGCGCAGAGTACGAGCTGCTGCTGGCCTTTGTGACCAACCCAGGCAAAGTGCTGCATCGCGAACGTCTGCTGCGAATGCTTTCCGCCCGCCGCGTAGAGACTCCGGATCTCCGCACGATTGATGTCCTGGTTCGCCGCTTACGCCATAAAATTACGCCGGAGCTGCTGGTCACACAGCATGGCGAAGGCTACTTTTTAGCCTCGGAGGTGTATTGATACAAATAGACGGGCCGAAATCCCGGAGGCGATAGCGAACGACGAACGCGCGCGCTGTCGGCGTTGTTATGCGTCAAAATAAGCACCGGCGGGCTGATATTTTCAGGCACCGGTTGCCCCTGTAAGACCTTAATCGACTGCGTTATCGCTAATTCTCCCTGCCAGGCCATCTGATCGCTGAGCGCCATCAGGATATGGCCGCGTTTTAAACCGCGATAAACCTGATGCGTCAGATAAAATGAGACGATCGTGAGCGGAGTCGTCAAATTTCGCCCTTCGCCCATCGCCGCCTCCGCCGCTATCGCCGACCCGGCGACCACATTGGCGTCCGGATGACGCTCCAGCATTTCCTGGAGTAAGTTTCGCTGCACTTCAATGTCGTTATCGCCCCAGGCGATATCCACAATGTTGATGGCGCTGCCTTTAATTGCCTGACGAAAACCCGCCACCATCTCCTGACTGCCGCCAGCTTCTTCCGGCCCCGGGAAGAGTAAAACGTTAAGCGCTTTTCCTTTGCTCCACTGCACCAGGAAACGTCCCGGCAGATACCCCATCTGAAACCACTGCAAACCGACGTGAGTTGCCACGCTGGCGTCGCGTATCACGTTCGCCACTTCAATAACCGGCACATTACCGGCATACCGTTCCAGTTCCGGGAAACGAATGGTACTGCTGCCAAGCAGAATAGCGTCGGCGCCCCACTCCCGGCATTGCATCATTTGCTGTTGTTGCGTCGCCAGTTGCCGATAGCCATTCGCTTCCAGCACTTTTAAATCAACGCCATACAATTTGGCCGCTTTTTGCATCCCGTAGTTGACGGACAACCAGTAAGAATCTTTCAGGCTGGGGTATAATGCGCACAGTTTCCAGGGTTTACTCGCATTGACTGACGTTTGCCGCCAGGGAATCGCCCGATCGGCGCGCGTCCAGTGTAGCAGTCCGGTTTCGGCTGACGCCGTTTCTACATTCGAGACGATGATTATCAAAAAAAAGAACGAAATAAGCGCGCGCATGATAGCCCCACCAGCAACAAGGTTTTATCCTAATGGTTTTTCCGGCGGCAACTCAACCCATTTCACCCGCGGCGCATAAATGTCAACGCCTTCACTGACCCGCAGATTATGGCTGGCCTTCGCCCTGATGGCGGCACTCACCCTGCTCAGCACCGTGATCGGCTGGATAAGCCTGCGCGTCATTAGTCAGGTGGAGCAAACCAATACGCAAGCGCTGCTCCCCACGATGAATATGGCCAGGCAGTTAAGCGAAGCCAGCGCTTACGAGCTCTTTTCTGCGCAAAATCTGACCAATGCCGACAGTGAGGGCGTTTGGCTGGCGCAGGGGAAGATGCTGAAAGCGCAAAGCCTTAAAATTAACCATCTTTTGCAGGCATTAAGCGAGCAGGGATTTAATACCTCGGCCATCGCCCGGCAAGAAAAAGAGATTGCGCAAACGCTTGGGCAACAGGGAACACTGGTCGGTGAAATTCTCACGCTGCGCGCACAGCAACAGCAGTTAAGCCACCAGATTGCGGAGGCGGCGGAAAGCATTGCCGCCCAGGCTCACGGTCAGGCCAATAATGCCGCGACATCTGCGGGCGCCACCCAGGCCGGTATTTACGATCTTATCGAAAGCGGTAAAGGGGATCAGGCTGAACGCGCGCTTGACCGACTGATTGATATCGACCTTGAGTATGTGAATCAGATGAATGAGTTGCGGGTCAATGCCCTGCGGTTTAAGCAGCTCATTGTGACCTTAAAAGACGCGCAAGGGCTGAGCGATGCCGAGGACACCGATGAAAAACTTAATCAGTTGGTTAAAATTTTATCCCGCCGCCAGCAGCGTATAGAAGATCCTACCGTTCGCGCCCAAATCGCCGACGCGCTGGAGAAAATAAATCAGTACACCACACTGGTTACCCTGTTTCGTAAGGAAAACGCCATCCGCGACCAGCTTCAAACGCTTATGGCCAATAACCTCTTTCAGTTTACCCGCTTCAGTACGGAAGTGTCGCAGTTGGTGAATGCCATCGAAAAACGAAACGAGGCTGGGTTAGCGCGTCTTACACACGCCAGTCAGCGTGGGCAAATAGGGTTAGTGATCTTAGGTATCCTGGCGCTGTGCTCATTAAGTTTTATTCTTTGGCGAGTGGTTTACCGTTCCGTATCCCGCCCGCTGGCGCAACAAACGCAGGCCTTACAGCGGTTACTGGAGGGCGATATTGACTCACCGTTTCCGGAGGCGGCTGGCGTCAGCGAACTGGATACCATCAGCCGTCTGATGGAAGCGTTTCGCGCCAACGTGCGCAAATTGAACCGCCATCGTGAGGATTTGGCGGAACAGGTGCGATCGCAAACGGCGGAGCTTCATGCGCTGGTGCTGGAACACCGGCAGGCGCGCGCCGAAGCAGAAAAGGCTAACGAGGCGAAATCGACGTTCCTTGCCGCCATGAGCCATGAAATTCGCACGCCGCTTTACGGCATTCTCGGTACGGTACAATTGCTGGCCGATAAACCGCTCATGGCAAACTACCGCGACGACTTACAGGCCATTAATGATTCAGGCGAATCGCTACTGGCGATTCTTAACGATATTCTTGATTACTCGGCGATTGAAGTAGGCGGCACCAACGTTTCTATTAGCGAGGAGCCGTTTGAACCGCGACAATTGTTGAATAGCGCGCTGCATTTAATGCACAGCCGCGTGCAGGTGGCGCTCATCGCCGACTTTAGCGAGCAACTCCCCTCCACGCTACAAGGCGATCCGCGCCGGATACGTCAAATTGTGATTAATCTTTTAAGTAATGCGGCGAAATTTACCGATCGCGGCAGCATAGTGCTGCGCACGTTTTGCGACGATCAGAGCTGGTTTATTGAGGTTGAAGATACCGGGTGCGGTATCCCTGAAGCAAAGCTGACGGCTATTTTCAAACCGTTTGTGCAGGCGACTGGACGCCGGGGCGGGACGGGCCTGGGGCTGGCTATCAGCGCCAGCCTGGCAGAGGCAATGGGCGGGACGCTAACCGTCACCAGTACGCTTCATGTTGGCAGTTGTTTTCGCTTACAACTGCCGGTTCGCCACCCCAAACCCGCAAGCAAAAATGCGTTCAGAGAACCGATAAATCTTAACGGACTACGCCTGTTGCTGATTGAAGATAATATGCTGACGCAGCGTATTACCGCTGAAATGCTCACGGGCAAAGGGGTGAAGGTCTCAGTAGCTGAAAGCGCGAATGACGCGCTACGCTGTTTAGCCGAAGGCGAGTCCTTTGATGTGGCGCTGGTGGATTTTGATTTACCGGATTATGACGGCTTAACCCTGGCGCAGCAGTTGATGAGTCAGTATCCCGCCATGAAACGCATTGGTTTTAGCGCGCATGTGATAGACGATAATCTTCGTCAGCGTACCGCCGGTCTTTTCTGCGGGATTATTCAAAAGCCCGTTCCCCGCGAGGAGCTTTACCGTATGATAGCGCACTATTTACAGGGCAAATCTCACAACGCGCGGGCGATGCTGAATGAACATCAGCTTGCCGGCGATATGGCGTCTGTCGGCCCGGAAAAACTCCGGCAATGGGTCGCGTTATTCAAAGACAGCGCGCTGCCTTTAGTCGAGGAGATCGAGGCGGCGCGCGCCATGAATGACGACGTTAACATTAAGCGGCTGGCGCATAAATTAAAAAGCGGCTGCGCCAGCCTGGGGATGACGCAGGCAACCGAAGCCTGTCGGGAGCTGGAATTGCAACCGCTTAGCGATATAGATATTAAAACTATCGTGACGCAGGGAGTGACGGCGCTCGACGCATGGATAGCCGGTCATCCTTCGCCATAATAGCTTCCGGCTCGCCAAACGACGCGTTTCACATCGCCAGTGATCAGGACATAAAACAGTACGCCGAGGGTATAAGAGGGAAATAGCCTGCGGCTACTGCCTGTTTAATGATTCTGTGTTTTTTCGTCCTGTAGCCGTGCCTGCTCCGCCAGGGCGGCAAAATCTTTTTCGCTGTAATAGTGCGCGGGAGGCGGTAGCTGCGCCATATCCTCGCTGGGCCACAATTGTAGTTGCGCCAGCGTGCTAAGCTGGATACCGCGCCAGCGATGGGGCAAGCTCAGCGGCAATAGCGGCATTATCTCGCCAGGAATGGCGGTCGGCAGGCGGTCATCGCCCATCTGATAATTACGATGCAGCACCAGATATTTTTCCGGTACCCGCCGCTGGCTGTTCCACCAACGGCCATCAAGCATATCAAACTGAAAACGGGTGATCTGCGCCGGCTGCGCTGCCAGCTGCGTCAGCGCTTGCCGCAGCGCAGTTTCCATCGCCGTGTTGTACATCTCTTGCGTTTTCGTCTGGCCGCCGACAATTAAAGACGCCGCCAGACGGGCACCCGCGAGGTTAGAATAGAGATCTTCCGGCGAAAAGGCCGATACTCCCTCAGAAAATCCGCGAACAGACTCGAAACCGTACCATTGGGCGATTTCGTGCCACTCCGCCACCTGGAACGCCAGATGCGCCGACAGCCAGGCGGCCAGCGTGTAACGCTCGCGTGCATCGACCGGAGGGGTAAAAGCAGTAAAAACCAGACGCCGTTCGGCCAGTTCCTCGCCCAGATTCAGCGTAAAAGCCTGCCCCAGCTTTGGTAGTAGTTGGCTGAAGATATACACTGTCATATCAGCGGTATCCCGCACATGTGCGGTGTCGATGAATCCGCCACGCAAGGTATACACAATACCGTTATTCTCACCGCTAAGGCCAATCAGGTTTGCCACGCCCGAGTACAGATGGTCGTTGTACTGATGATGCCCCAGCGAGTCCACCGTCACGACGTTATTTAACTGATAGAACGGAACCGGCAGTCCCAGCAGCTCGGCATGCAGGTCGTAACCAAAAGCGCAACACGGACGCAACCCCTTTGGCAGCGGCTGCGGCGGCATCGTCGGCCAGGCTTCACTGGCAGCTGGCATTGGGAGAGAGGACAGATAGAGCGTCAGTGGTAAGGCGGCGAGGGCGCTCCCCGTCAGAAACAGCAGCGCCAGAAAGATAACCCGAACGACGGACCTCAAAATGCTTCTCCTACCTGAAAATAAAAACCGCTGCTAGCTTTGCCCACGCCGTAATCCAGCCGCACGTTGACGCGCGGCTTGAACTCAAAGCGATAGCCCACGCCCGCAGAAGGCAGCCATCGTCCGTCATCCAGATGGTGCAAAGACGATCCCATGGTGCCCGCGCCCACCCAACCGACAACGCCATGCCGCCAGCTCAGCTTATGGCGATATTCCAGCTGACCGCTGATAGCATTTTTATCGCGATAGCGTCCTTCATAATAGCCGCGCATACGATGGTTACTGCCCAGCAGCGGCAGCATATTCCACGGCACATCACCCTGAGTAAAGGCGCCGTCCGTTTCCCAGGCCAGCACATCTTTATCATTGACGGCATGGTAACGACTATAGTGCAGTTGGTATTCATCAAACCGCGTATCGCTACCGACGTCCGGTGCGAAGTGGGTATAGCGAAGGGTGGCATACTGCCCTTTGCGTGGGTTAGGTATAAAATCACGATCATCCCAGCTAATCTCAACGCTACCGCCGTTACTCAGTGAAGAACAGCCCTGCGCTGTACTTTGAATTTTGGGCGGATCGGTCTCATCAATTTGCGCGGCGTGCTGTATATCCAGCGTCCAGCCAACGCCAAGATAGATATTGTTGACCAGCCGACGATACAGCATGGGTTGCAGATCCAGCACCTGCGCAGTATAGGCCTGCTTATGGCTGTCTTTATCACCGGCGGCAAAACCCTGTCCCCAATAGTAAGTGGGCGTGTCGCTCAATGCGCCAGTGAGGAAGAAACGCCAGCGATCTTGCGCGAAAAAAGCGTAATTTTGCAGGCTTACGCCAAAAGCGCCTGTGGAGCTGAAATAGCCGCTCAGCGACAGCGTGGATACCTGGCTAACCTTATCGGCAGGATCGGGGCGATACATACCGACGATGGCGGTGCCGATGCCCAGCCCCAGTTCAGGGGTATAAAATGGCCCGGGCATTACTCCCCAGTTGACGCCTTTGGCGGCATCGTAAGTATCGCTATCCCCCATTTGTTGTAGCCAGCCGTCCACCTGACTGCGGCTGGGCAGCGCCGCCTGCGCCACGCCGGACAGCACACCGGCGACGCAAAGCAACAGTCGGCAATGGCAGCGGTTCAAAAGCGGTACTCACCGGCCACAAAGAAGCTATTGCGCTCGGCAAAGCCAAACTCGGTGGTAACGTTGAAATGGCGGGTTATTTCATACTGAGCGCCCAGCAGCATGTTCCACGGTGATTGTAGATGCTGTTTGACGTCAAAGCGGCCGTTATTGTTATAGTTAGCCATACTCACCAGCCTTTGTAGCGTCGCTGACGGCATGGTCAGGTCGTCGAGGCTGCCTTTAAACTCCTGCTGCACATCCTGATACATGCTGCCGACCCAGACGTTTAGCTTGCCCGACGGCAGATGCATCTTATCTATACCCGGGGTGGTAAAACGGTAACCAACGCGAGGTGAGACGGTAAAGGCATCGATGCTGCCATCAAGGATATCGAACTGTGTCTGGGTGTAGTTAGCATCAACAGCGGTAAACCAGTTACCTACGCCGCCGACCAGCGTGGTGCCGATGCCATAGGTAGTGCCTTTAAAGTCGAGTTTAAACTTGAGGTTTTGCAGATCGGCGGGATGAAAAACGTGGCCATTTTTCGTCATCAACCCAACACCAATTTGCGAAATGGAATGACCATCGGTATAGCCCACCAGGCCGTACACATTCATAAATGGCAGCAGCCAGGCATCCAGCTTGACCGTTTCGGTCTTGCTCTTTTCACGGGTATGACCGACGTTAATTTTAAATGCGTTATCTAATGGAATTCCCCCGTTGGGACCTAAAGCCAGGCCATTAAAGTTGATGCTATCAACGTTAATATTCTGCCCAATATTCATGTAGTTAATATTGAGACCAAATGGCTCGGGAAGCTCATAGCCACGCTTTCGGGCTTCATCACCCAGAAAAGGCAACACTGATGTACTGGCAGGCTTTGCCACCGGCGTTGTCGCGACTGGCGGTGTGGCAGCAGATGGGACGTCATCCTGATAGCTATAAACAGGCGACAGGTTCGCCGGGGGGCTGGTAGCCGCCCAGGTAGAAAAAGCCATAGCGGGCAGCGCCAACAGCAAAAGGGAGCGTTTTTTCATAATGATGAAGCGTTTATTCTGGCGAGAAGCGCCGCCGGATCGAAAGGAGGAGGGAGAATATAGTAATCGTCGCCTGGTGGGCGGGATTTCTGTGCGAATTAATCTTTTGAAATAAAAAACTATTTTCTACAACGTCTTTGTTGCAACACATTAGCTTCATGAGTGGAACTATCGGCCCGACGGCGATCGGGCCGGAGTGAATCAGGACAGAACATGTTGTTCAATCGCCCAGGCAACACCATCTTCAAGGTTCGATTTAGTCACAAAGTTAGCCACCTCTTTGACCGACGGAATGGCGTTGTCCATTGCCACGCCCATGCCGGCGTATTCGATCATCGCAATGTCGTTTTCCTGATCGCCAATCGCCATCACCTCCTCTGGCTTAATACCCAGCGCCTCGGCCAGTGATTTTACGCCGGTGCCTTTATTGACCCGTTTATCGAGGATTTCAAGGAAGTACGGCGCACTTTTCAGCACGGTGTACTTTTCCTTCACCTCTGCCGGTATACGCGCAATCGCCCGGTCGAGAACGGCAGGCTCATCGATCATCATAACTTTCAGGAACTGGGTGTTCGGGTCCATCTTCTCCGCTTCACAAAATACCAACGGAATGGTCGCCACATACGACTCATGCACCGTGTAGTAGCTGATATCGCGGTTAGCGGTATAAAGCGTATTTCGGTCTAATGCGTGGAAGTGAGAACCCACCTCACGGGACAGTTTTTCCAGGTAACGGTAGTCATCATAGCTGAGCGCCGTTTGCGCAACCGTACTGCCGTCCCCTGCTTTCTGCACCAGCGCCCCGTTATAGGTAATGCAATAATCGCCGGGCTGTTCCATGTGAAGTTCTTTCAGATAGCTGTGCACACCCGCATACGGACGACCTGTGGTCAGCACCACGTTTACCCCTTTTTCACGCGCAGCGGCAATCGCGTTTTTAACCGCCGGAGAAATGGTGTGATCGGGCAGCAGAAGGGTGCCATCCATGTCGATAGCAATGAGTTTAATAGCCATGAAATCCCCGCATTAAATGAGTCCTGACTCATGCTAACGCGATTCCGCTCAAAAAACAGTAAAGAATCCGAGAGAAAGGGGGATAAACTCTGGAAAAAGGATTCCTCTTTTGTCCGACATGATGAGGAGTTTAACGGTCTTTACAATGGTTGCTTCTATTGTGCATTGACCGATTTATCAGGCAATAACATATAGAAAAATAAAGGAGGTTATTGGGAAACTCATCGTCTATAGAAGAAAAAGAGACTGAGTGTCCCGTTAAACCATTTGAGGAATGAATAATTTGATGACAATTACCGTTGGTACTATCTGAAAAAAAATAAAAATAACACAGTTTTCGATTAAACGGCACACCGGTAAGAAAGCGCAGATAGAAAAAATAGCAATAAAATTAGCGGCGTGGTAATAATAACGAATATGACATGTAAGGAATACATTCATGAAAATAATTAAAATAATATCAGCCATTGCCATGAGTTATTTTTTAAGCGGTTGTATGACGTCATCTTTACTCGATACTATAAAAACGGAAAGCGCACCCACGACAGAAGTCTGGAAAACAGATGAAATAAAAAGTATCAAACCATCAACGACCACAAGCGGAGAGAAAACGTGGACATTTGTTGGTGAAGACAATAATTATCAACTTGATATAAAAGATGATAATATCAACACAACAACCAGAAATTTCGTCACTTTACTGAATAATCCTCATATCGATAAAAGAATTATCGAATTTTCCAAACAGCTTTACTGTTCTACCGATAGTAAAAAAGGGAACAAACAAAATGAGTTTCATTGCGTCCGCCCTTCAGATATTAGATACAGTTATAAGTCTTTGACGGGAGAAGAAAAATCAAAAGTCAGAGAGGCATTTTATGTACATGAAAACGATCCTGGCAGTCCTTTTTATTTTACGTTAGCAGGAAAAATCCAACCCAAAGATGCCGATAATGAAAATGAAATATTACTAAAATCTTCCCATAAAATAAATTTCACACGTGATAAGAAGCATTTCTCGGCTAAGGTTTTATTAATGCCATTCTCTATTATTGGCGATGTTGTCACTGCGCCCTTCCAGGCAATTGGCTATATTATTATCATGAATTCTTTACCGGCGATGCGCTACTAATAATAAAGAATGCCTGAATGTATTCAGGCATTCTATGTCAGCCTTACCTTGTCGGATGGCGGAGTAAATACTCTATCCAACCAACAAAGTATCTTTAATGCTAAACAATGGAAAATACATCAAGGATATATTATGAACAAATTATTAGAAATATTAATTTTAACGATACTTGTAGTGGCTATAATTCTTTATATTGGATATGTCATTGTATTGCACTCACTACCCCCAATGCGTTACTAAATCTCAGACTGCTGACAAACCTTCCAGGCGCTGTTAAATGTTGGGATTCGCTCCCCTCAACCTACAGACTAAATCTCTCCCTTATATAAGGGAGAGATTACGCGGGAATATTAAATATCGATATTCGCTGCTTTCAGGGCGTTCTCTTCGATAAAGGCACGACGCGGCTCAACGGCATCACCCATCAGCGTGGTGAACAGCTGGTCGGCAGCAATCGCATCTTTAACGGTCACACGCAGCATACGGCGGCTTTCCGGGTCCATGGTGGTTTCCCACAGCTGATCCGGGTTCATTTCACCCAGACCTTTATAACGCTGGATAGCCAGACCGCGACGTGATTCTTTCACCAGCCACTCCAGCGCCTGCTCGAAGCTGGTTACCGGCTGGCGACGCTCGCCGCGTTCGATAAACGCGTCCTCTTCAATCAGACCGCGCAGCTTCTCGCCCAGCGTGCAGATACGACGATATTCCGCGCCGGTCACAAACTCGTGATCCAACGGATAATCGGTATCCACACCATGCGTACGCACGCGAACGATAGGCTCGAACAGATTCTGTTCCGTATTAGTATGAACATCGAACTTCCACTGACTGCCGTGCTGCTCTTTCTCGTTCAGCTCGGTAATCAGCGCATTCACCCAGCGCGTTACAGTCTGCTCATCAGAAAGATCGGCTTCGGTCAGAGTTGGCTGATACACCAGCTCTTTGAGCAGCGCTTTCGGGAAACGACGCTCCATACGACCAATCATTTTCTGCGTGGCGTTATATTCAGAGACCAGTTTTTCTAACGCTTCGCCGGATAGCGCCGGCGCATGGGCGTTCGCGTGCAGAGTCGCACCGTCAAGCGCGATGGAAATCTGGTATTGATCCATCGCTTCGTCGTCTTTGATGTACTGTTCCTGCTTACCTTTCTTGACTTTGTACAGCGGCGGCTGCGCAATGTAGACGTGGCCGCGCTCGACGATTTCCGGCATCTGACGATAGAAGAAGGTCAACAGCAGCGTACGGATGTGCGAGCCGTCGACGTCCGCATCGGTCATGATGATGATGCTGTGATAACGCAGCTTGTCCGGGTTGTACTCGTCGCGACCGATACCGCAGCCCAGCGCGGTAATCAGCGTCGCCACTTCCTGAGAGGAGAGCATCTTGTCGAAGCGCGCTTTCTCGACGTTAAGGATTTTACCTTTCAGCGGCAGAATCGCCTGGTTTTTACGGTTACGCCCCTGCTTCGCAGAGCCGCCCGCGGAGTCCCCTTCCACCAGGTACAGTTCGGACAGCGCCGGGTCGCGTTCCTGGCAGTCCGCCAGTTTGCCCGGCAGGCCCGCTAAATCCAGCGCGCCTTTACGACGGGTCATTTCACGGGCGCGACGCGCCGCTTCACGCGCACGCGCGGCGTCGATAATTTTGCCGACGACGATTTTCGCGTCAGATGGGTTTTCCAGCAGGTATTCGCTCAGCAGTTCGTTCATCTGCTGTTCTACCGCCGATTTCACCTCGGAAGAGACCAGCTTATCTTTGGTCTGCGAGGAGAATTTCGGGTCCGGCACCTTCACGGAAACCACCGCAATCAGACCTTCACGGGCATCGTCGCCGGTGGCGCTGACTTTAGCTTTTTTGCTGTAACCTTCTTTGTCCATGTAGGCGTTCAGCGTACGGGTCATCGCCGCACGGAAGCCTGCCAGGTGAGTACCGCCGTCGCGCTGCGGAATGTTGTTGGTAAAGCAGTAGATGTTTTCCTGGAAACCATCGTTCCACTGCAGCGCTACTTCCACGCCGATACCGTCTTTTTCGGTGGAGAAGTAGAAGATATTCGGGTGGATCGGCGTTTTGTTTTTGTTGAGATATTCAACAAACGCCTTGATGCCGCCTTCGTAGTGGAAATGATCTTCTTTGCCGTCACGCTTGTCGCGCAGACGGATGGAAACGCCAGAGTTCAGGAATGACAGTTCACGCAGGCGTTTCGCCAGGATCTCATATTCAAATTCAGTGACGTTAGTGAAGGTTTCGTGGCTCGGCCAGAAACGTACCATCGTGCCGGTTTTATCGGTATCGCCAGTGACGGCAAGGGGTGCCTGCGGCACGCCGTGCTCGTAGATCTGACGGTGAATTTTGCCATCTCGCTGGATAACCAGTTCCAGTTTTTGCGACAGAGCGTTGACTACCGAGACACCCACGCCGTGCAGACCACCAGAGACTTTATAGGAGTTATCGTCAAATTTACCGCCCGCGTGCAGAACGGTCATGATCACTTCCGCCGCCGAGACGCCTTCTTCCGGGTGAATACCGGTCGGAATGCCACGGCCATCATCCGTTACGGACACGGAATTATCGGCGTGAATAGTCACGACGATATCTTTACAGTGACCCGCGAGCGCTTCGTCGATAGCGTTATCTACCACCTCGAATACCATGTGGTGCAGACCGGTGCCGTCATCCGTGTCGCCGATATACATACCCGGGCGCTTACGCACCGCATCCAGCCCTTTCAGGACTTTGATACTGGAGGAGTCATAAGAATTCGACATCAACGTTTCTCGCTCATTTAATCTTGGGTTAATCCGTTATTTTACCCTTTTCCACGGTAAACATCTTCGAATTTTCATCCGACATGTCTATAACGTGTTCAGCGCTAATTGCGCTGACAAAGACCTGCGATTGCGTGGCTTTTAAGCGGCTGGCCAGCAGTCCGCGACGCGCATCGTCAAGTTCAGAGGCAAAATCATCTATCAGGTACAGGCAGCGCCGCCCGCTTTCGCGGGTGAGGAACTCGCCCTGCGCCAGACGTAAGGCGCACATCAATAACTTTAGCTGCCCGCGCGACAGGGTATCTTCCACCGGCGCGCCGTCGGCGCGAATGCGAAAGTCCGCTTTATGCGGCCCGTGCGCGGTGTAGGTCAACATACGGTCACGCTCAAAGCTTCGCTCCAGCACGTCCGCATAGTCTGTCTCTTTCTCCCAGCCGCGCTGGAAAGAGAACGTCAGGGAAAATTCAGGTAAAAACTGCTGACAGGTATCCGCCATGTCCTGTGCGATAGCGCTACTGTACTCCGCCCGCCAGGTACTAATTTGTTCCGCCAGCGGAATCAGCTCTTTATCCCACGGGCGCAATTGCTCATAACGACTCACCTGGCGCAGCGCGGCATTACGCTGTTTCAGCAATCGTTTCAGGTTGCTCCAGGCGGTGAAGAATCCGGCTTCGTTGTGAAAGCATCCCCAGTCAAGGAACGCTCTTCTGTATTTGGGGCCGCCGTTGAGTAAAGTAAACCCCTCCGGCGTAATCAACTGCATCGGCATTAAATGCGCCAGCTCCGCGATCTTGTGACCGTCGGTACCACCGATACGGACTTTGCTGTCGCCCTGCTTATCTTTGGTTAAGCCAATCGACGTCTCACGCTCTTCGCCCTGTAATCGCCCGTGAAGAACAAACGCTTCCTGCTCATGACGAATCACGCGGCCAGGCTGCAAACTGCGAAACGCCCGACCGTGGCCAAGCGTATAGATAGCTTCCAGCACGCTGGTTTTGCCGCTGCCGTTGGCGCCAACCAGGAAGTTAAAGCCGGGGGATAAAGCGAGATCCGCATTTTCTATGTTGCGGAAGTCTTTGATTAGCAGTCTGGATAGCGACATATCAACTCATAACCAGGGCGTTATCGGCGCAGTTAGTCTGGTTACGGCCAGCGCACAGCAACCGGAGCGTACTGGAGTACGTGAGGATTGCTCGCTGCGCTCGCCCTTCGGGCCGTCCATAAGACGTCCAAAATACTTCGTATTTTGTGCGAGCACTGCCCGAAGCCAGAATAACAAGTAAGATAGCCCGATATTCTTTACAAGCGCATTGGCATAACAACATAGGCAGCCGACTGTGACGCCGCATCCTCAATCTGTACGCTGGATACGGAATCCGTCAGCATAATGCGCACGGTTTCGCACTTCAGCGCATTGAGCACGTCCAGCACGTAACTGACGTTAAAGCCGATTTCCATCTCCGTCCCGCCGTAGCTCACGTCCAGAATCTCTTCCGCTTCTTCCTGTTCCGGGTTATTGGCGGTGATTTTGAGCTGATTCTCACTGACGTACAGACGCACGCCGCGGAATTTCTCATTCGAGAGGATTGCCGCGCGGGCAAACGCCTGCTTGAGGATATCGCAGCCCGCTTCCAGATGTTTATCCGGATTCTTCGGCAGAACGCGACGGTAATCCGGGAAGCGACCATCCACCAGCTTTGAGGTAAAGATAAAGTCGCCGACGTGCGCGCGGATATTATTACTGCCGATCTGCACGCGCAGCGGGTTTTCGCCGCCGTCGAGCATACGCATCAGTTCAATCACGCCTTTACGCGGCACAATCACCGAGTGGCTGGGTAAAGACGCTTCCAGCGGCATTGAGCACACCGCCAGACGGTGGCCGTCGGTCGCGACAGTGCGCAGTTCGCTACCTTCCGTTTCAAACAGCATACCGTTTAAGTAGTAGCGCACATCCTGATGGGCCATCGAAAACTGGGTCGCTTCAATCAGGCGCTTCATCGTGGCCTGCGGCAGCGTAAATTCAACTTCGCTTTGCCAGTCGTCAAGATTCGGGAAATCGGCGGCAGGCAGCGTAGACAGCGAGAAGCGGCTACGGCCAGAACGCACCAACATCCGATCGCCTTCCAACTGAACGGCAATCTCCGCGCCCTCCGGCAGGCCGCGGCAGATATCAAAGAATTTCCGCGCCGGCACGGTAGTGGCGCCCGGCTCATGCGGCTGAGAAAGCGTAACGCGCGCGACCATCTCCATTTCAAGATCGGTGCCGGTCAGAGAAAGCGTACCGTCCGCTACCTGGAGGAGCAGGTTACCGAGAATCGGCAGCGTAGGACGACCGCCCAGCGGGCCGCTGACCTGCTGAAGCGGTTTTAATAAATGTTCACGTTCAACGGTAAATTTCATAGGATCACGACGACAATGTTCTGATTAAATTCGAAAAATCTTCTTTGATATCGTGGCTTTCTTCACGCAGTTGCTCAATTTTACGACAGGCATGAAGTACGGTAGTGTGGTCGCGCCCGCCAAACGCATCGCCGATTTCCGGCAGACTGTGGTTGGTGAGCTCTTTTGCCAGCGCCATAGCCATCTGGCGCGGACGTGCTACCGAGCGAGATCGACGCTTAGAAAGCAGATCCGCAATTTTGATTTTGTAATACTCGGCCACCGTCTTCTGAATATTGTCGATGGTGACCAGTTTTTCCTGCAACGCCAGTAAATCGCGCAGCGCTTCGCGCACAAAGTCGATAGTAATCGCCCGGCCGGTAAAGTTGGCATTGGCGATCACCCGGTTCAGCGCGCCTTCCAGTTCACGCACGTTAGAGCGTAGACGCTTGGCGATAAAGAACGCTACTTCGCCTGGCAGACGAATATCATTTTCGTCCGCTTTTTTCATCAGGATCGCCACGCGGGTTTCCAGTTCTGGCGGTTCGATCGCCACTGTTAGCCCCCAACCAAAGCGGGACTTGAGACGATCCTCAACGCCGTTGATCTCTTTCGGATAGCGATCCGACGTCAAAATGATCTGCTGATTGCCTTCCAGCAGAGCGTTAAAGGTATGGAAAAACTCTTCCTGGGATCGTTCTTTATTGGCGAAGAATTGAATATCGTCGATCAGCAATGCGTCAACGGAGCGGTAGTAGCGTTTAAACTCTTCAATGGCGTTATTTTGCAGGGCTTTTACCATGTCCTGCACAAAGCGCTCGGAGTGCATATACACAACTTTCGCGTTGGGTTTGCGCGCCATAATGCCATTACCCACCGCGTGCAGCAGGTGAGTTTTACCCAGACCGGTGCCGCCATAGAGGAATAAGGGGTTATAGGCGCCGCCAGGATTATCCGCCACCTGACGTGCCGCCGCGCGCGCCAGTTGGTTGGATTTACCTTCGACGAAGTTATCAAATGTATGTTTAACATTGACGTTGGAGCGGTAGGTCGGCTCCGCCGGCGCTGGTACGTTATCCCAGCCCGAACGGGCCGCAGGCGCTACGCGCTGCGGCTGCGCCGTTGTTGTCTGCGCAGGCGCGACAACGTTATGCACAGGCGTTTTTAGCGTTTGCGTAACGGGCTTTGTTCCCACTTCAAAACGCAGTTGTGGGGCATCCGCGCCGCAGAATGTGTTGAGTAATCCATTGATATTGTTGAGGTACTTATCTCTTACCCAATCGAGCACAAAACGGTTTGGCGCATACAAAGCCAGCGTGTTATCGCTCAGTTCCGCCTGCAACGGGCGTATCCACATACTGAATTCTGTGGCTGGTAACTCATCCTGCAATCGGGCAAGACACTGCTGCCAAAGCGAAAGTGACACGGCGGACTCCACTCGAACAAAAGTCGATAAATGACAAAGGCTGATACATTAATGATTGTTGGCGCACGTCGATAAGACCCTGCATGAAGGGTGACGCACGAACCGCTGTCTGCGGTTTTCACGGATCTTTCAAACGATCGCGACTTCACGCAGTCTGAAAGATTTCGTGTTCATGCCTGACCAGGATCGTTTGAAACGATCAGGACCGCGGATCATAGCCTAAACTGAGCAAGAGATCTTCTGTTTCTCACAGATTCTTCCCTATTTATCCACAGGACTTTCCAGGAAAGGATAAGTGTAATCGATCCTGGGGAACTCCTGTACGCTTTCGCGCGCATATTGAAAAAATTAATAGGTAAAGGTGAGCAGACGCCTAAAAGATCGCATAAAGATCCAGGGCGATCCTTGCGCTTTACCTGGCAGTCCGTATAATTCTCCACCCGTCGCGCAATGCCCGTCATATGGCGTCAACGCTGCTTATTTTCCGCACAAAAAGGCGTGGAAAATCGCGGGAAAATAAGGAAAGAGAATTGACTCCGGAGTGTACAATTATTACAATCCGGCCTCTTTAATCACCCACACTGTGGCGTAAGTCGTTCAAAGTTTGTTCGGGTATACGCAAAAGTCAGTGAATTTATTCAAGTTTAGGTAGAAATCGCCATGAAACGCACTTTTCAACCGTCTGTACTGAAGCGCAACCGTTCTCACGGCTTCCGTGCTCGTATGGCTACTAAAAATGGTCGTCAGGTTCTGGCACGTCGTCGTGCTAAAGGCCGCGCTCGTCTGACCGTTTCCAAGTAATAAAGCTAACCCCTGAGTGGTTAAGCTCGCATTTCCCAGGGAGTTACGTTTGTTAACTCCCGCTCATTTCACATTCGTCTTCCAGCAACCTCAACGGGCTGGCACGCCGCAAATCACCATCCTCGGCCGCCTGAATTCGCTGGGGCATCCCCGTATCGGTCTTACCGTCGCCAAGAAAAATGTTCGACGTGCGCATGAACGCAACCGGATTAAACGTCTGACGCGTGAAAGCTTCCGTCTGCGCCAGCATGAACTTCCTGCAATGGATTTCGTGGTGGTGGCGAAAAAAGGGGTTGCCGACCTCGATAACCGTGCTCTCTCGGAAGCGTTGGAAAAATTATGGCGCCGCCACTGTCGCCTGGCTCGCGGGTCCTGATAGCCCTTATTCGGGTCTATCAACGCCTGATCAGTCCGCTGCTTGGGCCGCATTGTCGTTTCACGCCAACGTGCTCAAGCTACGGAATTGAGGCATTGCGCAGGTTTGGAGTGATAAAAGGCAGTTGGTTGACGGTGAAACGCGTATTAAAATGCCACCCTTTACACCCTGGTGGTGACGATCCCGTCCCGCCCGGACCATTTGATACCAGAGAACACTAACGATGGATTCGCAACGCAATCTTTTAGTCATCGCTTTGCTGTTCGTGTCTTTCATGATCTGGCAAGCCTGGGAGCAGGATAAAAATCCGCAACCTCAGACTCAACAGACCACGCAGACAACGACCACCGCAGCGGGTAGCGCCGCCGACCAGGGCGTACCAGCCAGTGGCCAGGGGAAAATGATTACGGTGAAAACCGATGTGCTTGATTTGACTATCAACACCCGTGGTGGTGATGTCGAGCAGGCCTTGCTCCCGGCTTACCCGAAAGAACTGGGTTCCAACGAACCGTTCCAGCTGCTGGAAACCACCCCGCAGTTTATCTATCAGGCGCAAAGCGGCCTGACAGGCCGCGACGGCCCGGATAACCCGGCGAACGGCCCGCGTCCGCTGTACAACGTCGAGAAAGAGGCGTTTGTACTGGCCGACGGTCAGAACGAACTGCAGGTTCCGATGACTTATACTGACGCCGCAGGCAACACGTTTACCAAAACGTTTGTCTTTAAGCGTGGCGATTATGCGGTTAACGTGAACTATAGCGTGCAGAACACCGGCGAAAAACCGCTGGAAGTCTCCACCTTTGGTCAGTTAAAACAATCCGTCAACCTGCCTCCTCATCGCGACACCGGCAGCAGCAACTTTGCGCTGCATACGTTCCGCGGCGCAGCGTACTCCACGCCGGATGAGAAGTATGAGAAATACAAATTCGACACCATTGCCGATAACGAAAACCTCAACGTCAGCTCCAAAGGCGGTTGGGTGGCAATGTTGCAGCAGTATTTCGCTACCGCATGGATTCCGCGTAACGACGGCACCAACAATTTCTACACCGCTAATCTGGGTAACGGCATTGTCGCTATCGGCTATAAAGCGCAGCCGGTACTGGTACAGCCAGGCCAGACTGGCGCGATGACCAGCACCCTGTGGGTCGGCCCGGAAATTCAGGATAAAATGGCGGCTGTTGCACCGCACCTGGATTTGACCGTGGACTACGGCTGGTTGTGGTTCATCTCTCAGCCGCTGTTCAAGTTGCTGAAGTGGATCCACAGCTTTGTGGGCAACTGGGGCTTCTCCATTATCATCATTACCTTTATCGTTCGCGGTATCATGTACCCGCTGACTAAAGCGCAGTACACGTCAATGGCGAAGATGCGTATGCTGCAGCCGAAAATTCAGGCGATGCGCGAACGTCTTGGCGATGATAAACAGCGCCAAAGCCAGGAGATGATGGCCCTGTACAAAGCGGAGAAGGTTAACCCGCTGGGCGGCTGCTTCCCGCTGATCATCCAGATGCCTATCTTCCTGGCGTTGTACTACATGCTGATGGGTTCCATTGAACTGCGTCATGCGCCGTTCGCGCTGTGGATTCATGACCTGTCTGCACAGGACCCGTACTACATTCTGCCGATCCTGATGGGCGTAACGATGTTCTTCATTCAGAAGATGTCGCCGACCACCGTGACCGACCCGATGCAGCAGAAGATCATGACCTTTATGCCGGTCATCTTTACGGTGTTCTTCCTGTGGTTCCCGTCAGGTCTGGTGTTGTACTATATCGTCAGCAACCTGGTCACCATCATTCAGCAGCAGCTGATTTACCGTGGTCTGGAGAAGCGTGGCCTGCATAGCCGCGAGAAGAAAAAATCCTGATTCGGTGTAGGCCGGATAAGGCGAAGCCGCCATCCGGCAAGGCGCGCCGGTCAGCCTGATGGCGCTAACGCTTATCAGGCCTACAATCAAAAGGCGGTCATATGACCGCCTTTTTTATTGCAACAAAGTTGAGACTAACCATGAGCCATAACGACACTATCGTCGCCCAGGCAACCCCACCGGGACGCGGTGGCGTGGGTATCCTGCGTATCTCTGGTCTGAAGGCGCGCGACGTTGCGCAAGAGGTGCTGGGCAAGCTGCCGAAGCCGCGCTATGCCGACTACCTGCCGTTTAAAGACGTTGACGGCAGCGCGCTGGATCAGGGTATTGCGCTGTGGTTCCCCGGCCCGAACTCCTTCACCGGTGAAGATGTGCTGGAGCTACAAGGGCACGGCGGTCCGGTGATCCTGGACCTGCTGTTAAAACGTATCCTGACGCTTCCAGGCGTGCGCATTGCCCGACCGGGCGAGTTCTCCGAGCGAGCGTTCCTCAACGATAAGCTCGATTTAGCCCAGGCAGAAGCCATTGCCGACCTGATCGATGCCAGTTCCGAACAGGCGGCGCGTTCGGCGCTAAACTCGTTACAGGGGGCATTTTCCGCCCGCGTTAACCACCTTGTGGAAGCACTTACTCACCTGCGAATCTACGTCGAAGCGGCTATCGATTTTCCGGATGAGGAGATCGACTTTCTCTCTGACGGCAAAATTGAAGCGCAGCTCAATGGCGTCATCGCCGATCTTGACGCCGTGCGCACCGAAGCGCGCCAGGGCAGCCTGCTGCGCGAAGGGATGAAGGTAGTGATTGCCGGACGCCCGAATGCCGGGAAATCCAGCCTGCTGAATGCGCTGGCAGGCCGTGAAGCGGCCATTGTTACCGATATCGCCGGTACCACGCGCGACGTGTTGCGCGAGCATATTCACATCGACGGGATGCCGCTGCATATCATCGATACCGCCGGACTGCGCGACGCCAGCGACGAAGTTGAGCGTATCGGCATCGAACGCGCCTGGCAGGAGATTGAACAGGCCGATCGCGTGCTGTTTATGGTGGATAGCACCACGACGGACGCCGTTGACCCTGCCGACATCTGGCCGGACTTTATCGCCCGTCTGCCCAAAAATCTACCGATTACCGTGGTACGTAACAAGGCGGATATCACCGGCGAACCGTTGGGTATTAGTGAAGTAAACGGTCACTCACTGGTTCGCCTCTCGGCGCGTACCGGCGAAGGCGTCGACGTGTTGCGTAACCACCTCAAGCAGAGCATGGGGTTTGATACCAATATGGAAGGCGGCTTCCTGGCCCGTCGCCGTCACCTACAGGCGCTGGCGGAAGCCGCTGAACACCTTGAGCAGGGCAAAGCGCAGCTATTAGGCGCATGGGCGGGGGAACTGCTGGCGGAAGAGTTGCGCCTTGCGCAGCAAAGCTTAAGCGAGATTACCGGCGAGTTTACCTCCGACGACCTGCTGGGACGGATTTTCTCCAGCTTCTGTATTGGTAAGTAACGTTGTATTGCCCGGTGGCGCAATGCTTACCGGGCCTACAAAACCCGTAAGCCGGATAAGGCGTTTATGCCGCCATCCGGCAGCAATGATTTCCCATGCGGAAATCACTGTTGTCCAAATGGCAACTCGTCTCGCGCAACGTCGCCCCGTATTCTTAGCGCCACACTTTTCGTGAGGCCGCTATGAAACGTTTTCTACTGTGTAGTTTTGCCCTGGTTTTACTCTATCCTGCCGGTATTGATATGTATCTGGTCGGTTTACCGCGTATAGCCGCCGATCTGAACGCCAGCGAGGCGCAGTTGCATATCGCCTTCTCCGTTTACCTGGCCGGAATGGCGACGGCCATGCTGTTTGCCGGGAAGATAGCCGACCAGTCAGGCCGCAAGCCGGTCGCGATCGTCGGCGCGCTCGTCTTTATGATGGCCTCACTGCTTTGTTCACGGGCGTCGGAAGGCTCGCTATTTCTGAGTGGGCGTTTTCTTCAGGGGGTAGGAGCAGGCGGCTGCTATGTGGTGGCGTTCGCCATTCTGCGCGACACGCTCGACGAGCATCGTCGGGCGAAAGTGCTGTCATTATTGAATGGGATTACCTGTATTGTGCCGGTACTCGCCCCGGTGATGGGGCATTTGATTATGCTTCGTTTCCCCTGGCAAAGTCTGTTCTATACGATGTCCGCGATGGGCATTATTGTGGGCCTGTTATCACTGTTTATCCTGCGCGAGACGCGCCCGGCAAGGCTGGCTCCACGCGATTTATCACGATCGTCGCCCGCCGCCGAGTCGCTGGTTAACCGTTTTTTCGTTAGTCGACTGGCGATCACCACCCTTAGCGTGTCGGTGATCCTGACCTTCGTCAATGCCTCTCCAGTGCTGCTGATGGAGGTGATGGGATTTAGCCGTGGCGACTATGCCATTACCATGGCGCTCACCGCAGGCGTCAGTATGGTCGTCTCTTTTTCCACCCCTTTTGCGCTTGGGTTATTTAAGCCGCGAACCTTAATGCTCGTCTCACAGGGGCTGTTTTTGACGGCTGGCGTGACGTTAAGCCTTGCTCATACCAATACCGTCACACTCTTTGGCCTGACGCTTATCTGCGCCGGATTCTCGGTTGGTTTTGGCGTCGCGATGAGCCAGGCGCTGGGGCCGTTTTCGCTGCGCGCCGGAGTGGCCAGTTCCACGCTCGGTATCGCGCAGGTTTGCGGTTCATCACTGTGGATTTGGCTGGCGGCAATACTCGGTATCAGCGCGATGAATATGCTGATCGGGATTCTGATTGGTTGTAGCATAGTGAGTATTCTGCTGATCTTCTCCGTCGCGCCCAACAGGTCCGTAGCCGAGCATGAAGAAATCCCTTACCAATCTCGACCTTAATTTGCTGTTATGCCTACAGTTACTCATGCAGGAGCGCAGCGTCACTAAAGCTGCAAAACGGATGAACGTAACGCCATCGGCGGTCAGCAAATCGCTGGCGAAACTCCGGGCATGGTTTGACGATCCGCTGTTCGTCAATACGCCGCTGGGCCTGGCGCCGACGCCGCTGATGGTCAGTATGGAGCAAAGTCTGGCGGACTGGATGCAGATGGGGAATCAACTGCTTGATAAGCCGCATCATCAAACGCCGCGCGGTTTAAAATTTGAGTTGGCGGCAGAGTCGCCGCTGATGATGATTATGTTTAATTCACTGTCGCAGCAGATTTATCAGCGCTATCCGCAGGCTACCATTAAGGTTCGCAACTGGGATTATGACTCGCTGGAGGCGATTACGCGCGGGGAAGTCGATATCGGATTTACCGGACGCGAAAGCCATCCCCGCTCGCGAGAATTGCTCAGTCTGTTGCCGCTCGCGATTGATTTTGAGGTGTTGTTTAGCGATTTACCGTGGGTCTGGCTGCGGGAAGATCATCCGGCGCTGCGCGAAGCGTGGGATCTGGACACTTTTCTGCGCTACCCGCATATCAGTATTTGCTGGGAGCAAAGCGATACCTGGGCGCTGGATGATGTCCTGCAAGAAATGGGACGCAAACGTCATATTGCGTTGAGCCTGCCGGGGTTCGAGCAGTCGCTCTTTATGGCCGCCCAGCCGGATCACACCCTGATAGCAACCGCGCCGCGCTATTGCCAGCACTACAATCAGCTCCACCAGCTACCGTTAGTGGCGCGCCCCCTGCCTTTTGATGCGCAACAGCGGGAAAAGCTGATGGTGCCGTTTACCCTATTATGGCACAAACGTAATAGTCATAATCCCAAGATTGTGTGGCTACGACAGGCTATCAACACGCTCTGCCGTCGCCTTATCTGACCACCTGTGTTGATAAATTAACCTTACTCTTACCAGAAATGTCACCGTCTGATTAAAGAACCTTCTGAAATTGAATTTTTAGCGCGTAAAACCTGTCCATAATTTACGTTAATGTTACTCTCGTCATTATCACGGCCCATTAATCACGGAGCGAAAAATGGCGACTCACTTTGCCAGAGGGATACTTACGGAGGGACAGTTGGTTTCAATTCGTCTCTCTTCGTCTTGCCATATTGAAGCCAGAAACCTGCCTGCTCACCGACGAACGCGTTTTCTCGCCTCCAGAGGCCTTCTTGCCGAACTGATGTTTATGCTGTACGGAATTAGCGAGCTGCCGGAAATCATTATTCAGGCGAAAGGTAAACCCGCGTTTCGTGACAAAAATCTGCCAGGCTTTTCTATCTCCTACGCCGGAAATATGGTTGGCGTGGCGTTGACCACCGAAGGAGAGTGCGGGCTGGATATGGAATTACAGCGCACCTCCCGCGGCTTTCACTATCCGCATTCGCTCGAACGCCACCCTTTCTCCCGTAATGAAAACTTATGGGTAGCCAATCAAAACGATCCCAACGAAGCGCGAGCGCAACTCATTACATTGCGCCAGAGCGTGTTAAAACTCACCGGCGATGTCATGAATGACGATCCGCGGGAGCTGCAACTTTTACCCGTGGCCGGACGCCTGAAGTGCGCGCATGTCACGCAGCTTGAAGCCGTGTGCGATGCGGAAGATGTGCTGGTATGGTCCGTAACCGTTACGCCAGCGATAGAAAAATTAAAAGTGTGGGAGTTCGATGGCAAACTGGGCTGGAAAAGCCTGCCCGATATCCAGACGCGCGCCAATGAGCCAACCGGCCGTCTGATGCGATTCGCCCAACTCCCCGCCGCCAAATCGTATACGCTTAATCGTTCATAATGAAAAAAGGGGCACGTATGTCTGAAACGCTGAATGTGGTTACATTGCTGGGAAGTTTACGCAAAGGTTCCTTTAACGGGATGGTGGCGCGTACGCTGCCTAAAGTCGCGCCGGCAGGAATGACGGTATCGCCGCTGCCTTCGATCGGGGATATTCCGCTGTATGACGCCGATATCCAGCAGGAAGAGGGATTTCCAGCCAGCGTAGAGGCGCTGGCGGAGCAGATTCGCAACGCCGACGGCGTCGTCATTGTGACGCCGGAATATAACTATTCCGTTCCCGGCGGCCTGAAGAATGCCATCGACTGGCTATCCCGTCTGCCTGAGCAGCCGCTGGCGGGTAAGCCCGTTCTTATCCAGACCAGTTCAATGGGGGCGATTGGCGGCGCGCGCTGCCAGTATCATCTGCGCCAGATTCTGGTGTTCCTTGATGCAATGGTGATGAACAAACCGGAGTTTATGGGCGGCGTGATTCAGAATAAAGTCGACCCGCAGACTGGAGAAGTGGTGGATCAGGGAACGTTAGATCATTTGACCGGTCAGTTGACCGCATTTGGCGAGTTTATTCAGCGCGTTAAAGCGTAAGTTCGTTAAAAACCCTCCCCCCGATGGGGCGAGGGTTCATTTCATCAGTGTGCGTCAATAAACACAATCTTCAGCACAAATAACAGCGCGACAATCACTACGCACGGGCTAAGGTCGCGCAGGCGACCGGTACCGATTTTCATCACGCAGTAAGAGATAAAGCCCAGCGCGATACCTTCGGTGATCGAGAAGCTAAACGGCATCATTACCGCCGTAATAAACGCCGGGACCGATTCGGTTAAATCCTGCCAGTTTACCCGCGCCAGGCTGGAGGTCATCAGCACGCCGACGTAAATTAGCGCGCCCGCCGCCGCGTAAGGCGGCACCATGCCCGCCAGCGGCGACAGGAAGATAACCAGCAGGAACAAAATACCGACCACCACCGCCGTCAAACCGGTGCGACCGCCCACCGAAACGCCGGAAGACGATTCAATATAAGCGGTCACAGAAGACGTTCCGACAAATGCGCCAGTGACGGAAGAGATACTATCAACAAACAGCGCCTGCTTCATGCGCGGGAATTTGCCTTTCTCATCCGCCAGCCCGGCTTTATCGGTCACGCCAATCAGCGTACCGGAGGAGTCAAACAGGTTTACCAGCATGAAGGAGAAAATAACCCCCGCCAGGCCAAGATTGAACGAGCCTGCCAAATCGACATGCCCTACCACGCTGGTGACGCTTGGTGGCGCGGAGACAATGCCGTTGTAGTGTACATCACCCATCATCCAGCCAAGCAGCGTCGTGACGATGATGGACACCAGCACCGCCGCATGAATGTTGCGCGAAGCGAGAATCGCAATAATAAAGAATCCGAGAACCCCCAGCAGCACGCTGTGCGAGGTCAGGTTGCCGATGCTGACCAGCGTTTCCGGGTTAGCGACGATCACGCCGGCGTTTTTCAGCCCCATCATGCCGATAAACAGGCCGATGCCGCTGGTGATGCCCACGCGCAGGCTGACCGGAATGTTGGCGATCATCCAGTAACGCACGCGGAAGATAGTCAGCAATAAAAGACCAACAGCGCCCCAGAAAATGGCGCCCATGCCTACCTGCCACGGCAGTCCCATTGCCTGCACAACCACGAAGGCAAAGAATGCATTCAGCCCCATCGCGGGCGCCAGCGCCACCGGCAGGTTAGCGAACAGACCCATCAGAATACTGCCAAAGGCCGCAATCAGACAGGTGGTCACAAAGACGGCGCTGGTGTCCATGCCAGCTACGCCCAGAATTTGCGGGTTAACAAAAACGATATAAACCATCGTCAGGAAAGTGGTAAAACCGGCGATCACTTCGGTTCGTGCCGTCGTGCCATGTTCGCGCAGTTTAAACACGCGTTCCAGCATACCCTGACCAGAAGCCTGGGTGGTGTGTTGTTGACTCATTATCAATTTCCGGAGAAAGGAGGGAAAATTCGCCGTTATCCTATACCAAAATGCGACACCTGGCGCAGTTGTGTGGTAATTTTTTTCACTCAATTTGTTAGTACGGCAACGATTGCGTCCCCTCATTCAGCATTACGTAAACGTTAAACTTGTTAAAATGGAAATGACATGTCCCAAATCGAAGCAGTGTTTTTTGACTGTGACGGCACGCTGGTCGACAGTGAAGTGATTTGCTCGCGTGCCTATGTCGCTATGTTCCGGCAGTTCGGCATTACGCTTGAGCTCACGGAAGTATTCAGACGCTTTAAAGGCGTAAAGCTCTACGAAATTATCGATACCATCAGTAAAGAGCATGGCGTTGCGCTGGCAAAGGCGGAGCTGGAGCCGGTGTACCGCGCGGAAGTGGCGCGCCTGTTCGATACCGAACTGGAAGCGATCGCGGGCGCAAATACCCTGCTGGAGAGCATTAAGACGCCTATGTGCGTGGTATCCAACGGACCGGTCAGTAAGATGCAGCATTCGCTGGGTAAACTGGGCATGTTGCATTATTTTCCCGATTTGCTGTTTAGCGGTTACGATATTCAACGCTGGAAGCCCGATCCGGCGCTGATGCTCCATGCGGCGAACGCCATGAAGGTCAATGTTGAGAAGTGTATTCTGGTGGATGATTCCAGCGCAGGCGCGCAGTCAGGAATTGCGGCGGGAATGGAAGTATTTTATTTCTGCGCCGATCCGCATAACAAGCCGATCGATCACCCTAACGTGACGACATTTACCAATTTGGCGCAGTTGCCGGGATTGTGGAAAGCGCGCGGGTGGGAGATTACGCGTTAACTGAAATGCCGGATGGCGCTAACGCTTATCCGGCCTACAGCATCTGTACCTGTAGGCCCGGTAAGCGCAGCGCCACCGGGCAAAAGAATGAGATTTACTCTTTCGGGTCTTTCCCCGCCAGCAGCTTATCCAGCTCATCGCCGCCGACGTGACGGAAATCCTGCCCCTTCACGAAGTAGAAGATGTATTCGCAGATATTCTGGCAACGGTCACCGATACGCTCGATAGAGCGCGCGCAGAACAGTGCGGTCAGCACGCTGGGAATGGTGCGCGAGTCTTCCATCATGTAGGTCATCAGCTGACGCACGATGCCTTCATATTCCTGGTCAACTTTCTTATCTTCACGATAGATACGCACCGCTTCATCGAGATCCATGCGCGCGAACGCATCCAGCACGTCGTGCAGCATCTGCACGGTGTGGCGGCCCAGTGACTCCAGACTGACCAGCAGCGGCTGGTGCTGCTGGGAGAATTTCTCCAGCGCGGTACGGCAGATTTTATCCGCCACGTCGCCAATGCGCTCCAGTTCGGCGATGGTTTTGATAATCGCCATTACCAGACGCAGATCGCTCGCCGTCGGCTGGCGCTTGGCGATAATACGCACGCAGGCTTCATCGATGGCGACTTCCATCATATTAACCTGATGATCGCCTTCTACCACGCGCTTCGCCAGCTCGCTGTCCTGGTTGTGCATGGCGGTGATAGCGTCAGAAAGCTGCTGCTCCACCATGCCGCCCATGGTCATTACCTGAGTGCGGATGCTTTCCAGTTCGGCGTTGAACTGGCCGGAAATATGTTTATTAAGGTTCAGACTGTCCATTACGCACTCCTGAATTAACCGTAACGACCGGTGATATAGTCTTCTGTTTGTTTCTTCGCGGGCTTGGTGAACAGATCGTCCGTGTTGCTGAACTCAATCAACTCGCCCAGGTACATAAACGCCGTATGATCGGAGCAACGTGCCGCCTGCTGCATGTTGTGGGTCACGATCACCACGGTGTAATCCTGTTTCAGCTCGGTGATCAGCTCTTCAATACGCCCGGTAGAGATCGGGTCCAGAGCTGAGCATGGCTCATCCAACAGCAGCACTTCCGGGCGAATGGCGATACCGCGCGCAATGCACAGACGCTGCTGCTGACCACCGGAGAGAGAGTACCCGCTCTGGTGCAATTTATCTTTGGTTTCGTTCCATAATGCGGCTTTGGTCAACGCCCACTGCACGCGCTCGTCCATATCGGCGCGAGACAGCTTCTCAAACAGACGCACGCCAAAGGCGATATTGTCATAGATGGACATCGGGAACGGCGTCGGCTTCTGGAATACCATCCCCACTTTTGCGCGCAGTAGCGCGATATCCTGGGTGTTGGTGAGAATATTGTCGCCATCCAGCAGAATTTCACCTTCCGCGCGCTGCTCCGGATAAAGCGAATACATTTTATTGAAGGTACGCAGTAGCGTTGATTTACCGCAGCCGGATGGCCCGATAAATGCCGTTACCTGATTCTTCGCGATATCCAGATTAATGTTCTTCAGGGCATGGAATTTGCCGTAGTAGAAGTTCAAATCACGAACCTGAATCTTACTCGGGGCAGTTTCAACCATACTCATTTCACTCTTTTCCTCATCCAGCGCCGCATCCGCCACGCCGTAAAATAATGCCTGATGGCGCTACGCTTATCAGGCCTACAATGTCTTTAACCGTGTTTTTTCTTCGCGAAAACAACACGCGCCAGAATATTCAGCAGCAGTACGCACAGGGTAATAATCAGCACGCCCGCCCAGGCTAATTGTTGCCATTCGGCAAACGGGCTCATCGCGAATTTAAAAATGGTCACCGGCAGGTTGGCGATCGGCTGCATCATGTCGGTGCTCCAGAACTGGTTCGAGAGCGCGGTAAACAACAATGGCGCCGTTTCGCCGGCGATACGCGCAATAGCCAGCAGGATACCGGTCATAATGCCGGAGATAGAGGCTTTCAGCGTAATCGCGGAGATCATCTTCCACTTCGGCGTACCCAGCGCATAGGCGGCTTCACGCAGGCTATCCGGCACCAGCTTGAGCATGTTTTCAGTGGTACGGATAACGATCGGTACCTGCAACAGCGCCAGCGCAATCACCCCTGCCCAGCCGGAGAAGTGCTGCATCTGCGCCACCACGATGGTGTAAACAAACAGCCCCACAACAATTGACGGCGCGGAAAGCAGAATGTCGTTAATAAAGCGAATAATTTCCGCCAGCCAGGATTTACGGCCATATTCCGCCAGATAGATCCCGGCCATAATCCCCAGCGGCGTACCCAATACGGTAGCCCAGAGAATCAACAATCCACTCCCCGCCAGGGCGTTCGCCAGCCCGCCGCCCGCCGTGTTCGGCGGCGGCGTCATTTCGGTAAACAACGCCAGCGACATACCATCAATGCCGCGCGTGATGGTGGACATCAAAATCCAGATCAGCCAGAACAGGCCAAATGCCATCGTCGCCATTGAGAGCGTTAGTGCGATACGATTCTTCATGCGGCGACGCGCCTGCATCTTGCGACGGGATTCCGCGAGCTGCGCGGTGTTCTGCATATCAAGCGTAGCCATTAACGTGCTCCCTCGTTCTTCGCCAGACGCATAATCATGAACTTAGACGCCGCCAGGACGATAAAGGTGATCACAAACAGGATCAGCCCCAGCTCCATCAACGCTGCCACGTGCAGACCCGATTCCGCCTCAGCGAATTCGTTCGCCAGCGCGGAAGTGATGCTGTTGCCCGGCATATACAGCGACGCGCTGTCGAGCTGGTAAGTGTTGCCGATGATAAAAGTGACCGCCATCGTTTCACCCAGAGCACGGCCCAGCCCCAGCATAATGCCGCCGATCACGCCATTTTTGGTGAACGGTAGCACGATGCGCCAGATAACTTCCCAGGTAGTACAGCCGATACCGTAAGCGGACTCTTTCATCATTACCGGCGTTTGCTCGAAGACGTCGCGCATAACCGCCGCAATGTAGGGGATGATCATGATGGCGAGGATGACGCCCGCCGCCAGAATGCCGATACCAAACGCCGGGCCGGAGAACAGCGCGCCGACAAACGGAATGTTGGAAAGAATATTGCCGACCGGCTCCTGGAAGTACGTCGCAAACAGCGGCGCGAAGATAAACAGCCCCCACATGCCGTACACGATACTGGGGATCGCCGCCAGCAGCTCAATGGCGATGCCGAGCGGACGCTTTAGCCAGCCTGGCGCCAGCTCGGTTAAAAACAGGGCAATGCCGAAACTGACCGGAACGGCGATCAGCAGTGCGATAAAGGAGGTCACCAGCGTGCCGTAAATGGGCACCAGCGCGCCGTAGATATCGTTTGGCGCGTCCCATTCCTTAGTCCAAAGAAATGAGAAACCAAATTTCTGAATACTTGGCCAGGAGGAGATGATCAATGAGACGATAATACCGCCCAACATCAATAGCACAATCAGCGCAGCCAGTTTTACCAGCGCGCTGAAAATCATGTCGCCTTTTTTACCCGGCGGGTTAAAAGCAGGCTTGGTTGCAGCCATAAATTACTCTTTCCATTAAACGCGTTTTACGACGTTGCCCCTGCCGGATGGCGCTACGCTTATCCGGCCTACAACGTGGGCCTGCGGTCGAAACCGTAGGGCGGATAAGCGTAGCGCCATCCGCCAATTCGTTAATTAATACAGCGCCTTACCGTTGCTGTCTTTTATGCTGGTCTTCCAGGCGGTACGAACCTGCTCAACAACGTTATCCGGTAGGCTGGCGTAGTCCAGATCATTCGCCTGCTTAGCGCCATTTTTGTAGGCCCAGTCGAAGAACTTCAACACTTCAGCACCCTGCTCAGGTTTCTTCTGCGCTTTATGGACCAGGATAAAGGTGGTGGAGGTGATTGGCCACACATCGTCACCTTTCTGGTTGGTCAGATCCTGCGCGAAGGTTTTGCTCCAGTCTGCGCCTTTCGCCGCATTAGAGAAGCTCTCTTCCGTCGGGCTTACCGGCTTGCCGTCGGCAGAAACCAGTTTGGTGTAGGCCAGGTTGTTCTGCTTAGCGTAAGCGTATTCAACGTAGCCGATAGCGCCTGGCAGACGCTGTACAAATGCCGCGATGCCGTCGTTACCTTTACCGCCCAGGCCGGTTGGCCAGTTCACGGTAGAACCCGCGCCCACTTTCGATTTCCACTCGTCGTTGACTTTCGCTAGGTAACTGGTGAACACGAAGGAGGTACCGGAACCGTCAGCGCGACGCACCACAGCGATGTTCTGAGAAGGCAGCTTCACGCCTGGGTTCAATTTGGTGATGGCTTCATCATCCCACTTTTTGATTTTACCGAGGTAGATGTCACCCAGCGTTTTACCATCCAGCACCAGTTCGCCGGATTTGAGGCCTGGAATATTCACCGCCAGCACCACGCCGCCGATCACCGTCGGGAACTGAAACAGGCCTTCCTGATTCAGTTTTTCGTCAGACAGCGGCGCATCGGAAGCGCCAAAATCAACGGTATTCGCGGTGATTTGTTTCACGCCGCCGGAAGAGCCTATCCCCTGGTAATTGACTTTGTTACCGGTTTCTTTCTGGTAGGTATCCGCCCATTTGGCATACACCGGCGCAGGAAACGTTGCACCGGCACCTGTCAGGCTTGCTGCTGCAAAGGCAGAGAACGCGCTCATCGATAAGGTCGCGGCGACAACAGTTGCGACAGTGGTACGCATAACTTTCATAATGTCTCCTGCACGGTTTCGGTAAATCGTTGTTTGAGTTGCTACGATGAGCAAAATAGGACAAATTGATGACAGTTATATGTCTTGATTATAACGGTTTGATGACAATGGAAATAAAAAAGCTGGCCCGGGGAGACACCAGACCAGCCTGCAGGGGGAGATGAATTAGACTGTTTGCGCAACCGCAGACGGTTTCAACAGCGCGTACATCAGGCCGCAGACAATCGTGCCCAGGGCAATCGAGAGCAGATATTGCATCACATGTTCTACCGCATGCGGGATCGCCAGGACAAAGAGACCGCCGTGTGGTGCCATCAGTGTACAACCGAAATACATGGACAGTCCCCCGGCGATTGCGCCACCGACCATCGTGGAAGGGATGACGCGCATCGGGTCACGCGCAGCGAAGGGAATCGCCCCTTCAGAGATAAAGCACAGCCCCAGGATAAAGGATGCGTTACCCGCTTCATGCTCAGAGGCAGTGAATTTCGCTCTGGCCGCCCAGGTTGCGACGCCCATTCCTAATGCCGGTACCATCCCTGCCGCCATAATGGCCGCCATTGGCATATAAGAATGAGAAGCCAGTAAACCGACGCCGAAGGTATACGCAGCTTTATTCACCGGCCCGCCAAGGTCAAAACCTTGCATTGCGCCCAGCAACATTCCCAGCAAGATAGCATTCGTAGAGGTCATATTCCCCAGGAACGTCGTCAGCCCTTCCATCACCGCAGAAACGGGGCCACCCACCACGTAAATCATGATTAGGCCGGTAATCAGCGTAGACAGTAGCGGCAGAACCAGCACAGGCTTAAGTGCTTCCATTGACGCCGGCAGCTTAATATTTTGCGCCAGAAACCGTACGCTGTAACCAGCCAGAAAACCGGCCACAATCCCTCCCAGGAAACCAGCGCCGCACTGGCTGGCCAACATCCCGCCAATAAGCCCCGGGGCCAGGCCCGGACGATCGGCAATTGAGAAGGCAATAAACCCAGCCAGTACCGGCACCATCAGCGCAAAGGCCGCCTTACCACCAATTTGAAATAACGCAGCCGCCAGCGTGCCCGGCTCATTGAAGGCCTGGATACCGAAGACAAAAGAGAGCGCGATACATAACCCTCCCGCCACCACCAAAGGAAGCATATGGGATACACCGGTCATTAAATGCTTATAAACGCCGGGTAGCTCTGTTTTACCAGCTGAAGAAGAGCGCCCGGCACTCCCCTGATAGACCTCGGCGCTATTGAAAGCATTATCCATTTCCTGCGCACTCTTTTTTAGCGCCGCGCCGGTACTGGTGCGATAGAGTCTTTTGCCAACAAAGCCTGACAGATCCAGCTCAATATCCGCCGCGATAATCACCACATCCGCTTGCGCTATCTCTTCCGCGGTCAGCGTGTTCTTCGCCCCGACGGAACCGCGGGTTTCAACCTTGATCCAGTCACCACGCTTGCGGGCTTCAATTTCCAACGCTTCTGCCGCCATAAAGGTATGGGCGACGCCCGTCGGACAGGCCGTCACAGCAACAATTTTTTTAGTCATAGTAGGGTACCCTGTTCTTTTAATTTAAAGAAAAAGCGGGAAAAAATGTTACAGACGTGACCAGGCCGCGGCTTTCTGGAATAGCGCGTCATCCGGGCGAATCCCGGTATAAAGGACAAATTGCTCCACGGCCTGAATAGCAAACACTTCGGAACCGGTAATCACGGTTTTACCGCGTTCACGGGCGTAGCGGATCAGCGGCGTGACGGGCGGTAGCGCCACCACATCAAAGATAACGCTCGCCTTATCCACTTCCTGTTCGGAATAAGAGAGTTTGTCGGCATCATTACCGCCAGCCATTCCGATAGGCGTGGCGTTAATTAACAAATCGGCTTCAATACCGTCGGTATCCGGGCGCCATTCATAGCCATAGAGTTCGGCCAGTTGTTTACCTGACGCTTCATCAATCGCGACAATATAACCACGGGTAAACCCCGCATCCTTCAGCGCGCAGGCCACCGCCTTTGCCATACCACCGCTGCCACGCAAAGCAAACACCAGGTCGGGAGAGACCTTGTAATTCGCCAGCAAGCGAGCTATTGCAATGTAATCGGTGTTGTACGCCTTCAGATGGCCATTGGTATTCACAATGGTATTAACTGAGTGAATGGCCTGAGCGGAAGCATCCAGTTCATCCACCAGCGGAATGCAGGCTTCTTTAAACGGCATAGAGATCGCGCACCCACGGATCCCCAACCCGCGCACGCCGCTAATGGCCTGCGTAAGATCGGTCGGCGAAAAAGCTTTGTAGAGATAATTGAGATCCAGCGCTTCGTACAGATAGTTGTGAAAGCGTGTACCGAAGTTACTTGGGCGTGCCGCCAGGGACATGCAGACCTGAGTGTCTTTATTAATGCGCTTTGTCATGATAAATCCTCATAGAAGTTGCGATAGAGAAAATCATCGGCTAAAAAGGGGATATTAAAAATTGCTCATTCCCGTTCGGGAAATTTCACCTTTTATGACAACCCGGCACACTGAACAAAAATACTTAAAGCTACTCCAGCACTATGGCGACAAGCCTGTTAGCGTGACATTACAGGAGCTGGCGGATGTGTTGTTCTGCACCCGACGGCATATGCGTAATCTGTTGCTTCAGATGCAGGAGGCAAAGTGGCTCATCTGGCAATCACAGGCCGGACGTGGGCATCGCGCCCGGCTTCACCTGCGCTATAAACCAGAACAGCTGTTAAGCGAAAAGGCGGAGCAGTTGCTGGAGTCTGGTCATGTTGATCAGGCCATTCAACTGCTGGGTAAAAATAAGCACCAGGTGGCGCAACTGTTGCGTTCAAAGCTGGGCTATAGCGTGCGGGCAGACTATCAGCGGCTGTGCATCCCCTATTACCGGACAATGCCGTCGCTGTGCCCCGGCATACCGTTGCGTCGCTCTGAGCAGCATCTGGTCAGGCAGATTTTTAGCGGCCTGACGCGCATAAATGAGGAAAAAGGTGAAGTCGAAGCCGATCTTGCCCACCACTGGCGGCAGATTGATCCACTGCGCTGGCGTTTTTATCTGCGCCCCGCCGTCCTCTGGCATGATGGTCAGGAGCTGACGATCGACGCGGTTATCGCTTCACTGACCCGCAGCGCTAAGCTGCCGTTGTTCTCGCACTTGCAGACCATTCAGGCCACCGGGCCGCTGAGCCTTGAAATTACGCTGGCGCACCCGGATAACCGACTGCCGCTGCTGCTCAGTCATATTGATGCCATGATCCTACTGCCTGACCATACACAACGCGCTGATTTCCCGGCACATCCCGTGGGAACTGGCCCTTATGAGGTGGTGGAAAACAATGGCTTTCATCTGCAAATGAAGGCCTTTGACCACTATTTCGGTCTGCGCGGGCTGCTGGATGAAGTGGAGGTCTTTATCTGGCCGAATTTAACGGAGACAGATAACCTGGCGGAATCGCTGTCGGATAACGACACGGCAGCCTGGCTCAGTTCCAGCCTGAGCGATGAGGATTACGTTTCCGGACGGCTTAGCCAGGTATCAGGCAAACCTTCTGACAACCTGCGCGAGATGTTTCTTGAGCGTGGAGGCTATTTTTTATTATGCGACAGTCGCTCTCCGCACTGGCATACCGCCGAACATCGCCGCTGGCTGCGGGAAACACTCAGCCCTTACGCCTTACTCCAGCATCTGAGTGAGGCAATTCGCCCCTTCTGGGTACCGGGCGGCAGCCTACTGTCCTCCTGGTTTCATACTATTGAGGCGGGCCCAGCCTGTTCACCTTTTATCTCGTCGTCGCCCTACGCAAAACTGCGTCTGGCCTATCACGATCAGCACCCTGAATTTCCGATGCTCCTGGATATCATGCAAGAGATCATGCGCCAGCAGGGCATTTTACTTGAGGGCGTGGAGCTGAATTATGATGACTGGGCGAATGGCAAAGCCAATGTGGATCTCTGGCTGGGGACGGTCAATTTCCCCATTCCCGAAGAGTGGAACGTCGGTACATGGCTGCTGGGCTCCCCTTTACTGCGCCACGCCATCAGCGGTGGGGATGATGCGCTGCTGGCCCAATGGGAAACCCAGTGGCATGCCGAAACCATCAGCGCGGAACAACTGGTCAGGGAAACCACCCGTTCAGGCTGGCTACAGCCGCTTTTTCACCACTGGATGCGACTCAAAAGCCCCGACCGGGCCAGGGGGATCCACCTGAATAACCTGGGGTGGTTTGACTTCCGATCCACCTGGATTGAGCCAGGGCCTTAAAGAAGAGAATGTGACCGGGTGCCCGTAGCGCTGGCAGGCGTAGCACCTCTTAGTCGCTCTTCAGCCACCATAGAGAAAGAACAGCGCCTGTCACGGCGCACAAAAAAAGGCCGTCTATCGACGGCCTTCTGCCTGGTACTACATTTGTACTTACTCTACGGTAACCGATTTCGCCAGGTTACGCGGCTGGTCAACGTCGGTGCCTTTAATCAGCGCCACGTGATACGCCAGCAGTTGCAGCGGAACGGTGTAGAAGATAGGCGCAATGACCTCTTCCACATGCGGCATCTCGATGATGTGCATGTTGTCGTTGCTGATGAAACCCGCATCCTGATCGGCGAAGACGTACAACTGACCGCCACGTGCGCGAACTTCTTCGATGTTGGATTTCAGTTTCTCCAGCAGTTCGTTGTTCGGCGCCACCACAATCACCGGCATGTCGGCGTCAATCAGCGCCAACGGCCCGTGTTTCAGCTCGCCTGCAGCATAGGCTTCCGCGTGAATGTAAGAGATCTCTTTCAGCTTCAGCGCGCCTTCGAGCGCAATCGGATATTGATCGCCACGACCGAGGAATAGCGCGTGATGCTTGTCGGAGAAATCTTCTGCAAGCAGCTCGATGCGTTTGTCCTGCGACAGCATCTGCTCAATACGGCTCGGCAGCGCCTGTAGGCCATGAACGATATCATGCTCAATGGACGTATCCAGACCTTTCAGACGCGCCAGTTTCGCCACCAGCATCAACAGCACGGTTAACTGGGTGGTGAAGGCTTTGGTAGATGCTACGCCAATTTCCGTACCCGCGTTGGTCATCAGCGCCAGATCGGATTCACGCACCAGCGAAGATCCCGGCACGTTACAAATGGCCAGAGAGCCCAAATATCCCAGCTCTTTCGACAGACGCAGGCCAGCCAGGGTATCTGCGGTTTCGCCAGACTGTGACAGGGTAATCATCAGGCTGTTACGGCGCACGGCAGATTTGCGATAGCGGAATTCAGAGGCGATTTCAACGTCGCACGGAATACCTGCCAGCGATTCAAACCAGTAACGGGAAACCATACCGGAATTGTAAGAAGTACCACAGGCGAGGATCTGAATATGCTCAACCTTCGACAGCAGTTCGTCGGCGTTCGGTCCCAGCTCGCTTAAATCCACCTGACCGTGGCTGATGCGCCCGGTAAGGGTGTTTTTAATCGCGTTCGGCTGTTCGTAGATCTCTTTCTGCATGTAGTGGCGGTAAATACCTTTATCGCCCGCGTCATATTGCAGATTGGATTCGATATCCTGACGTTTTACTTCCGCGCCGGTGTTATCGAAGATATTTACCGAACGGCGAGTGATTTCAGCGATATCGCCCTCTTCAAGGAAGATAAAGCGACGAGTCACTGGCAACAGCGCCAGCTGGTCAGAAGCGATAAAGTTTTCGCCCATACCCAGGCCAATCACCAGCGGGCTACCAGAACGTGCAGCCAGTAGGGTATCCGGGTGACGGGTATCCATGATTACCGTACCATATGCGCCACGCAGTTGCGGGATAGTACGCAGAACAGCCTCACGCAGAGTACCGCCCTGTTTCAGTTCCCAGTTTACCAGGTGTGCAATCACTTCGGTGTCGGTTTCAGAAACGAAGGTATAGCCACGCGCTTTTAACGCTTCACGCAGCGGTTCATGGTTTTCGATGATGCCGTTATGCACCACCACAATGTGTTCAGAAACATGCGGATGCGCGTTAGCTTCTGAAGGTTCACCGTGCGTCGCCCAACGAGTGTGAGCAATACCGGTGCCGCCATGCAGAGGATGTTCTTCCGCTGCCTGAGCCAGCATCTGGACTTTACCGAGGCGACGCAGGCGGGTCATATGACCTTCTGCATCAACCACGGCCAGACCGGCAGAGTCATATCCGCGGTATTCCAGACGACGTAAACCTTCGAGAAGGATTTCAGCTACATCACGCTGCGCGATAGCGCCAACAATTCCACACATAGTTTTATTTCCTGATTATGGCATTACGCCATGCGTTGTCGCTGACCTGTATGCCCGTCGTTGCGGGCGCCCCGAGCCTTGTAGAGAGTGGGGTTATTTTTATAAGTACTGCTCATGGAGCGGAGGATTATTTTATCCTCTCATCTCCGGTCTGCCGGATGGCGCTGACGCTTATCCGGCCTACAAAATCACTTTTTCTTCACCGGACGCTGCCAGCCTTGCTTATGCACCTGCGGCACGCGGCTTAATACCAGTTCATTGTCAGCTACGTTACGGGTGACGGTAGTCCCTGCGGCGATGGTGGCCCCTTTACCAACAGTAACCGGCGCCACCAGTTGGGTATCGGAGCCGACAAACACATCGTCGCCAATAACCGTTTTGAATTTGTTCGCGCCATCATAGTTACAGGTGATGGTCCCCGCGCCGATATTCACGTTGTCGCCAATTTCCGCATCTCCCAGGTAGGTCAGATGGCCGGCTTTAGAACCTTTACCGAGACGCGCTTTTTTCATTTCAACGAAATTGCCGACGTGAGCGCCCGCTAACAGCTCCGCGCCGGGACGCAGGCGAGCAAACGGGCCGATGGTGCAGGCCGCTTCCAGATGCGCATCTTCCACCACGCTGTATGGGCTAATTTCGCAGTCATCGCCAATAACGCTGTTTTTAATAATGCAGCCCGCGCCGATCTTCACGCGGTGACCGAGCGTTACATAACCTTCGATGATAACGTTAGCGTCAATTTCGACATCCATTCCACAATGAAGGGTGCCGCGAAGATCAAAACGTGCCGGATCGCGCAACATAACGCCGGATAACAGCAGTTTCTCCGCCTGTTCGGCCTGGTAAATACGCTCCAGACGAGAAAGCTGTAGACGGTTATTCACGCCGTCCGTTTCGCTGATGCGAGCCGGATGCACCGCGGCGATTTCTCGTCCTTCCTGATAAGCCAGCGCAATGATATCAGTGATGTAATATTCACCCTGCGCATTATTGTTAGTCAGCTTAGACAACCAACGTTTCATGTCCGCGCCGTTGGCGATCAGAATACCGGTGTTAATTTCCTGAATCTGACGCTGTTCATCAGTGGCGTCTTTATGTTCAACGATGCCGGTCACTTTACCGTTTTCACGCGTAATACGGCCATAGCCGCTCGGATCGTCCAGCTTCACAGTTAATAACCCAATACCACCCTGCGGTTTGGCATCGCGCAGGCGCTGTAAGGTTTCAACCGAAATCAGCGGCACGTCGCCGTAAAGCATTAAAATATCTTCATCGTCGCTAAAGAAGGGCGCGGCCTGCTGCATTGCGTGACCTGTACCCAACTGTTCCGCCTGAAGCACCCAGTTCAGCTTGTCATCTTTCAGGGTCTGTTTTAACAACTCGCCACCGTGGCCATAGACCAGATGAACCTGTGCGGCCCCTAATTTAGTAGCTGCATCAATGACATGCTGCACCATGGGTTTACCCGCCAGCGTGTGCAGCACTTTAGGAATATCGGAATACATGCGCGTGCCTTTACCTGCGGCAAGGATCACTACGCTCATAGCACTATTTAACATACGCGTCCTGACTGTAATTTGAGAACGAATTTATACTGTTTCACGTTGAAAATACTACATTTTTTTCATCGTAAAATGGAAGAAGGATAAAACGCTCACCGGGATAAAATCCCCGCCTGCTAATGAATCATTTTCGTTCATTACCGCGCCTCTTGTCTCCTGAAAAGTAAAAACACCCGCGTACTGGCAACGTAGTCCGATGTTTTTGCTGTTTTTTTACTCCATAAATAAAGAAGATAACGTAATAAAGCGCAGGGGAGTCAGAAAAGCAAAAACCAGCGACAGAGGCCGCTGGTTTTCCGTTGCGCGTATTTTTTACTTAATTACGCGACATAAAAATCCGCAAAATATACCAGAACATGGTCGCGATAGAAGCAAACAGATGTAATGCCGCGCCAGCAGGGCGATCGGTAGGGTAATGGTGAATAATGTTAGAAGTATCGTAAAGTATAAACCCGGCGCACAGCAGTACCATTAGCGCAGAAAACCAGACGCCCAGCGAGAAGCCGCAGATGACGCTCGCAATAATCGCGCCAAAAGCAATGAACCCAGCCATAGTCAGAAACGAGCGCAGAAAAGAAAAGTCTTTTTTTATAGAAAAAGCGGTAAACGTCAGGCCGCCGACCAGCAACAGAGTCGTTATTGCCGCCGCGCCAATGCTCGACGGGTTAATATACGCCGCCACCGTTAACAGGGGGGCAAAAATCAGGGATTCTGCCAACACATAAATCCCCAGCCCGATAAGTTGCGTTTGATTATTCCCCGCATTATCCGCCAGACGGGTCGCCAGCATTCCCACCAGCATAAAAGCGCCGAGAACAACCAACCAGCTATATCTTCCACCAGCCAGCAGCACATCAAGCGCATACTCCCCGACCCCTATAAAACTCCACGCCGCGCTCAATACGATAAAACCGACGATGGCGACGGCGAGATGAAGATAAGCACGACGAATAAAAGTAGTACGATCAATCCTTGAGTCGGGTTGTGGACCCGCAAAGGATGGCTGAAATGACATAGTAATAATCCCTCATTTTATGCAATAAAAACGCATCCATTCCTCCCTTCTTCGCACAATGTGCAGATGCCAATGACAGAAAGAAGGATTTAATGAAAACAGCGCTGTCGCTGAAAACGCGTCGCCTTCAGCCGCTTGTTTTTGTCGTTGCTAGTTTATCGAATAAAAATTGAGAGGATAAAAAAAAACCAGTCCGCAATCAGACTGGTTTTATGCTTTCAAGCCGGTGTTACATCGCTTTTTTGGTCAACTCGATAACGCGCAGTTTAGCGATCGCTTTGGCCAGTTCCGCAGACGCCTGAGCGTAATCCACGTCACCGTGCGAGCTCTTAATGTGCTCTTCGGCTTTGCGCTTCGCTTCCAGGGCTCGCGCTTCGTCGAGATCCTGACCGCGAATCGCGGTATCCGCCAGAACGGTCACGCTGCCAGGCTGCACTTCCAGAATGCCGCCGGACAGATAGATAAACTCTTCATGACCGTGCTGCTTAACGATGCGAATCATACCAGGCTTAATGGCGGTGAGCAGCGGCGCGTGCCCCGGGTAAATCCCCAGTTCGCCTTCGCTACCCGTAACCTGGATTTTCTCGACCAGACCGGAGAACATTTGTTGCTCCGCGCTGACGACATCCAGGTGGTAAGTCATTGCCATATCACCCTCCGATTAAGGCGTTAAAGTTTTTTGGCTTTTTCCACGGCTTCGTCGATGGAACCGACCATGTAGAACGCCTGCTCCGGCAGGTGATCGTATTCGCCTTCCATGATGCCTTTAAAGCCACGGATGGTGTCTTTCAGGGAGACGTATTTGCCCGGAGAACCGGTAAATACTTCCGCCACGAAGAACGGCTGGGACAGGAAGCGCTGAATTTTACGCGCGCGTGCTACCACCAGTTTATCTTCTTCAGACAGTTCGTCCATACCGAGGATGGCGATGATGTCTTTCAGTTCCTGATAACGCTGCAGGATGGACTGAACGCCACGCGCGGTGTCGTAGTGTTCCTGACCAACAACCAGCGGATCCAGCTGACGGCTGGTGGAGTCCAGCGGGTCAACGGCCGGGTAGATACCCAGGGATGCGATCTGACGGCTCAGTACCACGGTTGCATCTAAGTGCGCAAAGGTGGTGGCTGGAGACGGGTCAGTCAAGTCATCCGCCGGTACGTATACCGCCTGTACGGAGGTGATAGAACCGGTTTTGGTGGAGGTGATACGTTCCTGCAGAACGCCCATCTCTTCCGCCAGAGTCGGCTGGTAACCTACTGCGGAAGGCATACGGCCCAGCAGTGCGGATACTTCCGTACCGGCCAGGGTGTAACGATAGATGTTATCGACGAACAGCAGTACGTCACGACCTTCGTCACGGAATTTCTCCGCCATGGTCAGACCGGTCAATGCAACGCGCAGACGGTTTCCCGGCGGCTCGTTCATCTGGCCATACACCAGGGATACTTTATCGATAACGTTGGAGTCGGTCATTTCGTGGTAGAAGTCGTTACCCTCACGAGTACGTTCACCTACGCCCGCAAACACAGAGTAACCGGAGTGCTCGATCGCGATGTTACGGATAAGCTCCATCATGTTTACGGTTTTACCTACACCCGCACCACCGAACAGACCGACTTTACCGCCCTTCGCGAACGGACACATCAGGTCGATAACTTTGATACCGGTTTCCAGCAGTTCCTGAGAGTTTGACAACTCTTCATAGGAAGGCGCTGCGCGGTGAATCGCCCAACGCTCTTCTTCGCCGATCTCGCCTTTCATGTCGACCGGTTCGCCCAGGACGTTCATGATACGACCCAGCGTGGCTTTACCTACCGGGACTTCGATCGGGTGTTCGAGATCTTTTACATCCAGACCGCGACGCAGACCGTCAGAAGACCCCATCGCGATGGTACGCACGATACCGCCGCCAAGCTGCTGCTGAACTTCCAGCACCAGCTTCTCATTACCATTCTGCACCTCAAGGGCATCGTACACGCGTGGTACGGCATCCTGAGGGAACTCGACGTCGACCACGGCGCCGATTACCTGGACAATCTTTCCAGTAGCCATCTTAAATCCTCTACGAAATAACCTGGTTAAACCGCGGCGGCCCCCGAGACGATCTCGGTGAGTTCCTGAGTAATGCTGGCCTGACGAGCTTTGTTGTATACCAACTGCAGCTCTTTAATCAGGCTGCCGCCATTATCGGTTGCGGCTTTCATCGCCACCATTCGTGCGGCCTGCTCGCTGGCCAGGTTTTCTACCACGCCCTGATAAACCTGAGACTCCACATAACGACGCAGGAGAGTATCCAGCAGCGCTTTCGGGTCTGGTTCATACAGGTAATCCCAGGCTTTACGCTTCAGATCATCATCTTCTGACGCCGGCAGCGGCAGCAGTTGAGTGATCGTCGGCACCTGAGACATGGTGTTAATAAATTTGTTGCTGACAATGTAAAGCTTGTCCAGACGGCCTTCGTCGTAGGCCTGCAACATCACTTTAACCGGACCGATCAGTTCGGACAGAGAAGGGTTATCCCCCATACCTGTCACCTGAGCGACAACGTTGCCGCCTACGGAATTAAAGAATGACACGCCCTTAGAGCCGATCATTGCGAGTTCGCACTGAACGCCTTTATCGGACCATGCCTTCATATCCGCCAGCAGCTTTTTGAACAGGTTAATGTTCAAGCCACCGCACAAACCACGGTCGGTCGACACTACCAGGTAGCCCACGCGTTTAACGTCGCGCTCTTCCAGGTAGGGGTGCTTATATTCCAGATTACCGTTCGCAAGGTGACCAATCACTTTGCGCATGGTCTCTGCATAAGGACGGCTGGCCGCCATGCGATCCTGCGATTTACGCATTTTGGAAGCGGCGACCATCTCCATCGCTTTAGTGATCTTTTGCGTGTTCTGGACGCTTGCGATCTTACTACGTATCTCTTTTGCGCCGGCCATGAGCTTCTCCTCAATGCCTTACGGCCTGCCCTAAGGCAAGCCGCCAGACGTTACCAGGACTGGGTTGCTTTGAAGGAATCGAGGATGCCTTTCAGCTTGCCTTCGATTTCGTCGTTATAGCCACCGGACTGGTTGATCTCTTGCATCAGCGGAGCGTGATCACGGTCGACGTAAGCCAGCAGTGCGGCTTCGAAGCTACCGATTTTCGCCAGTTCGACATCCGCCAGATAACCACGTTCTGCTGCGAACAGAACCAGAGACTGCTGCGCGACGGACATCGGCGCATACTGTTTCTGTTTCAGCAGTTCGGTCACTTTCTGACCGTGGTCAAGCTGTTTACGGGTGGCATCGTCAAGGTCGGATGCAAACTGAGAGAACGCCGCCAGTTCACGATACTGCGCCAGCGCGGTACGAATACCACCGGACAGTTTTTTCATGATCTTGGTCTGGGCTGCGCCACCTACACGGGATACCGAGATACCCGGGTTAACCGCAGGACGAATACCGGCGTTAAACAGGTTAGATTCCAGGAAGATCTGACCATCGGTAATGGAAATTACGTTGGTCGGAACGAACGCGGAAACGTCACCTGCCTGCGTTTCGATAATCGGCAGCGCAGTCAGTGAACCGGTTTTCCCTTTCACTTCACCTTTAGTGAAGGCTTCGACGTAGTCGGCGTTAACACGCGCAGCACGCTCCAGCAGACGAGAGTGGAGGTAGAATACGTCGCCCGGGAATGCTTCACGTCCTGGCGGACGACGGAGCAGCAGGGAGATCTGACGGTAAGCAACAGCCTGTTTAGACAGGTCATCGTAAATGATCAGCGCATCTTCGCCGCGGTCGCGGAAGTATTCGCCCATTGCGCAACCGGCATACGGCGCCAGATATTGCAGCGCAGCGGATTCGGACGCGGTTGCCACCACAACAATGGTGTTAGCCAGCGCGCCGTGTTCTTCCAGTTTACGCACCACGTTAGAGATGGTGGACGCTTTCTGGCCGATAGCGACATAGATACATTTGATGCCGGAGTCACGCTGGTTGATGATGGCATCGATAGCCAGCGCGGTTTTACCGGTCTGACGGTCACCGATGATCAGTTCACGCTGACCACGACCGATTGGGATCATGGAGTCAACGGCTTTATAGCCGGTCTGCACCGGCTGATCGACAGACTGACGATCGATAACGCCCGGCGCAATCGCTTCAACGGCAGAGAAGCCGTCATTATCAACCGGACCTTTACCGTCGATTGGCGCACCCAGGGTGTTTACCACACGTCCCAGCAGGCCGCGGCCAACCGGAACTTCCAGGATACGCCCCGTACATTTAACCTTCATGCCTTCGGCAAGGTCAGCGTATGGACCCATGACTACCGCACCCACGGAGTCGCGCTCCAGGTTCAGTGCGATAGCGTAACGGTTACCCGGCAGGGAGATCATTTCACCCTGCATACAATCGGCCAGGCCGTGAATGCGGATAACACCGTCACTGACAGAAACAATAGTACCTTCGTTGTGAGCTTCGCTCACCACATTGAACTGAGCAATGCGCTGCTTGATCAGTTCGCTGATTTCGGTGGAATTCAGTTGCATGCTCCAGTCCCCTTAAGACTGCAAGACGTCTGCAAGGCGCTCAAGACGGCCGCGTACGCTGCCATCAATGACCATATCACCCGCCCGGATGATAACGCCTGCCATTACAGACTTATCGATTTTGCAATTCAGCTTCACTTTGCGTGACAGACGTTTTTCCATCGCGGCGCTGATTTTCGAAAGCTGCTCTTCACTCAATGCGGTTGCCGACGTAACTTCTACCTCGGAGGTAGCTTCACTGGCGGCACGCAGATGAATAAACTGCTCCAGAACATCCGGGAGCGCGTTCAGACGATTATTTTCAGCCATCACCCGAATCAGGTTCTGACCGTTTTCGTCTAACTGCTCACCGCAGACTGCGATAAACGACTCAGCGAGCGTTTCCGGCGCCAGCGCGCCAGAGAGAAGCTCTGCCATTTGTTCGTTCTTGGTTACCTCGGCGGCAAACGCCAGCATATCCTGCCAGCGCTCTACACTTTGGTGTTCAACGGCAAAGTCAAAAGCTGCTTTGGCGTAGGGGCGAGCTACCGTAACAAATTCAGACATCAGCCCCTCCCTCCTTACAGTTCAGCGACAAGTTTATCCACGATGTCGCTGTTAGCAGCTTCATCCACGGAACGTTCGATGATCTTCTCGGCGCCAGCAACAGCCAGGATAGCAACTTGCTTACGCAGCTCTTCACGGGCGCGTTTACGCTCGGCTTCAATTTCCGCCTGCGCCTGCGCCACGATTTTAGTACGTTCCTGCTCTGCTTCAGTTTTGGCTTCGTCCAGGATCTGAGCGCGGCGTTTGTTTGCCTGCTCGATGATTACCTGAGCTTCCGCTTTCGCTTTTTTCAGCTGGTCGGTCGCGCTGGCCTTTGCAAGGTCAAGATCCTTATGTGCTCGTTCAGCAGAAGCGAGACCGTCAGCAATTTCTTTCTGACGTTTCTCGATGGCTGCCATTAACGGCGGCCATACGTACTTCATGCAAAACCAGACAAAGAGAATAAACGCGATGGCCTGGCCGAGGATTGTTGCGTTAAGATTCACAGCACAATGCCTCTATCTAGTTAACCTTCTGATATTGCTCTTAATTCAAGCAACGCTTACTACGCGACAGCGAACATCACGTACAGACCCAGACCTACAGCGATCATCGGGATAGCATCCACCAGACCCATAACGATAAAGAACTGAGTACGCAGCAGAGGAATCAGATCAGGTTGACGCGCCGCGCCTTCCAGGAATTTACCCCCGAGGATGCCGATACCGATCGCAGCACCGATTGCCGCCAGACCCATCATCACAGCGGCAGCCATGTACAGCAGATCCATATTCAGGTTTTCCATGACAGTCTCCAGTTTGTTTCAGTTAAAACGTAGTAGTGTTGGTAAATTAATGCTCTTCGGACGCCATCGACAGATAGACAATCGTCAGAACCATGAAAATGAAGGCTTGCAGCGTAATAATCAGGATGTGGAAAATGGCCCACGGCACATTCAGAATCCACTGTGACCACCACGGCAACAGACCAGCAATCAGAATGAAAATCAGCTCACCGGCATACATGTTGCCGAACAGTCGCAGACCGAGAGAAACCGGTTTGGACAGCAGACTTACCCCTTCAAGGATTAAGTTGACAGGAATGAACGCCCAGTGATTGAACGGCTGCAGCGTCAACTCTTTTGCGAAGCCGCCGATGCCTTTCATTTTGATGCTGTAGAACAGAATAAGGATGAATACGCCCAGCGCCATCGACAGGGTGATGTTGACGTCAGCAGACGGCACCACGCGCGTTGCCGGCAGACCCAGCCAATGCTCAGCGATATACGGCAGCAGGTCGATAGGCAGTAAGTCCATCAGGTTCATAAGGAATACCCAGACGAAAATCGTCAGGGCCAGCGGCGCAATCAGCTTGCTTTTGCCATGGTACATGTCTTTGACGCTGCCATGCACAAAGCCGACTATCAGCTCAATCGCGGTCTGAAACTTGCCTGGCACGCCGCTGGTCGCTTTTTTAGCAACGCTACGGAACATCACCAGAAACAACAGACCCAGCACCACCGAGAAGAACATGGAGTCAATATTGAGCGTCCAGAAGGTGGCTGGGGGGTTCTGCGGATCCACCAGCGAGAAAGTACGCAGGTCCAGCTGAAGGTTATTCAGATGGTGTCCTATGTATTCCTGCGGCGTCATATTTTCTGAAGCCATGATGCCTTTTACCCTTTGTTGTTAATTACAGCCGGCGCCAGTATCTGAACCACCAGCACCAAAACCCACGTAACGATCAGCGGCAAAAACACCGCCTTTAAAACCGCCAACGCCACCACCAGTAAAACCAGCATCGCTAACACCTTGAAGGCTTCACCGAAGGCGAAAGTCCAGGACACGCGGCCCTTAGCAGGTGTATGCGCCTGGTGACGCCAGGCAAATATCATAAACAACATATTAGGCAGTGCCACTGCCAATCCCCCACATACTGCGGAGATGCCCCAGAAGGGGTCTTTGAGGCAAAACAGCAATCCACTTGCTATTACCGCCAGAAACTGAATGAACAGAAGCTTACGAGCAACGTTTCGACTCACGAGCGACACAGACATCACGTTTTTACTCCTGCCCACTTCGAGGTATGCCGCGTGTCGTATAAAACGTTCTTTAAGACTTAGAGTCAAGCATCAAAAAGCGGTCAAATTATACGGTGCGCCCCCGTGATTTCAAACAATAAGTAGCCAAAAGGTGAATAAATGTTTAAATATTTTTCTCTGGCCCGCATTTTTAACTTTTAGCCAAAGTGTGAACGATCGTACAAAACTGCAAATAGCGCGAAAACACTGGCGATAAAGCGTGCACCAGATCACACATTAAACATATTCATGCTTACGCAATTCATTTACGTGTCAATTCATGCCTTTTCATCTTTTTGATATTTAAGCGTAAAACTAGGTACTGTTTTAAAAATACCAGCTTACACCTTAAAAACGCCCCATTGACATTTATAATAAAAATTTAACAAGCAAAAGTGATTTTTCGATTCGATTTTTAGCAGACTGATATTTACAAAGTTGATTACTCTCTGTTTTAACAAAAGAAGCGACGTTGTCATGTTGAAACGAAACCGTAAATCCAGAGTTAAATGTAACAACGCTGAAATGCGTTATACCTGTCGATTTTTAACACAAGCCGCGTCGTTTTTTTTCTATTTTTTTTGATAAAAATTAAACTTTGTTTGACTTAATAATCACCAGATGCCGCTCGCCTTCCAGTTGCGGAACGCGTAATTTTTCAACAGATTCGACGCTAAAATTGTCAGGTAGTGAGGCAATTTCATCCCCTGGCAATTGCCCTTTTAAGGCATAAAAACGCCCTTTCTCTCCCGGCAGATGGTGACACCAGCTCACCATATCATTCAACGATGCGAAAGCGCGGCTGATAACGCCATCAAACGGTGGTTCGGAGGGATAGGCTTCAACGCGGCTTTGAACCGGCGTGATGTTTTCCAGTTTCAGTTCGTGCTGGACCTGACGCAGAAAACGTACCCGCTTGCCCAGGCTGTCGAGTAAGGTGAAATGCGCGTCAGGGAGAACAATAGCCAGTGGGATGCCCGGCAGCCCCGGTCCTGTTCCTACGTCGATAAAACGCTGTTCCTGAAGATACGGCGCAACGACTATGCTGTCGAGAATATGGCGTACCAACATTTCGTTGGGATCCCGCACTGACGTCAGGTTGTATGCTTTGTTCCATTTGTGCAGCATATCAACGTAGGCGACCAGCAGCGTTTTCTGGTGATCGGTAAGAGAAATACCGGCATCAGCCAGCAGACGAGAGAGTTTGTTGAGCACGGTCATTACCTGTTAATAATCAAATGCCCGATGCGCTTTCGCTTATCGGGCCTACAAATTTGTAGGGCGGGCAAGCGAAGCGCCCCCGCCAAATTAGTGTTATCAAGCGCTACGACGCAGCATACCTTGTTTTTTCAGCCATACCAGCAGAATGGAGATTGCCGCTGGCGTAACGCCGGAGATACGCGATGCCTGGCCGATAGACGCCGGTTTATGATCGTTCAGCTTGGCGATAACTTCGTTCGACAGACCGGAAACCTGACGATAATCCAGAGTGGCAGGCAGCAACGTATTCTCGTTACGTAGTTGTTTTTCAATCTCATCCTGCTGGCGAGCGATATAACCTTCGTATTTGACCTGGATTTCCACCTGCTCAGCGGCTTGCTCATCTTCAAGCGCAGGCGCGAATGCGGCAAGCGAAGTGAGCTGCGCGTAGGTCATTTCCGGACGACGCAACAGATCTTCACCGCTGGCCTCACGGGAGAGAGGCGTGGTCAAATGCGCATTCACTTCATCGGCGGATTCCGCAGAGGGCGTTACCCATGTCGATTTCAGCCGCTGACGTTCGCGTTCGATATTTTCCAGCTTCTCGTTGAAGCGCGCCCAGCGTTCATCATCCACCAGACCCAGCTCGCGGCCCATTTCGGTCAAACGCAGATCGGCGTTGTCCTCACGCAGCATCAGGCGATATTCGGCGCGGGAGGTAAACATGCGATACGGCTCTTTGGTGCCCAGCGTACAGAGATCGTCCACCAGCACGCCGAGATAAGCCTGAGAACGCGCAGGCGCCCAGCCCTCTTTGTCGGCGGAAAGACGCGCGGCATTCAGACCAGCGAGCAAGCCCTGCGCCGCAGCCTCTTCATAGCCGGTAGTACCGTTGATTTGACCAGCAAAGAACAGGCCGTGAATAAATTTGCTTTCCAGAGTCGGTTTCAGATCGCGCGGGTCGAAGAAATCGTACTCAATCGCATAACCAGGACGAACGATCTTCGCGTTCTCCATGCCCTGCATGGAACGGACAATCTGCATCTGCACGTCAAACGGCAGGCTGGTGGAGATACCGTTAGGGTAAATCTCGTTAGAGGTCAGTCCTTCCGGCTCAAGGAAGATCTGATGCTGGTTACGATCGGCAAAACGCATCACCTTGTCTTCGATCGAAGGACAGTAGCGTGGGCCGATCCCTTCGATCACGCCAGCGTACATTGGGCTACGATCGAGGTTATTACGAATCACGTCATGGGTTTTCTCATTGGTATGCGTGATGTAACACGGCACCTGTTGCGGATGCTGAGAAGCATTCCCCATAAACGAGAAAACCGGCATCGGGTTATCGCCATGCTGTTGAGCCAACACGCTGAAATCGATAGTACGCGCATCAATACGCGGCGGTGTGCCGGTTTTCAGGCGACTGACGCGTAGCGGAAGCTCACGCAGACGGCGAGACAGCGGGATGGATGGCGGATCGCCAGCACGACCGCCGCTGTAGTTATCCAGACCAATATGAATTTTGCCGTCCAGGAAGGTTCCGACGGTCAGCACCACCGCTTTCGCGCGGAATTTGAGCCCCATTTGGGTCACGGCGCCGACAACGCGATCGTTTTCGACAATCAGATCTTCAACCGCTTGCTGGAAGATCATCAGATTCGGCTGATTCTCCAGCGCGGTACGCACCGCCTGGCGGTATAAGACTCGATCCGCCTGAGCCCGGGTAGCGCGAACGGCCGGACCTTTGCTGGCGTTTAGTATCCTAAACTGAATACCTGCCTGATCGATCGCTTTCGCCATCAGACCGCCGAGCGCATCCACCTCTTTTACCAGATGTCCCTTTCCAATACCGCCGATCGCCGGGTTGCAGCTCATCTGTCCCAACGTGTCAATATTGTGTGTCAAAAGCAGAGTCTGTTGACCCATACGCGCTGCGGCCATCGCGGCCTCAGTGCCTGCATGACCCCCGCCAATAATAATGACGTCAAAAGGATCCTGATAAAACATGGTAATTGCCTCGCATAACGCGGTGTGAAAATGGATTGAAGCCCGGGCGGTGGATTCTACTCAACTTTAGCCGATGGAGAAAGCCCCGGGATCCGGGCTATTAAAAAGAAGATCTTTTTATTTAGAGATCTGTTCTATTGTGATCTCTTATTAGGATCGCACCAGGCTGTGGATAACCCGGATCCTGTAATAAAGATCAATGCGTTGGAAAGGATCACTAGCTGTGAATGATCGGTGATCGTGGCCCGTATAAGCTGGGATCAAAACGGGTACTTATACACAACTCAAAAAGTGAACAACGGTTATTCTTTGGATAACTACCGGTTGATCCAAGCTTTCCACCAGATTTATCCACAATGGATCGCACGATCTTTACACTTATTTGAGTAAATTAATCCAGGATCCGAGCCAAATCTCCGCTGGATCTTCCGGAATCTCATGTTCAAGGATGTTGATCTTCAGTGTTTCCCCAACCTGTTTTGCGCCAGCGCCTTTCAGTTCCGCTTCTATTTTCTCAATCGCGCCGCAAAACGTGTCGTATTCTCGACTGCCAATGCCAATTGCGCCGAAACGTACCGCGGAAAGATCGGGTTTCTGCGTCTGAAGGTCTTCATAGAAAGGGGTCAGGTTGTCCGGAATGTCTCCGGCGCCGTGCGTTGAGCTGATTATCAGCCAGATCCCGGAAGTTGACAGATCCTCTAATAACGGACCGTGCACCGTTTCGGTTGAAAAACCGGCAGCTTCCAGCTTTTCCGCCAGATGTTCCGCGACGTATTCGGCGCCGCCCAGGGTGCTGCCGCTGATAAGAGTAATGTCTGCCATTGATCGCTCGCTCAGGTAAAGAGGCTGCATTGTACTCTGTGAACGAGCTGGGATCTACCTGTGGAAAAATGTGGGATTAAAAAAGCCGATCATGGCTTGATGGTGCGCATGATCGGGTTCTGCAAGACGATCAGTGTCTCAGTGGACTGAATTTCATCAATTGTTTGGATCTTGTTGATAAGTACGTGCTGAAGCGCGTCGATTGATTTGCACATCACTTTTATAAAGATGCTGTAGTGACCGGTGGTGTAATACGCTTCCGTCACCTCATCCAGGCTTTCCAGCCGGGCCAGTGCGGAGGGATAGTCTTTGGCGCTTTTGAGGATGATGCCAATAAAGCAGCCCACATCGTAGCCCAGTTGTTTAGGGCTGACGTCAATCCGTGCGCCCGTAATGATCCCGGCCTGCTTCATTTTCTCGACGCGAACGTGAATGGTTCCAGGGCTAACGCCAAATTGTTTGGCCAGTTCGGCGTAGGCAGTGCGGGCATTTTCCATTAAGGCGTCAAGGATGCCGCGGTCCAGATTGTCGATCTGATAATTTTCCATCGCTTTTTCTTATGCAGATTAATGATTATCTCTATTTTAGCCATTATTTTTAACGAATCAAAACCGAAGTTAGCTTTTTATCTGTTGATTATTGAATAGTGCTCTCGTTTTGTTGCTTAATCATAGGCAACAGGACGCAGGAGTAAAAAAATGAAAACCGCTTACATTGCCAAACAACGTCAAATTAGCTTCGTGAAATCACATTTCTCTCGCCAGCTGGAGGAGCGTCTGGGTCTGATTGAGGTCCAGGCGCCGATCCTGAGTCGCGTAGGGGATGGTACGCAGGATAATTTGTCCGGCTGTGAAAAAGCGGTGCAGGTAAAAGTGAAAGCGTTGCCTGACGCCCAGTTCGAAGTGGTGCATTCACTGGCGAAGTGGAAACGTCAAACCCTGGGGCAACATGACTTCAGCGCGGGCGAAGGGCTGTACACGCACATGAAAGCCCTTCGCCCCGATGAAGACCGACTCTCTCCGCTCCACTCGGTCTATGTGGATCAGTGGGACTGGGAGCGTGTCATGGGCGATGGCGAGCGCCAATTTTCCACCCTGAAAAGCACAGTAGAGGCTATATGGGCAGGAATTAAGGCGACGGAAGCAGAAGTGCATAAACAGTTTGGTCTGGCGCCGTTCCTGCCAGAGCAAATTCAGTTTGTTCACAGCCAGGAGCTGTTGTCTCGCTATCCGGATCTGGATGCGAAAGGGCGCGAACGCGCGATCGCCAAAGAACTTGGCGCCGTTTTTCTGGTGGGGATCGGCGGTAAACTGAGCGATGGCCACCGCCATGATGTACGCGCGCCGGATTATGATGACTGGAGCTCCGCATCTGAGCTGGGCTACGCCGGTCTGAACGGCGATATCCTGGTGTGGAACCCGGTGCTGGAAGATGCGTTTGAGCTTTCCTCTATGGGTATCCGTGTAGATGCCGATACGCTGATGCGCCAGCTGGCGTTGACCGGTGATGAAGATCGCCTGCAACTGGAGTGGCATCAGGCGCTGCTGCGCGGCGAAATGCCGCAGACCATCGGCGGCGGGATTGGGCAGTCGCGTCTGACGATGTTGCTGCTGCAATTGCCGCATATTGGTCAGGTGCAGTGCGGCGTATGGCCCGCGCAGGTTCGCGAAAGCATTCCTGCTATTTTATAAGCCGTTAGCGCCGCCAGCGTCTCAGCAGGCGGCTTCGCATCCCGGTGTCAAAGCGCCAGATATGATCGAAAATGCGCATGATGCCGGGTTTGCCGTGCGCCGACATCGCCACCGCGTGGAATCGATGCTGGTGAAGACGCTGCAACTCTCCCACTTTGCTCACCACGTCATCCGGCAAGCGCTGGGCGATAAAATCCGAAATGACCACCGCATCGGCATCAAACCATTCCCGTCCCTGCATTCTTTCAATAATGGCGCGAAAACAGCTGGCGATATCCGTGCCGCCGCGAAAACGTTGACTTAAAAAGCGGATGGCCTGCTCAATACCTTCCGGGCCGGAGAGTTCATAACGCACAACGTCAGTGGAAAACAGCATAATAAAGCAGCGGCGGTTATCCGCCAGAGCAACGCGCATCAACGCCAGGCAGAACGCTTTTGCGCACTGCTCGTTAAATCCTCCCATCGAGCCTGAAGTATCGACGCAGACAATAAACGGTCCGCGCGGCTGCTCGTCGACATCCTGGTGTACTACCGGCCGTTCGGTCACTTTCTCACGCCACGCTTCGCCATGCAGGCGATAGGTGAGGAGCTGTTTTTCCACTAACCGGCGGTAAAATTCATATTCCAGCTCGGTGATGCCGAGCGTCGCCAGCTCTGGCGGCAACAGGCGCAGAATATCATCGCCTTGCTGTATACCGTCAACCTGCTCCGGCACCGTTGCGGGTTCGCGTACCAGTGTACGAAAGGTTTCCATCGGCGCGTCTTTTTTCGGTACCGATTTGGCTTCCCGCGAACGTCCCAGTTGTTCCGCCAGTTGCATTAGCTCCGGCTGGGCGGCGAGAAATTCGCCGTATTTTACGATCAGTTGATAATCACCACGTTTAAGCTGGCCCGCGCTCATATCCCACAGGCGGCCTGCGGCATTATCATTTTCCGCCAGCGTCGGTTCCAGTTGCCCGCTCAGCGTCATCCGTTCCTGAACGTCACTCATCAACTGCTCGCGCTCTTCTTCCAGTAGTTGCTGGTTTAACGTGGTGGCCTGCACGACCAGACTTAACCGCCAGCGTTGCAAAAAAAGCGTGTGTAGCGCAGGGGTAAAGGTACTGTTGCTCTCCGTCAACTGCTTCGCCTGCGCGGCATACGGTGAATGCAGGCGGTGAAGCAACGCCAGTATTTGCGGCAGTTGCACGATGAACTGTGGTGTAGAGAGAAGTTGGCTTTGCTGATAACACATGACCTCTTCCGTGAGTTCCGGCGGAACGCGTGCGTCTTTAAGACGGCTGCGTAGCGCTTCCCGCCAGCGCGGGAGATCGGCGGTCACGGCGTTTTTTAAACGCGGAAACTTTTCAAAGAAAATGACCAGCTGTGGGGAAGCCAGTAGCGCGAGGATCATCTCTTCGACCATTCCCTCTTCGCTGACGGCCAGCATGGTATTTAGCGTATCCAGCGTCAGCATTGTTGCGCCTGGCGGATCTGTTCTCCTACATCCTGCAGGCTGGCCTCAATGCGCCCTAACCAGTCGCTGTGAATAAACAGGCAATGTTGCTGCTCGCTGAAGCGGGTATGCTGCTGGCGCCAGTCGTTTTCTAACGTTTCCAGCTGCTGTTTGATCTCCGCAGGCATACTGTCTTCAGCCGTTCCCGGTAACGCCAGACGGGTACCTTGTAGACTGATGTCGTGCACCACCAGATGTTGAGCGTTATCGACTTCCATATTCAGCGTTTGGGCAAAGCCGATCCCGTTCAGTTTGCCGCGGATCTCGCCGCCTTTGGTCAGCCAAAGTTCCAGCGCGCTGCGGTCAAAGGTAATATGGATCACTTCCATATCATGCAGTTTTAGCGGTTTTTGTAGCAATAACGTCAACGTTGATGCACTGGCTTCCGGCGGTAAAGTGTAATGCGGGCGACGGCTGAACATACCGCCTTCTTTAATGACGGTGAAGGCGGTTTTATCGCTTTGCTGTTGCTGCAACTGGAGGCGGCGCTGGACGATACCGCCGAGGCGAGTCAGCATGGCCTGCTGCTGCCAGGCGTGTCCGGTCATCAATATTTCCAGTTGCTGTTGCATGAGATTCAGACTCTGCGCGTCATACCACAAGCAATCTTTTAGCAGGATAAGGTCAATCGGCGCAACCGCGTCGCGTCCGCTAAAGAAGGCGCTGGCCTGTAACAGGCGGATGGCTTTCTTCCAGCGACGGTCGGAGACATAAGGCGCATTCGGCAAATTATCCAGCTGTTGGCGCAGAGTAAATATCAGCTCAAAGACCGGCTCAGGGAGTGAAATCGCGCCGATATCTTTTTGCCACTGTTGATATTCTTCGTCGCTTACCTGTAACGAGGCGGGGACCGGGTTATCGCTCTCATCCTGCTGACTAACCAGCATGGAGCGGAAATTGGCTTTATCCTGAACTTTATCCAGCCACAGGCGAATCAACATTCGGTCGTACAAGGCTTCCAGGCTGCTGTCCGTTTCGGGCAGTTCGTTAGAGGCCGCCACCAGCAGCCGCATCGGAATTTTTTCCTCAAATGCGCCGTTGCGGAAATGGCGTTCGTTAATGGCGGTCAGCAATGTGTTCAGGATAGCGGGCCCGGCTTTCCAGATTTCATCCAGAAAAACGATTTCGGCTTCGGGAAGATAGCCGGTCGTTAAGCGTTCATAGCGACCTTCATCTTTCAGCGCCTGAATAGAGAGCGGGCCAAACACCTCTTCCGGCGTGGAAAAGCGTGTCATCAGATATTCAAAAGCGCGGGCGCGCTGGAAAGCAAACTTCAGGCGGCGGGCAATCAGACTCTTGGCGATACCGGGCGGGCCCAACAAAAAGACGCTCTCACCGCTTAACGCCGCCAGTAGGCACAGGCGTATGGCGTGACTACGTTCATACAGCCCCTTCTCAAGGGCGCTGCTCAGACGGGAAATTCTTTCCGCTAATAAATGTGGGTGAGCCATAATAAAGAGGCGTCCTTTCGACAAATGGATCATGCTAATTGCGAGTATAGACGTTTCACCACCGGGGCTGTAATCGTCTGACGCGCTGTTTATTTTTCTTTGAGCCAGGTTAATCTGGCTTCATTTAGGGGTACGATTTTATGATTAATCGTGCATACTGTGCGCTTTTTTGTGGGCCAAGGGACTAAGCACACATTTCATATCTATACACTCATTCATTCAAACTACATCAAGGCGGCAAAGGAGTGAATCCCCTGGCACTGACTTAAACGTGTGACTGGGGTAAGCGAATGCAGCCGACAAGGAGGTAGTGTGAAGGGTGACGTGTATAAACGAAAGATGAGTCTATGAGCACTGATAATAAGCAATCGTTGCCTGCGATTACCCTCGCAGCTATTGGGGTTGTCTACGGTGATATTGGTACCAGCCCGCTTTATACGCTTCGTGAATGTTTGTCCGGTCAGTTTGGTTTTGGCGTTGAACGAGATGCCGTGTTTGGTTTTCTGTCGCTGATCTTCTGGCTACTCATCTTTGTGGTTTCCATCAAATATCTCACCTTCGTGATGCGCGCCGATAACGCGGGTGAAGGTGGAATTTTGACGCTGATGTCGCTTGCCGGGCGTAATACCTCGGCGCGCACCACATCCATGTTAGTTATCATGGGACTGATAGGCGGCAGCTTTTTCTATGGCGAAGTGGTCATTACGCCGGCGATTTCGGTGATGTCGGCGATTGAAGGCCTGGAGATTGTCGCGCCGCAGCTGGACACCTGGATTGTCCCGCTCTCCATTATTGTGCTGACTCTGTTGTTTATGATTCAGAAGCACGGTACGGGAATGGTAGGGAAACTCTTTGCGCCGATCATGCTGACCTGGTTTTTAATCCTGGCGGTACTTGGCCTGCGCAGTATTATCGCCAATCCCGAAGTGTTACATGCGCTGAATCCTGTCTGGGCGGTACGTTTTTTCCTTGAATATAAAACCGTATCGTTTATTGCGTTGGGCGCGGTGGTGCTGTCGATTACCGGCGTAGAGGCGTTGTACGCCGATATGGGACACTTCGGTAAGTTCCCGATTCGCCTGGCGTGGTTTACCGTGGTATTGCCGTCGTTAGTACTGAACTACTTTGGTCAGGGCGCATTGCTACTTAAACATCCGGAAGCGATTAAAAATCCCTTCTTCCTGTTGGCGCCGGACTGGGCGTTAATTCCGCTGCTGATTCTGGCCGCGCTGGCGACGGTGATCGCCTCCCAGGCGGTCATTTCCGGCGTCTTTTCGCTGACGCGTCAGGCCGTGCGTCTTGGCTATTTGTCGCCAATGCGCATTATCCATACCTCCGAGATGGAATCCGGTCAGATCTATATCCCTTTCGTAAACTGGCTGCTTTATTTCGCGGTCGTGGTTGTTATTGTTAGCTTTGAGCACTCCAGCAACCTGGCGGCGGCCTATGGTATCGCCGTGACCGGCACGATGGTGCTGACGTCTATTCTTTCTACGACCGTGGCGCGTAAGAACTGGCACTGGAACAAATATTTTGTCGCGCTGATCCTCATCGCATTCCTGTGCGTGGATATCCCGCTGTTCTCGGCCAACCTCGACAAATTGTTGTCCGGTGGTTGGCTGCCGCTGAGCCTGGGCCTGATCATGTTCACGATCATGACCACCTGGAAGAGCGAGCGTTTCCGTCTGTTGCGTCGTATGCATGAACACGGTAATTCGTTGGAAGCGATGATTGCTTCACTGGAGAAGTCACCGCCGGTTCGGGTACCGGGTACTGCCGTATACATGTCGCGCGCGCTCAGTGTGATCCCTTTTGCTTTATTGCATAACCTGAAGCACAACAAAGTGTTGCATGAGCGCGTAATCTTACTGACGTTGCGTACGGAAGATGCGCCTTATGTGCATAACGTTCGCCGGGTGCAGATTGAGCAGTTGTCTCCGACATTCTGGCGCGTGGTGGCCAGCTACGGCTGGCGCGAAACGCCAAACGTTGAAGAGGTGTTCCACCGCTGCGGTCTGGAAGGGCTTAGCTGTCGGATGATGGAAACGTCGTTCTTTATGTCGCACGAGTCGTTGATTGTCGGCAAACGCCCGTGGTATTTGCGTTTGCGTGGCAAGCTGTATTTGTTGCTGCAACGCAACGCCCTGCGCGCGCCGGATCAGTTCGAGATCCCGCCTAACCGCGTGATTGAGTTAGGTACGCAGGTCGAGATTTAACCTCCCATCAACATGCCGGGGGCCGCGTTGGCTTACCCGGCCTGGCCAATCCGTAGATTCCCACACGATAATCGCCATTGGGCTATTATCTTCACCTGATTTCCGCTAGCGAAACGTTTCGACGGCGATCACAATTCTGTTACGTCATGATGGTTTTATGAACACATCCAGGGTTACACTGCGGCCAGCGAAACGTTTCGCTAGTGGAGCAGAAAAATGAAGAAAGGCACCGTACTCAACTCTGAAATCTCGTCGGTCATTTCCCGTCTGGGGCATACTGATACTCTGGTGGTCTGTGATGCGGGTTTACCCATCCCGAATAGCACTGCGCGTATCGATATGGCACTAACCCAGGGCGTACCTTCTTTTATGCAGGTGGTGGATGTCGTGACCCGGGAAATGCAGGTTGAGGCGGCGATTCTTGCAACGGAAATCAAACAACAGAATCCGCAGCTCCACGAAACGTTGCTCACTCACCTTGAGCAACTGCAGCAACACCAGGGAAACACCATAAAAATTAGTTATACGACACACGAACAATTCAAAAAATTGACTGCAGACAGTCAGGCAGTGATTCGCAGCGGGGAGTGTTCCCCGTATGCGAACGTCATTCTTTGCGCTGGCGTCACTTTCTGAGGCCGCTATGGACGCATTACTGCAACTCAAAGGGATCGATAAAGCGTTCCCCGGCGTGAAGGCTCTCTCCGGCGCCGCGTTAAATGTTTATCCTGGCCGCGTTATGGCGCTGGTGGGGGAAAACGGCGCCGGAAAATCCACCATGATGAAAGTATTAACCGGCATCTATACGCGAGATGCGGGATCGTTGTTATGGCTGGGTAAAGAGACCACCTTTAACGGGCCTAAATCGTCTCAGGAAGCCGGGATCGGCATTATTCATCAGGAACTGAACCTGATCCCGCAGTTGACCATTGCGGAAAACATCTTCCTGGGCCGTGAGTTTGTGAATCGCTTTGGTAAAATCGACTGGAAAAAGATGTATGCCGAAGCCGACCACCTCTTAGCCAAACTCAATCTGCGCTTTAAGAGCGATAAGCTGGTGGGCGAACTCTCTATCGGCGATCAGCAAATGGTGGAAATCGCCAAAGTGCTGAGCTTCGAATCCAAAGTCATCATTATGGATGAACCGACCGATGCGCTGACCGACACTGAAACCGACTCTCTGTTCCGCGTTATCCGCGAATTAAAATCGCAGGGGCGCGGCATTGTCTATATCTCCCACCGTATGAAAGAGATCTTCGAAATTTGCGATGACGTGACGGTCTTCCGCGATGGGCAATTTATCGCCGAGCGTGAAGTGGCCACGTTGACCGAAGATTCTCTTATCGAAATGATGGTGGGACGTAAGCTGGAAGATCAGTACCCGCATCTGGATAACGCGCCGGGTGAGATTCGCCTGAAGGTCGATAATCTGTGCGGACCGGGCGTGAATGATGTCTCTTTTGTGCTGCGAAAAGGTGAGATTCTTGGCATCTCCGGCCTGATGGGCGCCGGTCGCACCGAGCTGATGAAAGTATTGTACGGCGCGATGCCGCGAACCAGCGGTTACGTGACGCTTGATGGACACGAAGTGGTGACGCGTTCTCCGCAGGACGGGCTGGCCAATGGCATCGTTTATATCTCTGAAGACCGTAAGCGCGATGGACTGGTGCTCGGCATGTCAGTTAAAGAGAATATGTCGCTGACGGCGCTGGACTATTTCAGCCGCGCTGGCGGAAGCCTGAAACACAAAGATGAGCAGCAGGCGGTGGGGGATTTTATCCGTCTGTTCAACGTCAAGACACCGTCAATGGAACAGGCGATAGGCCTGCTTTCCGGCGGTAATCAGCAAAAAGTGGCGATTGCCCGCGGGTTGATGACGCGCCCGAAAGTGCTCATTCTCGACGAGCCGACCCGCGGCGTGGACGTCGGCGCCAAGAAAGAGATTTACCAGCTTATCAACCAGTTTAAGGCCGACGGCCTGAGCATCATTCTGGTCTCATCTGAGATGCCAGAAGTATTAGGCATGAGCGATCGCATCATCGTCATGCATGAAGGGCATCTCAGCGGTGAATTTACTCGCGAGCAGGCCACCCAGGAAGTGTTAATGGCTGCCGCAGTGGGCAAGCTTAATCGCGTGAATCAGGAGTAAAAAAGATGACAACCCAGGCTGTTTCTGGTCGCCGTTATTTCACTAAAGCGTGGCTTCTTGAGCAGAAGTCGCTCATTGCCCTGCTGGTGCTGATCGCGATTGTTTCGACGTTGAGCCCCAACTTTTTTACCGTTAATAATCTGTTCAATATTCTTCAACAGACCTCCGTCAACGCCATTATGGCAGTGGGGATGACGTTGGTGATTCTGACATCGGGGATCGATCTGTCCGTCGGTTCCCTGCTGGCGCTCACCGGCGCGGTTGCCGCTTCAATCGTCGGCGTTGAAGTGAATGCGCTGGTCGCGGTTGCCGCCGCGCTGGCGCTGGGCGCTGCGATTGGCGCCGTCACTGGCGTTATCGTCGCGAAGGGCCGCGTACAGGCGTTTATCGCTACGCTGGTGATGATGCTGCTACTGCGTGGCGTGACGATGGTTTACACCGACGGTAGCCCGGTCAACACCGGCTTTACCGATAACGCCGATCTGTTTGGCTGGTTCGGTATCGGCCGTCCGCTGGGCGTTCCTACGCCGGTCTGGATCATGGCTATCGTCTTTATCGCCGCCTGGTATATGCTGCATCACACCCGTCTGGGACGCTATATCTACGCGCTGGGCGGTAACGAAGCGGCGACGCGCCTGTCTGGCATTAGCGTGAGCAAAGTGAAAATTATCGTCTATTCACTTTGCGGCCTGACAGCGTCGCTGGCGGGCATCATTGAAGTGGCGCGCCTCTCTTCCGCGCAGCCGACGGCGGGTACCGGCTATGAGCTGGATGCTATTGCCGCCGTGGTGCTGGGCGGCACCAGCCTTGCAGGCGGTAAAGGACGCATTGTTGGGACATTGATCGGCGCATTGATTCTCGGCTTCCTTAATAATGGTTTGAATTTGTTAGGTGTTTCCTCCTATTACCAGATGATCGTCAAAGCGGTGGTGATTTTGCTGGCGGTACTGGTAGACAACAAAAAGCAGTAACAACGACTACAGGACATCTGAAATATGAACATGAAAAAACTAGCTACCCTGGTATCTGCTGTTGCGCTGAGCGCCACCGTGAGCGCGAATGCAATGGCGAAAGACACCATTGCGCTGGTGATCTCTACCCTCAATAATCCCTTCTTCGTGTCGTTAAAAGACGGGGCGCAAAAAGAGGCGGATAAACTGGGTTATAACCTGGTGGTGCTGGACTCCCAGAACAACCCTGCCAAAGAGCTGGCGAACGTGCAGGATTTAACCGTTCGCGGGACCAAAATTTTGCTGATCAACCCGACTGACTCCGATGCGGTGGGTAACGCGGTGAAGATGGCGAACCAGGCGAAGATTCCGGTTATCACGCTTGACCGCCAGGCAACCAAAGGTGATGTCGTCAGCCATATCGCGTCTGATAACGTGCTGGGCGGTAAGATCGCTGGCGACTATATCGCGAAAAAAGTTGGTGAAGGCGCCAAAGTGATTGAGCTGCAAGGCATTGCCGGAACATCCGCGGCGCGTGAGCGTGGCGAAGGTTTCCAGCAGGCGGTAGCCGCCCACAAATTTAATGTCCTGGCCAGCCAGCCTGCCGATTTCGACCGTACTAAGGGTCTGAACGTCATGCAGAACCTGCTGACCGCGCATCCGAATGTTCAGGCGGTCTTCGCCCAGAACGATGAAATGGCGCTGGGCGCACTGCGCGCGCTGCAAACTGCCGGTAAAGCAGATGTGATGGTGGTTGGATTTGACGGTACGCCGGATGGCGAAAAGGCCGTAAAAGATGGCAAACTGGCAGCGACTATCGCTCAGTTACCGGATCAAATCGGCGCCAAAGGCGTTGAAGTGGCGGATAAGGTGCTGAAAGGCGAAAAAGTTCAGGCCAAATATCCGGTTGACCTGAAACTGGTCATCAAGCAGTAATAAACGACACGGGTCAACTATGGCCTGATGGCGACAGAAATACGCGAGCCTCCGCTGAGGTGAACGTAAAAAAAGAAAAGCAGGGCACGCGCCACCCTAACCGGTGGCGCACTTTGACGTGGAACCCCGAATATGAAAACCGCAGGTAATCTCATCGTCCTTGGCAGCATTAATGCCGATCATATCCTTAATCTTGAGTCCTTCCCTACCCCGGGTGAAACGGTAACCGGTAGCCATTATCAGGTCGCGTTTGGCGGGAAAGGCGCGAATCAGGCGGTTGCTGCGGGACGTAGCGGGGCAAATATTGCGTTTATCGCCTGCACGGGCGATGACGATATTGGCGACAGTATTCGTAAACAATTAGTCAGCGATCGTATTGATATCGCGCCAGTTAGCGTTATTAAAGGCGAGTCTACCGGGGTGGCGCTGATTTTCGTTAACGGCGAAGGCGAGAACGTCATCGGTATTCATGCCGGAGCGAATGCCGCGTTATCGCCGGCGTTGGTTGATGCGCAACGTGAACGTATCGCGCAGGCGGATGCGTTACTGATGCAGCTGGAATCGCCGCTGGAAAGCGTACTGGCGGCGGCGAAAATCGCCCATCAACATCATACTACTGTTGCGCTTAACCCGGCGCCTGCCCGTGAGTTACCGGATGAACTGCTGGCGCTAGTGGACATCATCACGCCAAATGAAACGGAAGCTGAAAAGCTGACGGGCGTGCGTGTGGAAAATGACGACGATGCCGCGAAAGCTGCGCAGGTTTTGCATGATAAAGGCATTCGAACCGTATTAATTACCTTAGGAAGCCGTGGCGTCTGGGCCAGCGTAGACGGCGAGGGCCGCCGCGTTCCTGGATTTAGCGTTGAGGCTGTCGATACCATTGCCGCCGGAGATACGTTTAACGGCGCCTTTATCACCGCGATACTGGAGGAGACGCCGTTGCCGGAAGCGATTCGCTTTGCCCATGCCGCCGCCGCGATTGCCGTAACGCGTAAAGGCGCGCAACCTTCCGTTCCGTGGCGCGAAGAGATAGAAGCGTTTTTACATCAGCAGGGGTAACGCTTGGCTACTATGAAAGATGTTGCCCGCCTGGCGGGAGTCTCTACATCGACGGTCTCTCACGTTATTAACAAAGATCGCTTTGTGAGTGAGACGATAACCGAAAAAGTTGAAGCGGCGATTAAATCACTTAACTATGCGCCTTCTGCGCTGGCGCGAAGCCTCAAGTTAAACCAGACCCGCACGATTGGTATGCTAATTACCGCCAGTACCAACCCTTTTTATTCCGAACTGGTGCGCGGCGTTGAGCGAAGCTGTTTTGAGCGCGGTTATAGTCTGGTGCTGTGCAATACCGAAGGCGACGAGCAACGGATGAACCGCAACCTGGAGACGCTGATGCAAAAACGGGTAGACGGTTTACTGCTGCTGTGTACCGAAACGCATCAGCCTTCTCGTGAAATCATGGAGCGTTATCCGTCTATTCCTACCGTCATGATGGACTGGTCGCCGTTTGATGGCGAGGGCGATAGCGATCTCATTCAGGATAATTCGTTGTTAGGCGGCGATCTTGCCACCCAACACCTTATCGATAAAGGATTTACCCGAATAGCCTGTATTACCGGCCCGCTGGACAAAACGCCAGCGCGTTTACGGCTGGAAGGGTATCGGGCGGCGATGAAACGCGCAGGGCTGGCTATTCCGCAAGGCTATGAGATCACCGGCGATTTTGAATTTGGCGGCGGCTTTGACGCCATGCAGGCGTTACTCGCCCATCAACAGCGACCGCAAGCGGTTTTTACCGGAAACGATGCGATGGCTGTCGGCGCCTATCAGGCGCTATATCAGGCGGGGCTTCGTATTCCGCAGGATATGGCAGTCATTGGCTATGATGATATTGAGCTGGCGCGCTATATGACGCCGCCGCTGACGACTATCCATCAGCCGAAAGATGAATTGGGCGAGCTGGCTATTGATGTGTTGATTCATCGGATGGCGCAGCCCGCCTTGCAACAACAGCGACTTCAGCTTACTCCGGTTTTGACGGTGCGTGGGTCGGTTTAGATTTATGCCGTTCTTTAATCAGATTGTTGCCGTCTTTGGCTCTTAGCAGCATAAACATCAGCGCGGACACGATAGTGATCGCCCCCATCGTGATAAAGGTATAGTGGAACTGTTCCACGGTACTGGTGCCCGCAAAACCTTCATAAATACGTAACACCGCCGCGCTGATCGCCACGCCTAAACTGATAGACAATTGCTGCGTAACCGCCAGAACGCTGTTGCCGCTGCTGGCGTTATCGTCCGTCAGATCCGCAAGAGTAATCGTATTCATTGCCGTAAATTGAGTGGACATCGCCATTCCAAGAATGAATAGCGGCAGTACGAGCATCCAGATCGGCATGGCGGGAGATTGAAACGAAAACTGGGCAATCATCAGACCGATAAATACCGTAATGCCGACCAGAGTCTTCCGGTATCCCAAACGTCGTAAAACCTGCGTTACGGTCGATTTCGCGATAATAGAACCCAAAGCTGTCGGCGCCATCATGCAGCCGGCGATTAGAGCCGGGTAGCCAAAACCAACCTGTAGCATTAACGGCATCAAAAAAGGTACGCAGCCTGTCCCCAGACGCGTGGCGAGGTTGCCGGCAATACCGACGGAAAATGTGCGTGTCTTAAACAGCGATAGTGATATTAACGGTGTCGGATGACGGCGGGCGTGGCGGATATAGGCCAATAGTAGAACGATACTGCAAAAAATAATGGCGGATGCGATCCATGTCGCCACAATCTTTTCGCCAAACAGTTCCATTCCGCTGGAAAATAAAACCAGACTTAACCCAAAAAGAAAGAAGCCGGTCATGTCAAACTTGCGACGCGGCGTGGTGAAGTTGGGCATATATTTGCGGGCATACAGAATGCCTGCAACACCAATGGGAATATTAATCAGGAAGATCCAGTGCCAGCTTGCCCAGGTCACCAGTACGCCGCCTAATACCGGCCCCAGAATCGGACCTACCAGCCCCGGCATAGTGACAAAGTTAAGAACGGGCAGCAGCTCACTACGCGGATAGGCTCGCAATAACGCCAGCCGCGCCACTGGCATCATCATCGCTCCGCCGACGCCTTGTACGACGCGAAAAATAACCAATTCAGATAGTGAACTGGAGAGCGCGCAGGCCAGCGAGCCTAACGTAAACAGACTTACGGCAACCATAAAGACGCGACGCGTACCGAAGCGGTCAGCCAGCCAGCCGCTTACCGGAATTAACATAGCTACTGTCAGGGTATAACTGATAATAGCGGACTGCATGGCGAGTGGGGAACGGTTAAGGCTATGCGCAATAGCCGGTAAAGCGGTATTCAAAATGGTGGCGTCTAGCGCCTGCATAAAGAAGGCCATCGCCGCGATCCACGGCAGGCCAGCCATACTGCGCGCTTTTTTGCTGGTCATTCAATATCCTGTTAATTATCTGGTCTCTCATTGGGCGCTATTAACAACGCCTGGCAGGCCTGGAAAGCGCGTTCGCCGTCGCCATCAGCGATGGCATCAACAATGGCCTGGTGCAAATCCAGCTTTACCACCTCGTTATAGGTGATTGAGGTAAAGTAAGTGTGATAAACCGAATGAAATAGCGTAGCAAAAGAGATTAGAAAGGGATTGGCGCTCATTTCGTAGATATGCTCGTGCCACGCCATATCCACTTCAATCCAGCGTTCACGCTTAAAATGCTTTTTCAGCGCGACCATCTCTTCCATTAAGGCATTAAGCCGCGCTTTCTGCTCCGGTGTGCCAAGAGTCGCCGCCAGCAGGCAGGCTTGCGGCTCCAGGCTAATACGCATCACCAGAAAATGATCTACCACCTGATGAAAATTTTCTTCCGTCATCCACCAGGTCAGCAGCTCTTGATCCAGAAAGTTCCAGTTTCCCTGCGGCATCACCCGCGTACCAATGCGCGGACGGGGGAGCACCATACCTTTAGCCGTCAACGTTTTCACCGCTTCGCGAACTGCCGTTCGACTTACGCCGTACTGCTCGCCCAGTTCTATTTCGCCGGGAAGAATCGTACCGGGGGCGTAGTCACCCTTTAATATCCGCTGCGCCAGCTTTTCAGCCAGAACATAGGATAGATTTTTCTGTGCGGCTAATTGTTGTGCGCTTAAAGGCATGAATGTTCTTCCTTTCTCTTTCGTTTGGTTATTAGTATGCCACCTGGAAGTGTGATTGCAGTTGCAATAACGGCAATTTGCTTATTTTATGGCACGTTAAGCACGCTATTGATGAAAAAAGAGACACTCAGAAAATTATTTTAAATTTCCTCTTGTCAGGCAGAAATAACTCCCTATAATGCGCCACCACTGACACGGAACAACGGCACACAGGCCGCCGGGTCAGCGGGGTTCAGACCAGAACCTCACGGAGAAAAGCGAAAATAAACGCTTGACTCTGAAGCGGGAAAGCGTAATATGCACACCCCGCGCCGCTGAGAAAAAGCGAAGCGGCACTGCTCTTTAACAATTTATCAGACAATCTGTGTGGGCACTCGAAGATACGGATTCTTAACGTC
>NZ_JBEUKJ010000016.1:0-91889 GCF_043357055.1 Salmonella sp. SJTUF15570 | reverse complement strand
GTTGCCGATTTGGCATTTTGTACAGCCTCATCAGCACGTTTCTTTTCGTGCTGATATTTGCTGTAGTAGTGGTTGGCAGACCAGATGAAAGAACCGATGACAGTAAAGAAGAATGCAGCGATAACCAGCTTATAGCTCAACTTCATTTACCACCCCACCAGCCTCTTTAAACCGGGAAATCAGATCACTGATTTTATGTTCATACTGACCATAACCTGCACCAGGTAACGACGCCCAGATATTGCTGCAACGATCGATAGCCTGACGGATATCACCGCGATCAATCATCGGTAAAGCGCCACGCTCCTTAATCTGCTGCAATGCCACAGCGTCCTGGCTTTTCGGAGAGAAGTCTTTCAGGCCAAGCTGCTTACGATAGGCATCCCACCAACGGGAAAGAAGCTGGTAACGTCCGGCGGCTGTTGATTTGAGTTTTGGGTTTAGCGTGACAAGTTTGCGAGGGTGATCGGAGTAATCAGTGAACAGTTCGCCACCAACAATAACATCATAACCGTGGTTACGTGTCGGTTGTCGCCCGTTATCCGTTCCTTCTGACCATGCCACCATATCCAGGAAAGCTTTACGCTGGGAATTTAGTGCCTGCATAAATTACTCCTTCGAGCTACCAAATTTGTTACCGATTACTCGCATTGCAGCCCCACGAATAGCATCGACACCGATCAGCCCCACGCCACCACCAATGGCAACAGAAAGCGATTTAGGCCATCCGACATATTCAAGAGCGGATGCAAAGGTCAGCGTCAGAGCGCCACAGAGCAAAATCTCGAGCGTTTTTCGCTTCCAGCCACCACCACCGCCAAAATAGGCGATGCGCAAACCAGCCATAACGATCGACATAATCACTGCACCCAGCGGTGTGTCTCCACGCCACCAGCTCTGAAACAACTCCAGCCAGTCCGGCCAGGTATTTGGGTTATGAGGCATTTCGTCATCTCTCACCTCGCGATATTTGCGGGTGCTGTGTTGGAAATAAAAAGGCCACGCAACGTGGCCACCAGAATTATTTCCCCACCAGTTCACTTACCTCTTTCACCGTCTGATTAAACCGCTCTGACTCAAGTTCAACACCTAACGCCCGACGCCCCAGCGCCATTGCTGCTTTTATTGTGGAACCGGATCCCATAAAGAAATCAGCAACCAGATCACCAGGTCGACTACTGGCATTGATTATTTGCCGGAGCATATCCGTCGGTTTCTCGCACGGATGTTTACCCGGATAGAACTGAACGGGCTTATGCGTCCAGACATCGGTATAAGGCACGGAGACTGATACGGAGAAATAGCGCCGGAGTGATTTAAACTCATCCAGCAATTCAGAATATTTGCGATTCAGTGAATCATAAGATGCCACCAGCTGGTGGTGTGGTTGTTCCAGTTGCTGTTCCTGAAACTTCTCTGCCGCTATACGGGAAAACAGTGCCTGTAACTTCCGGTAGTCAGCCTCATTCGGCAACTGCCACTGACTGGCACCAAACCAGTGGGAAACCATATTTTTCTTACCTGTGGCTTCGGCAATTTGTTTTGCCGTTATACCCAGTTCGGCACGAGCATTCCTGAAATACGATATCAGCGGTGCCATTATGTGCTGTTTGAGTTCCCTTTCTTTTGCCGCATAGCCGTCACTTTTGCCACGATATGGCCCATGGTAATGTTCAGCAAACAGAACGCGCTCTGTGGCAGGAAAATATGCACGCAGACTTTCTTTATTACACCCATTCCAACGTCCGGACGGCTTCGCCCAGATGATATGGTTAAGCACGTTGAAACGTTCACGCATCATGATCTCAATATCAGATGCCAGGCGATGTCCACAGAACAGGTAAAGGCTTCCGGCAGGTTTCAACACCCGCCAGAACTGGGCCAGACAGTGATCCAGCCACTTAAGGTAATCTTCGTCCCCTTTCCACTGATTGTCCCAACCGTTGGGTTTCACCTTGAAGTACGGCGGATCGGTAACAATCAGGTCAATGGAATCATCAGGCAGGGACTGAATAAAATGCAGGCAATCAGCGTTGATTAAATCAACACTGTTTATTTTTACAGTATTTTTCATGGATCAGTAAGCGTAACTCTGGTAGGCTCACTCTGCTTTTGCGCTAAAGCAGTGGGCCGTGGTTCGCTTGTGACCAGTAAGCATGAGCGAATGGCTGGCAGGTGCTACCAACACCCACCAGCCGCCCATTTTCACAAATTAAAAGTCCTTCATTGCTGAAGGCGTCTGTAACAGCCGAACTGGTAATCTGCCAGCCCCGCCATAACCAACTGGGTCAGTATTAACTGACAGCGTTCGCGTGAAAGATATGTGTTTTGTGCAATCTCCCCGACTGTTGCCGGTTCGATGCTTAATTCATTAAAAACAACTTTCGCCGTTTCTGTCATATCTTGCTGTTTTAGCATGCCTTTTTCCTTCTGGTTAACATGACATACCAATAACTCTTGTCTAAAAAGCCAGCAAGATAAAAAGTCAGTATTCACGACCACCAGCGTGTTTACCGTACTGCCAACATCAAGGCACAAAAAAACCCGCTCAGCGGCGGGTTCTTAAATCTTATCAACGGTAGACATACAAAGCCCATCGTTGGAAAAATCTTATCCATATTTTTTGAAAAATGCAAGCATTATGTCGCCATCTTCGGCGAAAATCATTTATCTCGTCACTTTTCTTAATTGCGCCTCAGCATATGCTTCTTCCTGCCAGCACTTTGTAACCAGTTTATCAATGACATCTGCATATCCTTTGTACCACTGATAATCTGTCAGGTCTGGTACCAGCTTCTGGACATGATGCCGCGCTAGTGTGGTTGGTAAACGGCTAAACCGGTTTCCATTGCAACGCCCACAAATCTTATAAACAGGTGTGCCATGAAGCCGGGTCCTTTTTTCATCCAGGACAATACCTTTACCCTTACACCCTCTGCACGCTGTGCTGACTTCTCCCTTACCATGACAATGCTGACATAGTTCCTTCACCCACTCTTCCTTGATAACAGATTCCCCGCTTCTGGAGTGTTTCACCACTTCGCGCAATACATTATGAAATCCAGTACCAGCACAATGCTCACAGCGAGCCTTACTTGCCGCAGACCTGGAATAATCAGCAAAGGCAAAATTCACAAGGTAAGGGATGATCTGTAACCGGGTTTCTTCACTCAATTTGTTCAATGTCGGGTTATCCAGTGCCATCGCGTAATTGAGCAGACCTTCAATCGCAAATTGAGGATCCTGAACACCAACTTTTGCCAGGAATAAGGCAAACCCAAGCGGTGCTTTCGACTGCACCATCCCCTGCGCAGCCATCACATCCGTAATCGTTAAACCACCTGAGCCTGTCGCCGGTGCGTCATCGCTCAATTTTGGAGATTTTGGGGAGTAATATTTTGGTAAGGCTTCAAGGTTCATGCTCGTTCTCCACTTACGCCAATACGCCAATTGCCAGCGCACGATCGATAAAACGAAATATCAGCTCCAGCTGAGAGCCATACTTTTCTTCAAATGCCACGGTATCCGCATGCAGCTCGTCGTGATGCTTTCTGCACAAAGGCAACACAAAGAGGTCATGCGCTTTTGTACCCATTCCACCCTGACCGTGGCCTATCAGGTGGTGGGGATCATCAGCAGGCTTTCCACAACATGCACACGGCTGTGTCTTAACCCAGCGCGTGTACTTTTCATTAACCCAGCGGCGGCGTTTTGGGCGTAACATAAAAGACTCCGGCGACTCCGGATCCACTTTCAGCGCCAGCACCTTTTTCGCTTTATCCTGGATGATGCTGGTGGCAGGAACCGAAGGCACAAGGTCACTTTCCCGGGTGACAGACGGCACAACAGGTTTCGGTAATCTCAGCGCCTTACGGGCTGCGCTTTCAGGTAAGGCATCCGCAAGGTCATTACGAATCAGCCACCAGCACAGTTCCGGCATTGTCACGGCATGGTTATCATCAAAACCGAGATCCCGACGGACTACAGACAACACCCAGCGGGCACAGTTATCCGTTGCCATTGATTCCAGCCGTTCCGTGAACTGATCGCGCAGCTGGTTATCGCAGTGCCAGCACAGACGGATTGCGCCCGGAGCGTGTCGCATTGTGGTCATGTTCTCGCTGTGCCAGTCGGAATGAGGCCACTGGCAGCCTTTTTCACGAAGTAACCAGCTTTCAAGACATTCCACGCCACCAGCACGACGGATCACTGCCTCATTGCGGAACACGGCCCGAACGGCAGGATCATCCGCCAGCGGTTGTGATGCCGCCGGAACGGCACCACTGGCGAAAGATGAATAACGTTCTGGCTCAGGCTCCAGCAGGACACGCCCCTGCATAAACAGGGGCATCAGCTCTGAACCTGGCCTGAACAATACGATCCCCATACGCGGGGCAATTTCAGGGGTCAGTAGTGCTCTCACGGTCACCTCAATGAACGGTATCGAGCAGCTTTAACAGCTCAGGGAATCGGGATTCGAAGAAATGCGGCTGCGTCTCGCGCGGATTTGCGGGACTGGTGATGTTCTTGCCGAACATGCAGCCTTTCGCCGTCAGCGACCAGAATTTTTTGATGTTGTTAATCCCGGTACGGCTGTATCGTTCGCGCTGCTCGACGATCCCCAGCTTCACCATCTGGTGATATGCCTGATTAGCCGTCAGGCGGATACCATACTGTTTCAGCAGTGCACTCAGTGACAGTGTCGGGCGACTTGAGCCATCGTGTGCATCAGCAGGAGCATCAATGGCATAGCGCGGTGCCAGATTCGGTAAGCCAACAGCCTCCTGGAGTTTCTGACAGGCACCAAGCACTGAAGAGTTAGACAGGTTTAACTCCCGACGCATAAAGTCCAGCAGAATCACACCAGCCTGCATCTTGTCAGCAGCCTGTCCGGATAATTTTTCCGGTGCGCTGGTTACCATATCGAAAGTACGGATCACCTTCAGATGGAATGACGGGCTGATCCACATTGCATAGGCATACACCAGTTCCTTGCAGACATACGTTCCCCGTTCATTTCCCCCATGAATCACACTCACCGGGTCAACACCCAAATTCTGGGTGTTGGTCAATTCATGAACAAGCTCAACAGTCTGTTGGCTGGAAAGAAACTTTCCTGGCTCCTTGGTTCTGGCATTTGCACCAGATGCTACTGCTGCGCGATGCAGATCGTTCAGGCTGTAACGCCCATAAGCATCACGACGAACTTCAATACCATCAATGACCATCAGATTATTCATACTTCGTTTCTCCTCTTGATCAGGCGGCTGCACCCGCCGTTTTCTCGTACTTACTGATAGTGATCTCGACCTTCCCTTCCGGGATAACCGGTCCCCACTCCACCAGCATTCTTTTCACCTGACTGTCGTCTTCCCACACCCCCGCGTGGGTCAGGGCGTCAAACAGCGCCTTGTTATAGTTGTCCAGATCGCGGATCCGGTTATCCGGAGGAAATAACACGATCTCCACTGAAGCAGGTGCCGACGTTGGTTTCGGCAGACGACGTAACTGCTCAACTATTGCTGCACACGCCGCGCTCTGGAATTTGCGCCCCGCCGCGCTTATCAGGCTCTTACCAGAAAATGCCCCTTTGTTGGGGTGTCGCCAGTACGTGTTCACGCTGGGCGGGAAAGGCAGGATTAGCTTCATACTTTCAGGCCTCTCTCATGTAACCAGTGGGCTGCACGCAACCTGGCGTTCTCCTCACCGGAAAGCAGTGCGCGGATGATACCGACCGCCTCGCTGTCGTCGTCCTTCACCGCGGTATGAAGCGTGATCCCCCGGGCCACGCCACGCTTTATCGTGATGACGCCTTTTTTCTCCAGTGCGCGAAGATGCTCCACCGCTGCATTCACTGAACGGTATCCCAGCATGGTTGCCACCTCCTGATTGGTTGGCGGGAAGCCACGTTCTTTCTGGTAAGAAATCAGCATATCCAGCACCTGCTGCTGGCATTGAGTTAACGTCGTCATGCCGCCATCTCCCTGACCAGTTTTTCCGCCTGCTGGCGAACCTGCGCCAGAAACGCCTCACCACATGCCTCAAGTTCATCGCGCCCGATGTAGCTGATTGCCGGTCCCTTCCAGGTCTTGTCAAAAACAGCAATAGCACCAGCGAAAAAAGCTCCTGTCGGCACCTGCTTCTCGTCCTTCGGGATAAACCAGGCAGGCAGTTCAAAACCAATACGCCCGCGAATAAAAGCAATATGGTCCGCATCTTCCGGCCACCACACTTCGCTGGTGGCAGCTTTGATCAGGAAAACATAGCGCCCGCCCTTATCACGCATGGCACTGGCATGTTTCATGATGTAACGCATGCCGGTGATGTATTGCCCTTCATGCTGACTGGCGCGGCTGTATGGAGGATTACCAAAGGCAGCACCTTTAAGCTCCGCAAGGCGTTCTGACCAGTCATGCGCCAGCGCGTTGTCTTCCGCCGTGTAATACGCGGCACATTTGGCGTTATCACCGTCAGTGAACAGATCCAGAACAAACGGGCCAAACAGGGTGTTAATTCCCCAGAAAATGTTGTCCGGCGTGCGCCACTGATCACCCACTTCCTTCAGTTCATGGGCTGGTTTGTTCCGCAGTTCCACCAGCTCCTGGCAATATTTATTACTCATTAAGCCCCCACGTAATTCCCTGACAGATACCACTCATCACCCGATACAGCTCGCTTGCTGCTTTTCCGTAAGCACTGCTCACGACGCGCCAGAAAATTGTTTCGTTCTGGCTGGGAGTGGCTTTCTCGGAATGCCGCCATCCACACCGTTGCAGCACGACGGTATAACCCCCTGGACTCCAGCTCTTCAGCCTGGCGGGTCAGGCACAAAATCACCCGGGGATCGTTAGTGCCGACATAGAAATTGCGCACAGGTTTGGTTTCACGAACTGGTTGTGGTTCCGGCTCCTGCGCTCTCTCAGTCAGGCGTGGGAAATGTCTGCGTGTATCTCCTTCACAACGGTGAGCCACACGCCCACTCTGACGTAACTTGCTTGCTGACTGCAGAACGCGCTGCCGTGAGTAACCTGCAAAAGCATCCGCAATGTCTCCGGAAGTACACCCCGGATGGGCTTCAATGAATTTCTGAACTTCATTCAAAAGACTCATGATCACCCCCTGAATCCTGCCGGGATCTGGCTGTAGTCCACGTTGTCGTAACTGGCTTTGAAGTACGGGTCCTCACGTCTGGCTGCAGATACCGCAGGAACTTCCCAGGATTCTTCGAAATGACGATCCGGACCAAAGAACGTGACAGCCTGTTTCACAAATTGTGTGCCGCTGTTACCCATCGCAGATACCCAGCCCGCGTAGCGTTTCACACCTTCCAGCATGGTTTCGGGGTTTACTCCCTCATTCAAACGGGCTTTCCAGGCTTTGAAGGCTGCAGATTTTGAATTGCCACCAGCACGTTTGGGATATGCCAGCCATGCCTGCTCAAACTCCGGAGAGTATTCCGGTCGGTTTGAACGAACTCGCACGGACTCATCAACTGATGCACCAACAGCTATTGGTTCATTGACTGGTTCTTTGACTGGTTCAAAAGAGTGACTGGTTCTGGGTGAATCTCCTGCACTACCCCCTGGTGCAACTCCTGCACTACCTAGTGAATTTGCTGCACCAGATAGTGAATTATTTGCACTACCCCCTAGTGAATCTCCTGCACCATCCAGATGAAGGAGATAGATATTACTTGAGTTACCTTTTTCACCTTTCCGGGTGACTTTTTTTACCAGCCCGGACTCACAAAGGGCCGCAATATGATTCATCACAGAACGTTTGCTAATCTCGCACTGGTCAGCAATATGCTGGTAGCTGGGCCAGCACTCACCCTGATCGCTGGCATTATCAGCCAGCTTGATCAGAACCAGTTTTCGCAATGGATTACCCACTCGAATTTTCATCGCTTTAACCATCAGCTCCATACTCATGCTGCACCTCCGAGATGCTTCATGTTTTTTCCGGAGCAAAAGGCTATAAGCGGCATACTGATGCGGTAATTACGGCCCAGCGGTTCACAAATCACCTTCTGACATTCACGGTCAACCAGGCTAACACGTAGAACATGCCCTGCAGGCGTGGTGTACCACTGCCCAACTGTAGGAATTGATGTTTTTTTACGCTGAAGCAAACGGCAAATATTGAGGATCAACGGATTAAGCATGACGATGCCCTCCGCTGATATTCAGGAGACGGTGAATATGAAAATTAGCCTTATCCGCCAGACGAATACGTTCAGCCTGCAAGTTAAGAAGGGTTTCTACCAGAACTTGATGCGCCTGCGGATCCGAAAGAGTTACCTTGCGCAGAGCACGTAGTGCAGTTGTTACATAACTGAGTTTATGTAAGTCTTCATCATTCAGACGAGAGAGGGCTGGGACAGTAGCCATGATGGCAGCCTCCGTATGCAATGGATAACTTCCACCACCGGAAACGCCAATTTCGCTGGTGGTGAACTGAGCAGGGTTGGCGTAACCGGCGCATACGGAAACCGGCGCACCTTTCGGTGCCCCCACCCAGCCCACCATAATTTGGGTATAGCTGAGTTGTAGCAACAAAAAAGACGCTAACGCGCCAATTGTCGCCGTATGCAATTCCAGGACGCCAATCCCGACACCCGCTTTATAAGGTGCCTGAACAGTGTAACGTCCCGGAATGGCAGAATCAATGTGCTGGTGGTCCTTCACACTCAACAAAATCACGCCTGAATTTCCACAAAGGACTAAAGCACTCATGCGGGTAGTCTTTGCGAAGATAGATAACGCGCTGTGTTTCTGGCTCCCAACGAATAACATGGACATAAAGCCCTCTTCCGTCACGAAACCAGCGGTTAAGTTCCTGCACAACTCGCCCCCCACAGTCAGGTAAAGTTCTCTGTGGTTACTTACAGCCAGGTGATTTGGTAATCTGCATTCATGCCGTAACAACAGGTGTTCAGCGACGCTGACCACCAGCTGTTGCGACAAACGGTTATTTGCCGTTAAACTGTTCATGCGTTAGTTTCTCCACAGACACAAAACGCCACGACGCCCGGAGCTGCACACTCGCGGGCGTCACTCTTTTCTGGAGCGCAAAAGATTTTGTAGACCAGTGCTGCATGCTCCTGGAGCTTCGAAATTGACAGATACAACTCATCATTAATTGCTGTCTGCTCGTGTGGCTCCACTACCCCATCTTCGATTGCCGAACGAATCTGCTTTGAGTAACTCCCGATCTGTTCGATGACTTCCAGCAGGCGCTGGTTTATATCGGCGTTCTCTACTTCCTCAATTTCAGGAAGCGATACAAACACCCCACCAGCAGACTGTGCGACAGCATCCGCAATGTAGTGAGTGCCAGCCGCGCGCTGTAAAATCATTGCCCATCCCAGCGGGAAAATCTGATCGCCATCTGCACGAAGGCGGTTGAATAAAGCGTTCTCTGTTACATCCAGCCACTCAGCAGCTTCAGCGTAACCCCCCGGCAACGCCGCGATAGTTTTTCTGACAGCTTTCACGTACCACTCAGGCTGTTTTTCTACTTTCCAGTGATGCTTACCCACGGTTAGCCTCATCGTTCTGTGGTTAAAAATTGAAGATGTTCTGTTAATCTTTCGGATAGATATCCGGTCTTAAGTCAGATTTCGTAATTGCACCTGACGTGCATTGCTCAAGTTTTTTAGCCAGCACAAAACTGGCTTTTTTATAACCATTGAAAACCAGCCGTAAGTAGCCTGGTGTTGAGCCAACTTTTCCGGCCAACTCGCCCTGCTGTTCTTTGGTTAAAGAGTCCCAATACGCTTTCATACAATATGTACCTCCGATATACATATTACATGATTAGTATGAACCTTCAAGATACTTGTACCTTATCGGTACAAAGGTTTTAATTTCTTTATGAAAACAGTCCATGACATCCGGCGGTCTAACGCCAGAAAACTGAGAGATGGTGTTGGCGGGAATTCTTCCTTTGCCACCATGATTGATCGCGAGCCAACCCAGACCAGCAGGTTTATGGGAGATGGTGCTACTAAAAATATCGGTGACAGCATGGCACGGCACATCGAAAAATGTTTCGACCTGCCTGTCGGATGGCTCGATCAAGAACACCAGACAACGAACATCACAAAAAAACCTGATGTTTCAATCACTAATAAACAAATCACATTAGTCCCTGTCATATCATGGGTACAGGCCGGAGCATGGAAAGAAGTTGGATATTCTGAGGTTGATTTGAGCACAGCAGAAACGTATCCCTGCCCTGTACCCTGTGGGGAAATGACTTATATCTTGCGGGTGATAGGTGATTCAATGATTGATGAGTACCGCCCAGGAGACATGATTTTTGTAGATCCTGAAGTCCCTGCCTGCCACGGTGACGACGTTATTGCATTGATGCACGATACAGGTGAAACCACCTTCAAAAGGTTGATAGAAGATGGGACACAGCGTTATCTCAAAGCGTTAAACCCAAACTGGCCTGAGCCTTACATTAAGATCAACGGTAATTGCTCTATAATTGGTACAGTGATTTTCTCAGGAAAACCAAGAAGATACAAAATCAAAGCCTAATCAATGTTTATGAACCTGCTTCGGCAGGTTTTTTTATACTTGACAATGTACCTTTGAGATACATAATGTACCCAAGCGAAACAACGAACAGGCAGGACGCCCACGAAGTAGCCGCCTGGGGCATATGAAGTCCAGGATGATTCGTTGAGTCATGTTGTGCCACTAGGCACTCATGTTAAAGCAGGTGTATGAAATGAAAGTCCAGATTTTAAACAATAACTGTGAAGTCGTTTGGGCGTAAAACATGACCGCGCGTAGACCAAGGGAGGAAAAATTGGGAATAGTTAGAAATCAAGCAGATATATTGAAAATCAGCTCTGAATTGCTTGGAGTTTTGAAAAGTGAGCTCACCGCACATGGCATCGAGCCCACTGACGAAAATTTAAGTTGGGTTTTGTCGATTATTCAACAATCACTCAAGCCCAGCCTCAGCAAACTTTTTATCGAGTAGTGCTTCGAACTTATCGTAAAGCTTGCTTATGTCGTCTATCGGGTTTTCTGACGTACTGTAATTTTTATCTGATGTCATGGCAGCAGTCTGATATGCAGTGTGTGTCTTAACCGATAGTTGGAATAAATAAAGAATTTTTTCTTCTTTGGTCATAACTATTTCCTTCTTGGCTATATGAAAACACCAAGATACCACCGAGCCTGAAGTGGTGAAAAGACAGGCACATAACAGCTAAGTATTTTCAACCAGAGAGAATCCTTAGCGTTGTGGTGAATGCGGCTCAGCGCACGCGGGTTAAGGTTGAGGCTGACAGTCGACCTTCTGTGGATACCCACCCGCCTGGTGTGCAACCTTCGCCAGGCACCGGGAGGCACCCGGCACCACAACTTTATGCTGTGTGTAGTCCTCGCGGTACCAGTTTGTACACTTGCTTCCGGCTGGTATCGCTCTTTTTACAAAACAGAGAAGAACATCACCGGACGACGGGCTCATAACCCAATCCATCCGGGCGGCAGTCACCGCAGGTGTTCTTCTCTGTTTTGTGGAGAAACCAACCGACCTTGCAGGGTCGATATGATGAGGAGCAGCAAAATGGCTAGCGAACGCAGTACTGATGTGCAGGCATTTATCGGGGAGCTGGACGGCGGCGTATTTGAAACCAAAATCGGCGCAGTTCTCAGTGAAGTCGCTTCCGGTGTGATGAACACGAAAACCAAAGGTAAGGTCTCACTCAACCTGGAAATCGAACCATTTGATGAGAACCGTGTGAAAATCAAACACAAACTCTCATATGTTCGCCCGACTAACCGCGGGAAAATTTCCGAAGAAGACACCACCGAAACGCCGATGTATGTCAATCGCGGTGGTCGCCTGACTATTCTGCAGGAAGACCAGGGACAGTTACTGACTCTTGCCGGTGAACCTGACGGAAAACTCCGCGCAGCAGGTCGTTAATATCGTTTTTAATTAACTGATTATTTATCTCATCACTGAATATCTTTATATAGTGAGGACTTATTATGTCTCAGAACTTAGACGCAACCGCAATTAATCAAATCCATGCCCTTATTTCTGCTCAGGGTGTTAATGAAATTATCAGTAAGATTGGTGCCGATGCTGTGGCATTGCCTGAGAATTTTCGCATTCATGATCTGGAAAAATTTAATTTAAATCGCTTCCGTTTCCGTGGTGCGCTTTCCACTACCAGCATCGATGACTTTACCCGTTATTCTAAAGATCTTGCAGATGAAGGCACCCGCTGCTTTATCGATGCTGATAATATGCGTGCCGTCAGTGTGCTTAACCTGGGTACTATTGATGAACCAGGTCACGCAGATAACACCGCCACACTCAAACTGAAAAAGACAGCACCGTTCTCTGCTCTGTTGTCTGTTAACGGCGAGCGTAACTCCCAGAAGTCACTGGCAGAATGGATTGAAGACTGGGCCGACTATCTTGTGGGCTTTGATGCTAATGGTGACGCTATTCAGGCAACAAAAGCGGCTGCGGCTGTCCGTAAAATCACGATTGAAGCAAACCAGACCGCTGATTTTGAAGATAATGACTTCAGCGGCAAACGCTCCCTGATGGAGTCTGTCGAAGCGAAGACCAAAGACATTATGCCAGTGGCATTTGAATTTAAATGCGTTCCGTTTGAAGGTCTGAAAGAACGTCCGTTTAAATTACGCCTCAGTATTATCACTGGCGATCGTCCTGTACTGGTTCTGCGCATTATTCAGCTGGAGGCGGTGCAGGAAGAAATGGCTAACGAATTTCGTGATCTGCTTGTTGAGAAATTCAAGGACAGCAAAGTAGAAACCTTTATTGGTACTTTCACCGCCTGATTTCATTACTGCAAATGCCCCTGCGGGGGCATTTATGGAAACGTAATTTACTCAATAATCGCCGGATGGTGAGGGATTCTTTTTACCAGAATTCAGCGCGGTGCAGCGCATATACGTGGAGAACAAAATGTCATTTATTAAAACTTTTTCCGGGAAGCATTTTTATTATGACAGGATAAATAAAGACGACATCGATATTAACGATATCGCGGTTTCCCTTTCAAATATCTGTCGCTTTGCCGGTCATCTTTCGCACTTCTACAGCGTCGCCCAACATGCGGTTCTTTGCAGCCAGTTGGTGCCGCAGGAATTTGCTTTTGAAGCGTTAATGCATGATGCAACAGAAGCGTATTGCCAGGACATTCCCGCACCACTGAAACGCCTTCTTCCTGACTATAAACAAATGGAAGAAAAAATAGACGCCGTAATCCGTGAGAAATACGGGTTACCCCCAGTTATGAGTACGCCCGTGAAATATGCCGATCTCATCATGCTGGCAACCGAACGCCGCGATCTCGGGCTTGATGATGGCTCTTTCTGGCCTGTACTGGAAGGTATCCCGGCAACAGAGATGTTCAACGTGATTCCACTGGCACCGGGCCATGCCTACGGGATGTTTATGGAACGCTTTAACGAGTTATCGGAGTTACGCAAATGCGCATGAATGTTTTCGAAATGGAAGGGTTTCTTCGTGGGAGATGTGTACCGCGAGATCTGAAAGTAAATGAAACAGATGCTGAATACCTGGTGCGTAAATTCGATGCGCTTGAAGCTAAATGTGCAGCACAGGAAAACAAAGTAATACCAGTGTCAACTGAACTGCCACCAGCAAATGAAAGTGTTTTGTTATTCGATGCTAACGGAGAAGGCTGGCTAATTGGCTGGCGTTCTCTCTGGTACACCTGGGGACAAAAAGAAACCGGAGAATGGCAGTGGACATTTCAGGTCGGGGACCTTGAAAACGTCAATATCACTCACTGGGCAGTAATGCCAAAAGCACCGGAGGCTGGAGCATAATGACCACTTTTACCGACAAAGAACTGATTAAAGAAATTAAAGAGCGTATCAGCAGCCTTGACGTGCGAGACGATATTGAGCGCCGTGCTTATGAAATCGCACTCCTATCTCTGGAAGTAGAACCAGATGAACGCGAAGCTTATGAATTATTCATGGAAAAGCGTTTTGGTGACTTAGTAGATCGTCGGAGAGCAAAAAACGGCGATAACGAATACATGGCATGGGATATGACTCTCGGTTGGATCGTCTGGCAGCAACGAGCTGGTATCCATTTCTCAACAATGTCACAGCAAGAGGTGAAATAATGGAGCCATACAGCCTCACACTCGATGAGGCCTGTCATTTTCTCAAGATATCCAGACCGACTGCCATTAACTGGATACGCACAGGGCGTCTTCAGGCAACACGCAAAGATCCCACTAAGAATAAATCTCCTTACCTCACAACACGACAAGCCTGCATTGCGGCTCTTCAGTCTCCGCTGCATACTGTCCAGGTGAGCGCGGGTGATGGCATAACAGAGGAAAGAAAATGTCACTCTTCCGCAGAGGTGAAATATGGTACGCCAGTTTCACATTGCCGAACGGTAAAAGATTTAAACAGTCTCTTGGAACAAAGGACAAAAGGCAGGCGACAGAACTCCATGACAAGCTAAAGGCTGAAGCATGGCGGGTCAGCAAACTTGGTGAAATACCTGATATAACGTTCGAGGAAGCGTGTGTCAGGTGGCTTGAAGAGAAAGCACATAAAAAATCACTGGACGATGACAAAAGCCGGATCGGATTCTGGCTTCAACATTTCGCAGGAATGCAACTAAGAGACATTACTGAATCAAAAATTTATTCAGCAATGCAAAAAATGACGAACCGGCGTCATGAGGAAAACTGGAAACTCAGGGCAGAAGCATGCAGAAAAAAAGGGAAACCTGTTCCAGAATACACGCCAAAACCAGCGTCCGTTGCAACGAAGGCTACGCATCTTTCATTTATAAAGGCCCTACTAAGAGCCGCAGAGCGTGAATGGAAAATGCTGGATAAGGCACCAATTATTAAAGTGCCTCAACCAAAGAATAAACGGATCCGCTGGCTGGAGCCCCATGAAGCACAAAGGCTGATTGATGAATGTCCGGAGCCATTAAAGTCTGTTGTTGAATTTGCACTGGCAACAGGCTTAAGACGCTCGAACATCATCAACCTTGAATGGCAACAAATAGATATGCAGCGCCGGGTGGCATGGATAAACCCGGAAGAGAGTAAATCAAACCGCGCAATTGGCGTTGCGCTGAATGATACTGCATGTCGCGTATTGAAAAAACAAATCGGGAATCATCACCGTTGGGTATTTGTGTACAAGGAAAGCTGTACCAAACCAGACGGAACGAAAGCGCCAACAGTAAGGAAGATGCGGTATGACGCAAACACAGCCTGGAAAGCGGCGCTGAGACGGGCTGGTATTGATGATTTCAGATTTCACGACTTGAGACACACCTGGGCAAGTTGGCTGGTTCAAGCCGGAGTCCCGTTGTCAGTGTTACAGGAAATGGGAGGCTGGGAGTCTATCGAAATGGTTCGTCGATATGCTCACCTTGCACCTAATCACCTTACCGAACACGCACGGCAAATAGACTCGATCCTGAACCCATCGGTCCCAAATTTGTCCCAGTCAAAAAATAAGGAAGGTACTAATGATGTGTAACTTATTGATTTTAATGGTGCCGATAATAGGAGTCGAACCTACGACCTTCGCATTACGAATGCGCTGCTCTACCAACTGAGCTATATCGGCCCTGAGAAGGGTGTGTTCACGCGGGTGAATCACGGGGTAGAAGGTTAAAACTAACCGGGCGGTGCGTCAATAGCCTTGCTACTCAACCGGCTATTTTTGCACCGCTCGTCATTAATTACGCACGAATCGTACCATCGCCAAAGCCGATCCACTTATAGGTGGTAAGCGCTTCAAGCCCCATCGGACCGCGGGCATGTAATTTCTGCGTGCTGACCGCCACTTCTGCGCCAAGCCCAAACTGCCCGCCGTCGGTAAAACGGGTAGAGGCGTTGACATAAACCGCAGCGGAATCCACTTCGTTCACGAAACGCGCAGCATTATGCATATCACACGTCAAAATCGCATCGGAGTGCTGAGTGCCATGTTCGCGAATGTGGCCGATAGCGCCATCCATATTTTCGACCACCACAACGTTCAGATCCAGAGACAGAAACTCGTTATCCAGCTCTTCCGGTTTCAGCGGCACCAGTTTGGCAGGGCCATGCAGTGCCTGCATGACGGTTTCATCCCCATGCAACGTTACGCCGCTCTCCGCCATCTGCTTGTTCAGCGCAGGCAAAAAGCGTTCTGCGATGTCCTGATGCACCAGCAAGGTTTCCACCGTGTTACAGGTGCTCGGGCGCTGGGTTTTGGCGTTGACAATAATCTTCAGCGCCGGGGCGATGTCTGCGCTGCTATCAACAAAAATATGGCACACGCCAATCCCGCCAGTAATCACCGGAATGGTGGATTGCTCGCGACACAGTTTATGCAAGCCTGCGCCGCCGCGCGGGATCAGCATATCGATGTACTTATCCATACGCAGCATTTCATTGACCAGCGAACGATCCGGATTATCAATCGCCTGAACCGCCGCCTCCGGTAAACCGCAAGCTTTCAGCGCCTTCTGAATGACACGAACGGTTGCGGCATTCGTGCGATACGTCTCCTTCCCACCGCGTAGAATCACCGCATTACCGGTTTTCAGACACAAAGAAGCCACATCAACGGTAACGTTCGGACGTGCCTCATAGATAACGCCAACCACGCCCAACGGCACGCGGCGGCGCTCCAGACGTAGCCCGCTGTCCAGCAGACCGCCGTCGATCACCTGCCCGACCGGGTCGGCGAGATTACAGACCTGGCGCACATCGTCAGCAATCGCTTTCAGACGCGCAGGGGTCAGCGCCAGGCGGTCCAGCATCGCTTCGCTCAGGCCATTGGCTCGCGCCTGCTCAACATCTTGTACGTTCGCGCTGAGGATACTTTCCATTTGCGCTTCCAGTTCATCGGCTATTTTTTCCAGCACGCGATTTTTTTCGCCGCTGGAGAGCAGCGCCAGCTTATACGACGCCGCTTTAGCAGCAATGCCCATTTGTTCCAGCATATGCCTGTTCCTTATCGAGTAATCATGTCATCACGATGAACAGCGACCGGGCCATATTCATAGCCCAGAATCGCATCGATTTGTTGAGAGTGGTGACCGGCTATCCGCCGCAGAGCATCACTGTTATAACGGCTGACGCCATGAGCGATATCACGCCCTTGCAGGTTACAAATTCTGATGACCTCCCCCCGCGAGAAATTGCCCGTCACGCTTTTGATGCCTTTTGGCAGAAGTGAACTGCCACGTTCCAGCATTGCCGCGGTTGCGCCTTCATCAACCGTAATTTCGCCTGCCGGCGGCGCGCCGAAGATCCAACGTTTGCGGTTCTCCAGCGGCGAGGCTTGTGCATGAAAACGGGTACCGACGGAAATCCCCTCCATCACATCGCCGATCACGCCCGGTTTACTACCTGAGGCAATAATCGTATCAATACCCGCGCGACAGGCCACGTCTGCCGCCTGAAGCTTAGTGCTCATACCACCGGTTCCCAGCCCGGAAACGCTGTCTCCCGCGATAGAGCGCAGCGCATCGTCAACGCCATACACATCTTTGATAAGCTCCGCCTGCGGATTGCTACGCGGATCGGCGGTAAATAATCCTTGCTGATCGGTCAGCAGCAGCAGTTTATCCGCGCCTGCCAGGATCGCCGCCAGCGCGGAGAGGTTATCGTTATCGCCCACTTTAATTTCCGCTGTCGCAACGGCATCATTTTCATTGATAACCGGCACAATATGGTTATCCAGTAATGCACGCAGCGTATCGCGGGCGTTCAGAAAGCGCTCTCTGTCTTCCATATCCGCACGCGTCAACAGCATCTGCCCGATATGGATACCGTAAATTGAAAACAACTGCTCCCACAGTTGAATCAGACGGCTTTGCCCTACCGCCGCCAGAAGCTGTTTAGAGGCGATCGTTGCCGGCAGTTCCGGGTAGCCGAGATGTTCACGTCCGGCGGCAATCGCGCCAGAGGTAACAATAACAATACGATGTCCCGCGGCGTGTAGCTGCGCGCACTGGCGGACAAGTTCTACGATATGGGCACGGTTCAGGCGGCGCGATCCGCCTGTTAGCACGCTGGTGCCGAGTTTTACGACCAGCGTCTGGCTGTCACTCATGATTCTCTGCCGTTCAAAATAAGAAATAAAGACCAAATGAACGTTTTAGCAGGACTGGCTCCGGTTGCCAACAACCTGTACGCGTAGCGTGAAATTTTGTTGCGCAGGATCAGCAAGCGTAGCGGCGGAATTTGACCATTTTATTACCGCAACAATTAAACATATTTTTTTAAAAAAATTCTCACTTTGTCATAAATCTTTCATTACCGAACGTTAAAAACCTTCCTGTTTTTTACCGGGTTTCCCGACAAATCATAGCGCGTAATTAAAACAGGAATGGAAATGAATAAGAGCACTCTGGCAATAGTGGTGAGTATCATCGCATCAGCATCTGTTCACGCCGCCGAGGTTTACAATAAAAACGGTAATAAGCTTGATGTGTATGGAAAAGTTAAAGCCATGCACTATATGAGCGATTATGACAGCAAAGATGGCGATCAAAGCTACGTTCGTTTTGGTTTTAAAGGCGAAACGCAAATTAACGATCAATTGACCGGCTACGGGCGCTGGGAAGCTGAGTTTGCCGGTAATAAAGCCGAAAGTGATTCGTCCCAGCAAAAAACCCGCCTGGCCTTTGCTGGCCTGAAATTAAAAGATATCGGTTCTTTTGACTATGGACGTAACCTGGGCGCGCTGTACGATGTTGAGGCCTGGACGGATATGTTTCCCGAATTCGGCGGCGACTCTTCCGCCCAGACCGATAATTTTATGACTAAACGCGCCAGCGGGCTGGCGACTTACCGCAATACCGATTTCTTCGGCATCGTTGATGGACTGGATCTTACCTTACAGTATCAGGGGAAAAACGAAAATCGCGATGTGAAAAAGCAAAACGGCGACGGCTTCGGCACATCCGTGAGCTACGATTTCGGCGGCAGCGATTTTGCCGTCAGCGGCGCTTATACTCTCTCCGATCGCACCAGGGAGCAAAATCTGCAGCGCCGCGGTACGGGCGATAAAGCCGAAGCCTGGGCTACGGGTGTAAAGTATGACGCGAATGATATTTATATTGCGACCTTCTATTCAGAAACCCGCAACATGACGCCAGTTTCCGGCGGATTTGCCAATAAAACCCAAAACTTCGAAGCAGTTATCCAGTATCAGTTTGATTTTGGTCTGCGTCCGTCATTAGGCTATGTGCTGTCAAAAGGCAAAGATATTGAGGGCGTCGGCAGTGAGGATTTGGTGAATTACATTGACGTTGGCGCAACCTATTACTTCAACAAAAATATGTCCGCGTTTGTAGATTACAAAATCAATCAGCTTGATAGCGATAACACGTTAGGCATTAATGACGATGATATTGTGGCAATAGGGTTGACCTACCAGTTCTGATAAGTCGCATTGTGCCTGATGGCGCTACGCCATCAGGCATGACAGCAGGGTTATGCCGACAGTTTTACCGGCTCGTCGTTGAAATCGTCAGACGGCTCCAGCGCCAGCTCCATAGAAATCAGCAGGTCGCGTAGCTTTTCATGAAACTCGCGTAGCGTGTATTCCAGTCGCTCCACCACTTCGGTTTCGTTAATCGGCACTGCGGTCCAGTTGCCCTCTTTATCAAACAAACCAAACTGATAACGATAAGTGAAGCGTTTCTCTTGTGCTTCCAGCTCCATCCACCAGCCCCAAAATTCACGCTTCTCTGGCGCGGGCTTCACGTTGACGCAAACTGCCAGGCAATCGAAAAAAAAACGATTGTCTTCGCACTGCCCTTCCCGGATATAGGGGCCAAGCGCGGTAAATTTCTTGATCAATCTACTTTTCGGGTGTCCACTCGGTAACGTCATTGCGATCTCCTTTAATGAAGCAACTGTTTTACCAAATCAATAGAATTTATCAATCTATTAACACAATCTATGATTAATCCAGTCGGTAATTTCTTGCAGCGCGCGGTCAAAATTGCGGTACACCGGGTTAAAAGGGATCTCTATCAGCTTACCGTCTGAAGATGATGTTGTAATTAAGCGAGACTCTTCTTCCGGGCTGAAAGGATCGTTTTTCCAGAAGCCGGAAAGCATTGGCGTAGGACAACGTCTGCCCAGTAGCCCCTGTACTTTCAACGAATAGCGATTGAGCTCCACACGCAGCGCCTCATCCGAAGCATCATGCATACCCAGACGGCTGGCCAGCACATCCAGATACATCTCCGGCACCGTGCTCTGTCGTTGCGGATCGCTAAGTAGCGCATGGACCACCGGCCCCAGGCAAGCCACCGCTTTCAAACGCGGCGCTTCCAGATAGGCCAGACGCACCGCAACGTTGGCGCCAAAACGGAAACCAAACGCCGCAACACGGGTATGATCCACCCAGGGGACATTAGGAAGCGCTTTTAACACATGCTGATGGAGCAAGCTGGAATCCTGGGTTAATTTCCACTTTGATGAAAATCCAACCGAAGGCATATCAAGCGTTAACATCGCAATACCGCGCGGCGCGAAATAGCGTTCATACAGGGTGTAATAGTCGGTTTGCATGGCGTCCAGGCCGCCGCACATGAGCACCGTCGGAAACGGACCGTCCCCTTTCGGCATATGTAAAAACGCGGTGACAGGCGAACCGCCAGGAACGGCAAATTCCATTTCACGTAACGAGCCTGGCAACCGCTGCACGGCCTCTTCATAGGCGCGATTCGCCAGCGCCTGCGCCTGCTCCGCCAGCTCATCGCCCTTCAAATGCGGGTAGGCGGCAATGTTATAGAGCGTTGAGGCATGAAGCCAGTAGCGTCCGCTGCGCATGGCGTCCTGTTCCTGACAGGCTTTCTGCTGCCAGTCCATCGCCTGCTTTGCCCACTCATAAATCCAGTTGCCGCCGCGGTAACCGATGACCGTATCGTATAAATCATCATCCGTTCGCTCTGCGTCGCTCATCACAATGCGCGCCTGCACATCAAGGATTTCTCGTGGATCAACGCCGCGCCAAATCCACATCAGGCGGTTTATCATGCGGTACCAGTGCGGGACGTTCTTACCGTCCAGCGCGGATTGCATGGGCGGCTGCGACCCACGATTGAACCGACGGACAAGGGTAGACGTTTCAGTATGTTTAAAGCGGGGTTTGAACAGGGTTTCGCTGAGGTTAGCCTGTGTCATTCGTGCAGCCTCCTTGGATACTCATAGAGGCTTATTGTAACCAATAAAACAGCGCCCGGCATTGCCGGGCGCTCTGAAAAGCTGCTGATTAACGACCTGAAATCGGCGGTACAAATACCACACCCATATCCCAGGGCTGCTCAATCCAGGTGTTCTGAGGAATATCAATAACATAATCATCAACCAGCGGACGGCCCGCCGGTTTAGCGAAAATCGTGACGAAATGCGCTTTAGGGTACATTTCGCGAATCGCGACGGCGGTGCCGCCGGTATCGACCAGATCGTCGATGACGATAAAGCCTTCGCCGTCGCCTTCTGCACGTTTCAGCACTTTCAGTTCGCGCTGGTTATCGTGATCGTAGCTGGAGATGCATACGGTATCGACATGACGAATGCCCAATTCACGCGCCAGTAGTGCGCCCGGTACAAGGCCGCCACGACTTACGGCAATAATGCCTTTCCATTGTTCTGAAGGCATGAGGCGGCTCGCCAGTTTGCGTGCGTGAATCTGCAACATGTCCCAGGTGACGACGTATTTTTCGCTCATGTGAAGTGTCCCAGCCTGTTTATCTACGGCTTAAAAAGTGTTCGAGGGGGAAATAGTTGCGCGAGATTATAGAGACCTGACGCGCTAAAAACCAGTGTTTAGCGGAATCCACGCCTCTTTTTGTATGCTTTATACTACCCGCAGGCGGAGAAAGTGGTATTCTCAGTCGCATCTCGTAAGAGTTATCAATTCCGCTAACCCTGTGGCCTGTAAGAACGTTTTTCAGACCACCGCCAAGGAGACTTATCGTGTCTGAACTGTCTCAGTTATCACCACAACCTTTGTGGGATATTTTTGCCAAAATCTGTTCTATTCCTCACCCGTCCTATCACGAAGAGCAACTCGCGGAACATATTGTGAGTTGGGCCAAAGAGAAAGGCCTTTACGTGGATCGCGACCAGGTCGGTAATATTCTGATCCGTAAGCCCGCCACTGCAGGTATGGAAAATCGCAAGCCGGTCGTTTTACAGGCGCATCTGGATATGGTGCCGCAAAAAAATAGCGACACCGTTCACGACTTCACTACAGATCCTATCCAGCCTTATATTGATGGCGAATGGGTTAAAGCGCGCGGTACTACGCTCGGCGCCGACAATGGTATTGGAATGGCTTCTGCGTTAGCGGTACTGGCTGATGATAATGTCGTCCACGGCCCGCTGGAAGTGCTGCTGACCATGACCGAAGAAGCGGGCATGGATGGCGCGTTCGGCCTCCAGTCCGGCTGGTTGCAGGCCGACATCCTGATCAACACCGACTCTGAAGAAGAAGGTGAGATCTATATGGGCTGCGCAGGCGGCATCGATTTTACCTCTAATCTGCCGTTGACCCGTGAAGCTGTACCCGCAGGATTTGCGTGCTTTAAGCTAACCCTGAAAGGTCTGAAAGGCGGCCACTCCGGTGGTGAAATTCACCTCGGTCTTGGCAATGCCAACAAATTGCTGGCGCGTTTTCTGGCCGGGCACGCAGAAGAACTGGATCTGCGTCTGATCGATTTCAACGGCGGCACGCTGCGTAACGCGATTCCGCGCGAAGCGTTCGCTACCCTCGCCGTTGCCGCAGACAACGTAGGCGCGCTGAAAACATTAGTGAACGCTTACCAGGATATTCTGAAAAACGAACTGGCGGAAAAAGAGAAAAACCTGACGCTGCAACTCAATGAGGTTGCCAGTGATAAAGCCGCATTGACCGCGCCGTCACGCGATACCTTTGTGCGCCTGCTGAACGCAACGCCGAACGGCGTGATCCGCAATTCAGACGTGGCGAAAGGCGTAGTGGAAACATCGCTGAACGTTGGCGTGGTCACAATGTCCGATGCGAATGTCGAAATTCACTGCCTGATTCGCTCTCTTATCGACAGCGGTAAAGATTATGTGGTGAGTATGCTGGATTCGCTGGGCAAGCTGGCTGGCGCGAAAACCGAAGCAAAAGGCAGCTATCCTGGCTGGCAGCCCGATGCGAACTCGCCGGTCATGCACCTGGTGCGGGAAACCTATCAGCGTCTGTTCAACAAGACACCGAACATCCAGATTATCCACGCCGGCCTGGAATGCGGTCTGTTTAAGAAACCCTATCCGGATATGGACATGGTTTCTATTGGGCCTACCATTACCGGACCTCACTCTCCGGATGAGCAGGTACATATCGAAAGCGTCGGCCACTACTGGACTCTGCTGACCGAATTGCTGAAAGCGATTCCTGCGAAGTAAGAAAGCGCTAAAATGCCCGTCCCATTTCTGGACGGGCTATATATCACAGGCTATATATCAAGGAAGATGATATGAATTTTAAACCGATATGGGATATCTGGTATCCATCGCCAGATAAACTCTCCTGCCAAACGTCTTATACGCTTGAGGACGCTCAGCAAAAATTGGAACATGCCCTCGAAAAAAATGAACAGATGCATGGAACGATAAAGCCGTTGCGCGTGACGGTGCGGTATGACTTCAGACGTTGCGATGGACGGAAACTCACAGCGTCATTTAACGGGCGCTGGCATGAAACGCCAGTTGGCGTAACGTTGGAAGGTCAAACATCGCCATCAACGTTTGGTCCCCTGATTATTACCATCGCACTCCTTCTGGCGCTGGGAATGGAAATACTCACTCTCGCTAACCTTGTCGGACGCTTTATCGGAGGGATATTTTTCCCGCTGGACAACATTGTTAGTGGACCCGAAATAAACTGGCCGCTCATTGTTATCCTGCTCGGTTTCCCCCCCATTTTTCTTGCCATCGCAACAGGTATTCTCGCGTTGCTGAACGCCGTTGAACGTGAACAAAAACAACAACTGCTTCGTTTTATCCGCGATGCGCTGAAATAGCGCTGCGGCTACACGCGAATAGCCAGACAGCCCTATAACAGCGCCGGTAACACCGAATTATTGTGGCGTAAACGCCATTCCTTTAAATATCCGTAGCGGATTGCCGCGCTCAATCTGATGATGGAACAGACGCCTTTCAGACTTCAATGCCGCACACTCATTTTGCCGTTGCTGTTCCAGCCGCCAGGCAATCAGCAGCCGGGCCAGACGCTTATTCGCATGTTGACTGCGCTCCGACTGAACCTTCACGCTAATCCCGCTCGCCAGGTGCGTGGCCCGCACTGCCGAGTCGGTTTTATTAACGTGCTGCCCACCCGGGCCGGAAGAGCGCAGAGTCTCGAAACGAATCTCATCAGACTGTATGTGCTCGTCGGCGGAAAAGCGCCCAATGCCGACGTACCAGTTTTTTCGCCCATGGTGCGGACGATACGGGCTGGTACAAATCCACAGTAACGTGCCGCACCAACGTTCACTGAAAGCTATGGCTTTTTCGCCGTCCAGCGAGACCAGCGCGGAACGCAGCGTGTCTGGTAATCGTCCCGGCTCTGTTTCAAGTCGCGTCAGCGATACCTTTTCTCTGGCGGCTTCTTTCGTCAGACAATCCAGCGCTTTTTTTACCGCCAGACAACACTCGTCCGGTCCCTGCGCAGAAGAAAGTTGTAGTAAGATCATGCGCTTTTCTCCCCTGAGGTTTTCAGCGTCAGCACCGGACGCAGGCAGGCAACTGGCGTAATCAGTCCGGCGTCTGCCAGACAATCCACAACGCTATCGATGGATTTATACGCCTGCGGCGCTTCTTCATAAATGAGCTGGCGATCGCGGCAAATCACCCGGCTACCCATCCCGGTACGGCAGAGCTGTCGCGGGGTAAATTTTGCCGATAACCGGTCTTTACACTCGGTACGCATCCATTTGCGCCCCGCGCCGTGCGCCAGGGAGAAGAGGCTCTCCTCGCTGACGACGGGTTTCACCAGCCAGCTATAATCGCCGCGCGAGCCGGGGATAATCACCAGTCCCTGCCCATCTGGCGTAGCGCCTTTACGATGCAGCCACCCCGCCTCACCCGCGACAGTACAGGGTTCAACGAAGTTATGCGCCACATCCAGCCGCGGTTCGCCCTCAGCCCTGAGCTGTTGCAGTATCCGGCGGGCAATCAGCGCGCGATTACTGCGGGCAAATGCCAGCGCATCGTCATGTTCTGCAAGGTAGCGGCGCGCATCGTCGCTATCTTCCGGCAAACCGTTATGCGAAAACGCCTCCACATGACGACGCAGGATAGCTTGCCCCAGACCGCGTGAACCACTGTGTACCAGCAGTAATAACTGCGCTTTTTGCAACCCCGACAAAGCGAACGAATCAGCATCGACGATGCGATCGACCTGCTGCAGCTCGGCAAAATGATTGCCGCCGCCAATGGAGCCCAGCGCAGAGCGCCACGAATGATGCTGCATTGCGGCAGGGACATTCTCCTCCAGCCACTGCGCATCCGCCACGTCAGGCAGCGACGCCAGCCGCTTCTCCAGTTTATCGGCGTTATATTTACGCCCTAAAATATCCGTTTGCCATAACGCCATGCCGCAGCCGATATCGTTGCCGACCAGCGCCGGATAAAAACGTCCACGCGAGAAAAAGGCTGCGCCAATAGGATAGCCGCGCCCCGGATGCAGATCTGGCATCCCGATAACGCGTTTCATACCGGTTAACTTAGCCGTCGTATATAATTGTTGGATCGCGGAATCTTCGATCCACAGGTTATCCGATGCGATAGAAAATACCACATCTGATAAAGGACGAATATAATTGCCCATATACCATTCCATATATGAATTAAAAAATCAGGAAATGGCAGACTAATCCAGGGCAATAAAAGAAAATTAATCCTGGAAAGGTCTGCAAAGTGCGTTCAGAGAATAAAGTGTCATGATGAACCTCCTTTGCAGTTATTGAGAATGAGAAAACGTGGGTATAGTAATACTGAAATTTAGATGGCGCAATCGTAATAGTGATAAAATCTTAATGGCCTGACTTATAACCCTAACACCAACTGTCGTTCCAACTGAGGGTCGAGCAGCGTTACGTGTAGCCCCACCAGCCGTACGCCGCGCTCGCCGCGACGCTCGGTCCAGGTTTTACGGGCGGTGGTAATTAAGTCTTCTTTATTTAATTGCGGCCAGACATGTTCCTGAGTGGTTTGCTGAAAATCATTAAATTTTAATTTAACGCCCTGTCGGGCAATCAGTAAATCGGGCTTTACTATAGCCAGACGACGCTCCAGTTCCGGATATAAATGTTCAATAATGGCCTCGCAGTCCGACCACTCATGAATATCCTCCGCCAGAGTACGCTCAACACCTACCGATTTACGCAGCCTTTCGCTGTTAACATCACGCTCGTCAATACCCTGACTACGCTCCCATAATACCCGGCCAAATTTACCGAAGCGTTTGAGAAGCATCGCCAGATCGCACTGTTGAATATCCCCGCAGGTTCTTAACCCCATATTTTCCAGTTTGGCGGCGGAAACTTTCCCCACGCATGGAATTTTGGCTAACGGCAACGTTTTAAGAAAGTCGGGTACATCGGCTGGCGTAATAACATATTGTCCGTTCGGTTTATTGAGATCGGAGGCGATCTTCGCCAGAAATTTCACTGGCGCAACGCCGGCGGAGGCGGTGAGTTGCAGTTCATTGAAAATAGTCTGACGAATCTCCCTGGCGATCAGAGTTGCCGAACCATAACAGTGCGGGCTGTCAGTCACATCCAGCCAGGCTTCATCCAGCGAGAGCGGTTCAATCAGTGAAGTGTAGCGGGAAAAGATGTCACGTACATGCCGCGAAGCCTCTTTATAGGCGTCAAAGCGGCCAGGCAGTAAGGTGAGATGGGGGCACAGCTTTAGCGCCATGGCGGTCGGCATCGCGCTACGTACGCCAAACTGGCGCGCAGGATAGTTGGCGGTACTGATAACGCCTCTTCGCTCACGACTCCCGCCAATGGCAATGGGGATATCGCGTAACGCCGGATTATCACGCATCTCTACCGCGGCAAAAAAACAGTCCATATCAACATGTATGATTTTGCGCATCGCTCGCCCCCACAATACTGTTTAAGTGTACAGTATGTTTTATTGCGCGCAAAGAGACATTCGCGTTAAAAATGCGACATATTCGAAGGTATGACGACGAAAGCGGCGGGAAAATTGTAAACGTACACACGGGGACTTGCGAAAAACTGCCGTGGTGCTAATGTGAGCGCTCCAAATCCAGATTACTCCGATTTGGGGACTCTTTTGCCGTTCTGGCGTGTGTAACCGTTTTATCAAGGAACAAGCAGTATGCGTAAAATCGCATTTTTTCTTGCGATGCTTCTGATGCCGTGCGTCTCGTTTGCCGGTTTGCTGAGCAGCAGCAGCCCCGTCACGCCGGTCAGTAAAGAGTATAAGCAGCAGTTAATGGGCTCACCGGTCTATATTCAGATTTTTAAAGAAGAGCGCACCCTTGATCTCTACGTCAAAATGGGTGAGCAATACCAGTTGCTTGATAGCTACAAAATTTGCAACTATTCCGGCGGGTTAGGCCCGAAACGCCGTCAGGGCGATTTTAAAAGTCCGGAAGGGTTTTACAGCGTTCAGCGCAATCAACTCAAGCCAGACAGCCGTTTTTATAAGGCCATCAACATTGGTTTTCCCAATGCCTACGATCGCGCGCATGGCTATGATGGTAAATATCTGATGATTCACGGCGCCTGTGTTTCCGTCGGCTGCTATGCCATGACCGACAGCGGCATTGATGAGATTTTCCAGTTTGTCACCGCCGCGCTGGTCTTTGGTCAGCCGAGCGTGCAGGTGAGTATTTATCCGTTCCGGATGACCGACGCCAATATGCAGCGTCATAAATATTCATATTACAAAGATTTCTGGGCGCAGCTAAAACCCGGCTACGATTATTTTGAACAAACGCATAAGCCGCCAACTGTTTCTATCGTTGATGGGCGTTACGTCGTGAGCAAACCGTTGAGTCACGAAGTCGTTCAGCCACAGCTGGCCTCAAATTATACGCTCTCCGAGGCAAAATAACGCCCATTCGCCTGGCATAATCTTTTGCCAGGTTTCATTCCCCGTTAGCGGCTGGGTAGCAATCACGGTAACCACGTCATTTGGCGTGGTCTGTGAACTGAAATCAATTTCCATATCCTGATCCACCAGCGTGGCTACGCCAAACGGCGCCCGGCGAGTGATCCAGTGCAAATGGGTTGAGCAAAACGCCATCACATATCGCCCATCTGACAGCAGCATGTTAAAAACGCCTTTTTCACGTAATACCGTCGCCAGTGTCGCAATATATTTAAATACCGCCGTCATGTTGCCCGGCGTGCGGGGATAACGCTGCGTTAATTTATGCAATAACCAGCAAAACGCTTTTTCGCTGTCGGTTTCCCCCACCGGACGAAAATTACCGGTTTCCAGCGACTTATAACCGTTGAGCTGACCGTTATGAGCATAAGTCCAGTTGCGTCCCCATAATTCCCGGGTAAAAGGGTGTGTATTTTCCAGCGCCACTTCACCGCGATTAGCCTGACGGATATGGGCGATAACCGAGCAGGACTTGATCGGGTAATTCTGTACCAGCTTCGCAATCGGCGAATGGTAGCTCGGTTGCGGATCTTTAAACGTGCGACAGCCCTTTCCTTCGTAAAAGGTAATTCCCCAGCCGTCTTTATGCGGCCCGGTTCCGCCGCCACGCTGCACCAGTCCGGTGAAGCTAAAGCAGATATCCGTCGGCACATTGGCGCTCATCCCAAGCAGTTCGCACATACATCACCTCCACAAACGCCTTAAGCGGGAAGGCGTAATTTTTACAGCCAATCAAATCTCAAAATATCAAAGAAAACAATATGCTATACCCTAAATAATTCGAGTTGCAGGAAGGCGGTAAGGGAGGAAATCCCCAGGAACATAGATAACTATGTGACTGGGGTTTCTGAGCGCAACCAACGCACCTGCAGCTTGAAGTATGACGGGTATAGTTATTTAACCATCTCTTTTTCGATCAGTTGAATCAGGATATGAATTACTTTGATATGAATTTCCTGAATACGATCGGCATAACCGAAGTGCGGTACGCGAATTTCAATATCCGCCGTTCCCGCCATTTTGCCGCCGTCTTTGCCGGTCAACGTAATCACTTTCATGCCTTTTTCACGGGCCGCGGCAATCGCTTTAATCACGTTACCAGAGTTACCCGACGTCGAGATCCCTAACAGGACATCGCCTTCGCGCCCTACCGCCTCAACGTAACGAGAAAAAATATAGTCATAGCCAAAATCATTACTGACGCAGGATATATGGCTAACATCAGAAATCGCAATTGCCGGGTAGCCCGGACGATTTTCACGATAACGACCTGTCAGCTCTTCAGCAAAGTGCATCGCATCGCAATGGGAGCCGCCGTTACCGCAGGAAAGTACCTTACCACCCGCTTTAAAACTGTCAGCCAACAGGACCGCCGCGCGCTGAATGGCGTGAATATTGGCGTCATCTTTTAAAAAATTAGCCAGCGTTTCCGCCGCTTCGTTCAGTTCGTTACGAATAAGATCCTGGTACATGAGGATATCCTTCAGCATGAATGTAAATGACAGTATGCAGTGTACCGGATAGCAGTACAGGCGAGAAGCATAAGCCGAATTAACGCCTCACGCTTTTGATTTTTCGTGCCCCCAAAAACGGCAACAATGTGAGCTTTGTTGTAATTATTTTGTAAACACATTGCTAAAAAATTTTACATCCACTACAACCTAATCATCACAAGTGGTCAGACCTCCTACAAGCAAGGGAGCTTTTCGTTATGATGATTTTGAGTATTATCGCTACGGTTATTCTGCTCGGCGCATTGTTCTATCACCGCGTGAGTTTATTTCTCAGCAGCCTGATTCTGCTCGCCTGGACCGCCGCACTTGGCGTCGCTGGCCTGTGGTCCATCTGGCTGTTGGTTCCTCTGGCCATTATCCTCGTGCCGTTTAACCTCACACCGATGCGAAAATCAATGATTTCCGCACCGGTGTTCCGCGGCTTCCGTAAGGTCATGCCGCCGATGTCGCGCACTGAGAAAGAAGCGATTGATGCCGGTACAACCTGGTGGGAAGGCGATCTGTTCCAGGGCAAGCCTGACTGGAAAAAACTGCACAACTATCCGCAACCGCAACTCACTGCCGAAGAGCAAGCGTTTCTCGACGGTCCGGTAGAAGAAGCGTGCCGGATGGCGAACGATTTCCAGATTACCCATGAACTGGCGGATCTGCCGCCGGAACTGTGGGCTTATCTGAAAGAGCATCGTTTTTTTGCGATGATCATTAAAAAAGAGTACGGCGGACTGGAGTTCTCCGCTTATGCGCAGTCCCGTGTACTGCAAAAACTGTCCGGCGTCTCCGGGATTCTGGCTATCACCGTCGGCGTTCCAAACTCACTCGGCCCTGGCGAGTTGTTGCAGCACTATGGTACGGAAGAGCAGAAGAATCACTATCTGCCGCGACTGGCGCGCGGCCAGGAGATCCCCTGCTTTGCGCTGACCAGCCCGGAAGCAGGTTCTGATGCAGGCGCCATTCCGGATACCGGCGTGGTTTGCATGGGCGAATGGCAGGGCCAGCAGGTGCTGGGTATGCGCCTGACCTGGAACAAGCGTTACATTACGCTGGCACCGATAGCTACCGTGTTGGGCCTGGCGTTTAAGCTTTCCGATCCGGATAGATTGTTAGGCGGAGAAGAAGAGCTGGGTATTACCTGTGCCCTGATCCCCACCTCAACGCCGGGTGTGGAAATTGGTCGTCGTCACTTCCCGCTTAACGTTCCGTTCCAGAATGGTCCAACCCGCGGTAACGATATTTTCGTGCCTATTGATTATATTATCGGCGGCCCCAAAATGGCCGGACAAGGCTGGCGTATGCTGGTGGAATGTTTGTCGGTAGGACGCGGTATTACCCTGCCGTCCAACTCCACTGGCGGGGTGAAATCCGTCGCGCTGGCAACCGGCGCCTATGCTCACATTCGTCGTCAGTTCAAAATTTCTATCGGCAAGATGGAAGGTATTGAAGAACCGCTGGCGCGTATTGCAGGTAACGCTTATGTGATGGATGCCGCCGCATCGTTAATCACCTACGGCATTATGCTGGGTGAAAAACCGGCGGTACTGTCGGCTATCGTGAAGTACCACTGCACCCACCGCGGCCAGCAGTCCATTATCGACGCGATGGATATCACTGGGGGTAAAGGCATTATGCTGGGCGAGAGCAACTTCCTGGCGCGTGCTTACCAGGGCGCGCCTATCGCGATCACCGTGGAAGGCGCGAATATCCTGACCCGTAGCATGATGATCTTTGGTCAGGGCGCCATTCGCTGCCATCCTTATGTACTGGAAGAGATGGCCGCAGCGCAGAATAATGATGTGAATGCCTTTGATAAGCTGTTGTTTAAACATATCGGCCATGTCGGCAGCAATACCGTCCGCAGTTTCTGGCTTGGCCTGACCCGCGGATTAACGAGCCATACGCCAACCGGCGACGCCACGAAGCGTTATTACCAGCATCTGAACCGACTGAGCGCAAACCTGGCGCTGCTGTCTGACGTGTCAATGGCGGTACTGGGCGGCAGCCTGAAACGCCGCGAGCGTATCTCCGCGCGTCTGGGCGATGTGTTGAGTCAGCTTTATCTGGCCTCAGCCGTACTGAAGCGTTACGACGACGAAGGTCGCCACGAAGCCGACCTGCCGCTGGTGCACTGGGGCGTACAGGATGCGCTGTATCGTGCTGAACAAGCGATGGACGATCTGCTGCAGAACTTCCCGAACCGCGTCGTGGCCGGATTGCTCACCGCGATGATCTTCCCGACTGGCCGTCATTATCTGGCGCCGTCTGATAAGCTGGATCACGCCGTGGCGAAGATCCTACAGGTGCCGAACGCCACACGTTCACGCATTGGGCGCGGTCAGTATCTGACGCCCGCCGAACATAATCCGGTCGGTTTACTGGAAGAAGCGCTGCGTGATGTCATCGCTGCCGACCCTATCCACCAGCGCATCTGCAAAGAACTGGGTAAAAATCTGCCGTTTACTCGTCTGGATGAACTGGCGCGCAATGCGCTGGCGAAAGGGCTTATAGATAAAGATGAAGCCGCCATCCTGGCGAAAGCGGAAGAGAGCCGCCTGCGCAGTATCAACGTTGATGATTTTGAACCTGAAGCGCTGGCGACCAAACCGGTAAAGCTGCCGGAGAAAGTGCGTAAAGTCGAAGCCGCATAATCAGTCTCGTGTCTTTCCTGCCCCGCTTTCGCGGGGCTTTTTCTTGCCGCTTTTTTATTATTGCTCATGCTACAGTGTAAAGACGCTGTTCAATGAGGAGCTCCGATCGTGTCTGGTTTGAAAATTACTCTGTTGCAACAACCTTTAGTCTGGATGGACGGCCCGGCAAACCTGCGTCATTTTGACAGACAGCTAGAGCTCGTATCTGGCCGGGATGTGATTGTTCTGCCTGAAATGTTTACCACCGGCTTTGCGATGGAGGCCGCTAATAACTCACTTTCGCAAGATAGCGTGATTACGTGGATGCAGGCCAAAGCCCGACAAACTGACGCTCTGATTGCCGGCAGCGCGGCGCTACAAACTGAGCGCGGCGCCGTAAATCGCTTCTTACTGGTTGAACCGGAAGGCAAGGTTCATCTCTATGATAAGCGCCATCTGTTTCGTATGGCGGATGAACATCAACATTATGCCGCAGGCGATAAACGCATCATCGTGCAGTGGCGCGGTTGGCGCATTCTGCCGCTGATCTGTTACGATCTGCGCTTTCCGATATGGTCGCGCAACCGCAATGATTACGATCTGGCGCTGTATGTAGCGAACTGGCCCGCGCCGCGCTCGCTACACTGGCAAACATTACTGACGGCGCGCGCTATTGAAAATCAGGCTTATGTCGCAGGCTGCAACCGGGTTGGCACCGATGGCAACGGGTTACATTATCGCGGCGATAGCCGGATCATTAATCCCCAGGGCGACATTATCGCCACCGCCGAACCACACCAGGCGACACGTATCGATGCCGATCTTTCTCTCGTCGCCTTGCAGGACTATCGCGAAAAATTTCCAGCCTGGCGCGATGCCGATCCATTCACCTTGTAAGCAACCTGCCGCTCACCGCGGCGGGATTGTTTCACTCCGTAACTCTCCGTAAAACAAATTCGCGTGGCGTAATGTGGCAGGCAACGTATTCTGACTAAGAGCCTATCCCACCAGGCGTTATTGGCGCAGCCAGTTTGGACACGGACAGCGCGCAAAAACCGGAGCGTACACGTAGTACGTGAGGTTTGACTCGCTACGCTCGCCCTTCGGGCCGCCGCTAGCGGCGTTCAAAACGCTAACGCGTTTTGGCGAGCACTGCCCAGGTCCAAAATGGCAAGTAAAATAGCCCTAATGGGATAGGCTCTAAGATAATTGCTCGCCATTCGTGGGTAATAAAAACGGTTAATCACTCCCTTATCAGGATATCTTCATGAAAAACTTTGTACGCACAACTTTACTGGCAGCGACTCTGGCGGGCGTTTCTTTTGGCGCTTTCGCCACCGCTGTCCCCAATCCTCCCCTGCCCGCCCAGGATCCTATTGTCCAGCATCTGAAGCTGACAAACGATCAGATTACCCGGATCAAAAAACTTCACCAACAACTGGAAACCGACGTCAGTCAGATTTCTATGAAGGGAATTAAAGACGGTGCGCTGATAGAGGTGATTAAATCCGGTAAATGGGATGACGCCGCCGTAAAACAGCAGCTTGCAGCCTTCAGTAACATAGAACAACAGGCTCGCTATTATCGGGTTAAATATTATTTTGATTTAAGCAAAGTCTTAACACCAGAACAGCGTCAACAGGTACAACAAGATCTCGCCCAGGCACTTGAGTAAATATTTTTGCCCGTTATTCCTGGATAACGGGCTTTATCCAGGACAGGTACAAATTCATCTTCATCTTTTTCTTACAGCATCGCACCATCTCACACTACCCGTTACATAACGTAGAAGTGAAACCGTACGTGGGGCTGGCATACGTTGGGCAATTTGGCGAGGAGATGGATTTCCATACCGACGATTATCGTATTGTTATTTAAAATCTTCATCTCATTTTTTACCCGCTTACAGAAAACCCAGCGTTACAATAGACCGTTTTTTGGGCTTCGTTTATGTAATCGTTATATCACACCCTATACCGTGAAACTTGTCTTTTAGCCCAATATTAAGGCAGGTTCTGAAATGAAAAACTTTTTCGCAGTCTGCATCATTCCCCTTGTGGTAGCCTGGTCCGCTACTGCATCAGCAAAAGAAGGGATCTATATCACCGGGAAAGCGGGGACATCCGTAGTCAATGTCTATGGAATCAACTCAACCTTCAGCCAGGATGAGATAGTTAATGGTCATGCAACGTTACCTGACCGTACCAAAGGCGTTTTTGGCGGCGGGGTTGCTATCGGTTATGACTTTTATGATCCATTCCAGCTTCCAGTACGTTTAGAACTGGATACCACTTTCAGAGGTGAGACGGATGCTAAAGGCGGGCAGGATATTATTGCATTTGGTGATCCAGTACACATAAATGTAAAAAATCAGGTCCGAATGACCACTTACATGGTTAATGGCTATTATGATTTTCACAATAGTACGGCATTTACTCCCTATATCAGCGCAGGCGTTGGCCTCGCTCATGTGAAGCTAAGTAATAACACCATTCCTGTTGGTTTTGGTATTAATGAAACTCTGTCTGCTTCAAAAAATAACTTTGCCTGGGGCGCAGGTATCGGTGCAAAATATGCTGTAACAGATAATATTATGATTGACGCCAGTTATAAATACATTAATGCAGGCAAAGTAAGCATTTCAAAAAATCACTATGCTGGTGATGAACATACCGCTTATGATGCAGACACAAAGGCTGCCTCCAATGACTTCATGCTCGGCATTACTTACGCCTTTTAAACACTATCGGTAAAATAGCTGGTCCTGTGGGTTCCCGAAGGCGCAATGGAGGATATCAGTAATGAATACTCCTGCGCCTTCAGAAAATCGTTGAACAGGTGCAACCTGGCGCCATTTTTCAGTACACTGCAACGTTTCTGGTATGGGCTTAACTTCCGGCTGCCCAAAACAGCCCCGTCCTGTTTCCGGGTATTATCATTTCCGTCAGTCGGCATCATGTTTTGTATTGGGCATCGTCAAAAGACGACTGGCTGACCAGTCGCATATCTCGATGCCTCAATTCAGTCATCATCATGTGGGTTTAAGTCAGGAACGTGTCAAAACCATTCCAAACGGGTTAATCATCATTCAGAAAATCAATTTGTGGGCGATTATTCCATTTATCTTCAATAAAAGACAGAAAGCGTTGAAATAAAGGAGAATAATACTGACGATGACGCCATACAAGATAAATGGGGAGATCTGGAACCCTCCATTCAGGAAGTATAATTTCAAGTTCATTATTTTTTAAGTATTTGGTGGCAAGCCAGGCCGGAGTCATGAGGTTGATACCCTTTCCTTCTAAAACCAAATTAAGAACACTCAAAAGATTATTGGAAGATAAATGAACATTAACAGCGCCACTAATAGTGTATGATTCATCCTGACGGAAAAGAGTAAGAGGTCCGGAAAGACCATGGTTGTGAAGACCCACAATAATGTGATTTTCCAAATCGCCAGGGTGTGAGATCCTGCCATATTTTCTGATATATTTCGGACTCGCACAAAGAACCAACTTCAAAGGGCTTATCTTTCGATACACGAGATCCTCACTTTCGATTATGCCACTTTTAAAAACCAGCTCATCAAACTCCAGGGATTTACTAAAAAAATCGCTACGCTCTCGTGAATCCAGGTAGATTTTTGTATCCGGATAGCTAGCTGTAAATTCCCATATCCACTTATTGGCAAGAAACTCACAGACAATAGCCGGAGCCGAAAATTTTATACTCCCTCTGATAATTTTATCCGGATTTCGCAATTCATCCAGCAAGGACTGAAAGGAAGATGTTATCCTTTTCATGCTTGCATAGGCTGTCTGACCAGCTCCAGTCAGTTCTAAGTGATGTGAATCGCGCCGAAGTAAAGTAACCTCAATAGAATTCTCAAGGCGGCTAAGCGATTTACTGACAGCAGAAATGCTAATATCTAATTCCCGTGCAGCCCGGGAAAGATTCCCTACTTCCGCCACTTTAATAAATATCATCCAGTCTCGCATACCACGATTATTGATCAGTTCCATCATTATCTTCCGTTGATAAAAGAAATTCTTATATTAAAGGAGCTATCAACGACTTACTGATGCGTCATTGTGTGCCTCAATGTCCTTGATATCATCATAATAAAAAATCTATTGGCTGCAAAATAGCATCTGAATCGATCATGATTTTGCATCCATCTCCGGTTACTAATTGAACCTGTTTACCACTCAGTGTAAATACCCTATCTCAGAAGTGATCGTCAAGGTTGTCGCCGAACCAGATCTCAATAATAAAGTGGTTCATTGTCATGCACCCGTTCTGCAAAGGCATTCTCCTTTTCTGTGACGCAGTCTGGAGCACATTAATTGCATCGTTCACCTAACAAAGTATCCCGTGGAAACAAGCAAAACATCGCCAGATTATTCTTACTTGCATACCCCCCACCCGGCTCGATATTATTTGTGAAAGCGGAGGAAACAGAACAGACGGTTTAAATAAGACACTTACTCAAAACACAAACCTATGTGCAGGCTCCTCTCATTTCGTCACGTCGCTGATATCCAGCTTTACTGGCGCCAGGGGAAGATATCTGCGCAAGGCAATAATTCCGGCGCAACAACAACCACTCCCGCTGGGCCTCTGTACATTCAAAATCGCCCATGACCAAAAGCCAACGGGTAGAAGCCCTGCGCCAGTGACCTGCTGCCTCCAGATTCTGCGCAACCGGGTCTATCACGGCCTCCGGTGTTATCTTATTTCTGCTCAAAATCAGCACCATCATTTGGGATATAGCCTACAACCCCTGCCCGCCGATGATGGGGGAGGATTCGGTATGCAGCACTTTCATCCTGGTCTCCGGCTCAGTCAGCTATCCGACGTGCCCCCTTATGCCGGGCCAGCAGCGAAGAAAATCCGGGCGTGGTGTGATAAAACAGACGACGTTTCAGCCAGCCCACATTCTTTCGCTCCTTTGTGTTGATACGACCAATACGCTGTGAACCGATGACTGGATTGTTCATACGCCTTTCTGTGGTATACAGGTATGTGAACCCCAGCTCTTCAGCCACATGAATATAGTCAGAACAATACCAGCCCTCAGGCCAGCACAGATGCTGACTGCAGTAACCCAGCATCTCCCTCATCCGCTTACGACTAAGAAGAATATCGACACGAAGCAAATCCGACGGATTACGGGACACAGGTTTCTGGTCCCAGCGTCGGTGGGTGTGCGTGTGCGAGTGAAACTCAACAAGGCCACTGAGGTGCATCTCCCGGACCTCTGACCAGCGCAGCATGACCTCATCAGCCCGGCCTTGTTTAACCAGCATCTGACACTCATCATGAGAGTACACCGGTTCGCCTGCAGGAATACGGACCGGTCCGTCACTGATCAAACTGGTCACAAGAAAGAGATGCGCATGCAGATTAAACTCCTGCAGCACCGGAAAAACCTGCAACCAGTTATCCAGCCAGCCGCCATCAAAGGTCAGCATGACGCTTTTACGAGGCAATCTTGCACCATGATAAAAAGCTTCCACCTCTGCAGCAGTAACGGTTTTCCAGCCAGATTCAGCCAGCCATTTCATCTGCGCCCGGAACGTACGGGGAGATAAGGTTATCTGTCCGGGTTTATCACTGACATGGTGATACATTAATACCGGTAAATGTCGTGCATAAGACATATGCTTTATTCCTTTATGTAAAAAATAAATTATTTTTACGCCTGAGGGGACAAGAAAAAGCCCCCTAAACATAAAATCTTAAATATCACATATGAATACCTGACAGATAAACAAACCTTATACTAAGGGCTTATAAAGCCCCGCTCACAAAAGAGTGAATCAAACAAATCCACAAAACAGAAAATAATAAAGGCATCAGTGTCCGTTAAATTATTTTACGAAACATAATATTCCTCTCCCTACAAAAAAAGATGAATTTCAGATTTTAAAATCAATCAGCAATTGATTTTTCTGCAATGAAGATTGCTAACCATATTTGCCTTGAGTAAATTTTCAATACATCCTCGAACCTGATATACAGTATTCGCCTTATTCACTGATACAGGAAGTATGAGTGGAACAGACGGCTACGTATCCTCCTGCGCCAATGCACAGGCCTTAAAATCCAGCGTCCAGGTGTCCGCAGGCACTTCCTGATTGCCATCAACGACCACACTGAAACTGGCGTTATCTGCAGCGGTTCTTAAAATGGCGCCACGACCACTCACCGTATCTGGTTGCCACCCCTCGCCCTCCAGGCGAACCTGAATGTGATGGCGAGGATCCTGTTGCCCGCTCAGCAGCAATACGGCAGGCGTGTTACCCGCCTTTTGCTCATCGCTCCATACCCGAAACCCGCTGTGACTGCCGTGATAAGTCACCCAGCCTTGCGCAAGCACCATCCCATCTGGCACATGCCCGGCCCGAAAGTAAGTCCCTACACGTAGCGTTGTCTGAAGTTTTTCTGCGGCGTTCGCTATCGGCACCAAGCTACTGGCAGTGACCAGTAAGCTTACGCTATAGATAACCGTTTTCACTCGCTGTATTTTCATCCACATTATTCTCTCCTTCAGAATCGGCTATCTGCAGAGACCGCTCATTTGATACAAGCCCGCGATTCCCTTGTGGGCAGGTAGCTGGTAGTTAATCCGACATTGCTGTGCTCCCCATTTCACCGTCAGTTCGCCCTTATCCGCCAGACCAGTGAGATAAACCTGGCTATCAGTATCCACCAGATCAGCACTGCCATCCTGCCCATTGACTGTAACCTGCGCCCCGAAAGGAATGGCGCTACCATCTTCCCGTTTCAGCGTCATCAGTGCCCTGGCCCCGATGCGAGTGTGAAACTTCGCTTCCACCACCGCCCCTTCGGTTGGCACCACGCGCACATCGGTTTGTGTGACCTCTGCGTCATCCGGTAGTTGCGACGGATCGAGGCTGACTGTATTCTCCTGATAGACGCTCAGGTTGCCCACTGTGGTGTCGCCACGAAAATCCGTCTTAACGCCAGGCCAGCCGCCAACTGGCACCCCCGAGGCCCCTGGCGCTTCAACCAGCGCCACTGAGCCTTGCAAAGGTTGCCCCAGCGTCACACCATGATGGTGGATAACTATACCTCCCGCGATATTGACTCCCATCTGGCGCATCGCCCGGCTGTAGCTATAGTCACCACCTAACAGGCCGTAAGCTCCATTCCATGCCAAGTGCAATGCGCTGTTATTACCACCACCTGGCGGGGCATCGGCACGGTAACTCTGACGCACCTCCCAATCCAGTTGCTGACTGAATGCCTCTCCGTTGACCCCCACTTGTTGCGTCTGACCACCGTGTGATGGTGAAGTCATCTGCCAACTAGCACTTACATTATTCCCCGTCCAGCGGCTTAATGGCATACTGAACCACAGGCTGGTTATGTTCTCTTTACGGTGCGCGCCATTGCGCCACAGCGTTCTGTTTTGATTCCAGTTCAATGACAGCGAGCCCCCTCCGATAGAGGTTCCCCAACTCAGTCCGTAGCTGTCATCATGACCGGGGCGATTACGCCAGTCGGTACGGGAACCGGTTAAACTCAGATTGCCCAAATGCCTCCCCCATGACTGACTCAACATCAGGGTAGTACGCGAGCTCGGCTGCAAATTTTCCCGCCACGACCATAGACGGTTGCCATCATGTCGATAACTGTCGAGCACATCGGATAGGGTGTTATAGCCCTGCGAGGCATACTGCCATCTCGTCAGAAAAAAATTTGTCCCCGTCGCAGTCAGCTGGTTGCTGTAACGCAGTCGCCAGGAGGCTCCTTGCTGTACCGCCTCCCCCTGACGCTGACTGTGTGTGTCGCTTCCATCGACAGATAAACTCCCCCACCGCCCGAGAGATCCCCCCAAACCAAGCAATGCAGCTTGATAGTGCGTTGCACTCTGTATACCGCCGTATGCAGTGAGATTCCACGGCAGACCATACATCAACGTAGCCTGCGCGATCTGCGCCTTATCCGTTGCAGAGTCTGACGATCGGTATCGGCCCGCCAACAGGCTGTACTTCAAATATCCCTGGTGCAGTGCTATCGCCGGGGTCTGATACGGCACCACAAACATTTGTGTACTGCCATCGGCCTCCCACACGGTGACATGCAGATCACCACTACTGTCTGTTACCGACAGATCCCGCAGTGCAAACGGTCCGGGCGCCACGGTGGTGTTGTAAATGGTGTAACCATTCTGGTTGACCTCCACCCGAGCCTGCGTGCGGGCAATCCCACGCACTACCGGAGCAAACTGCCGCTCACTGTAGGGCACCATGTTGTCATCCGATGCCAACATCACACCGGTAAATGGCACACTATCAAATATCTCCCCCTGCGAAGTCTTTTGCCCCAGAGTCAGACGACTTTTTAGTGAGTACAGTCCACGCTCAGCATAGGTATATGCTGCCTGCCACTTCCCCGACAGTTGACTACTCCGCTGCCAGCTGGTCGCATTGCGGACACGCCACGCACCTATATTGATTCCCGGTTGCAGTTGTACCCAGGAAGAGTTGTCACGCCCCACCATATCCATTTTGTAATCCGTCTGCGTTGTCCTCGCACTGTAGTTCATCAGAAACGCCGGAATACCATCATCCCAAAGATCTTCTGGAGCGATCCCCTTAAATTCCGGACGCAACGCCAACTGCGGAATACTCAGTTGCAGTTGCTGATTATTGATATCCAGTACCGCTTTAGCCTGTGGAATGGCGGTCAGATCCGCACACTCATCTGGGGGCTTTGCTGCTTTCCACAACTGAGGGTAATCTTCCGTTTTTACGCCGTAGCGTGAAAGCTGACTGACCGTCAAACAAGGAGCCAGAACAGGCGTTCCTTGCCCATCCTTTTCCAATTTGAACACCACATCACGGGTGTCGACACGTTTACCATTCACCATCACGTCCACGCGATAAGTCCCTGGCTGTTGTACCCCCTGGTTAAAGAGCGACATATCAACCCCTTTCGCTGCATCGCCCAACATCGATGCATCGAATGTGTAAGCGTGCGCATTTGCGCAGTGAACTACTCCCGCGATAAACAGTAGCAAGGCAGGATGTTTGAACTTCATATTCTGCCGCTAAGCCCCTGGATTTATTTAAGGACGTAGTGGAACGGATGACTTTCACCACCAAAGTCTGTAATAACGCTCCACTCGATATCACCACGAGTGCCACCTGGCATATTTAGTGTTTTGTCAGCAAAGGGGGGGATATACTCAAGCCCTGTAATGGGCTTTCCCCCTACTGTGACGGAGGCTAAATTCATGTAAAACGGGGTGGGGTTCTCCACCTTAAGTTTGTTGCCCGTCTCCACCCATCTTAAATTTCCTGCAACATCTTCCGGCGTCCCCTTCACGGCATCCGGGCGGAAAATCAGCTTATCACAGACGTTGATGGACAAATTGAGGTCAAGGGTCGCGCCCTTAGCCTGTGTATCCGACGGTTCATTTTCGGGTGGTACCGCCTTTACACAGACCCACTGTAAAGTTTCACGATCCGTTGGCATGTCACCACCAGTACGGACAATACGCAGTTGACTCTGCTGGTTCGCTTCTAAACGAAATAGAGGCGGCATCACCAAAAAGGGAGCAGGCGAACTTTTGTCTGCTGCTTTGACTGAAGACTGAACCAAAATAGGGTAATTCTGCGGGTTGCTCACCGAGAGCGTGGCTCCAGCTGTACCAGCGTGATAAATCACCCGTGTAGCCCCCAGCTTCACGCTGAATGATTTAGCGTTTAAATTTAATTTCTGCTCAGAGGCATACACTGGAGGAGTTATAGAATTAGAGACGAATAAAACAGCCGCCATTACACCAAAACTAATAATTTTCATATTACAAGTTATAAAAAAATGTATGACTTGATATTTATTGCGCCTTAATAAGGCGCAATAAAAGTTGTTTACTATTAAGCTTGATACTCCGCTATGTTTAGCGTCACTGGATAAGTATCAGCCTTTACCGTTTGTGATCCAGACAATTTCACAGCGACTTTATCTGCCATGTTATATACCCACCACTTATGCGAAGCACCATCCACTAATGAACCTTTATTGCCACAGCCTACCCCCCCAAAGTTAACTTTAATGGTATTACCATTTTTACCAGTTACCGTCCACACATCGCTGGCGTTGCCCACTACTTCAGGTTTAGAATAATCTCCCGTTACCGCGTATTGTTTGCTCGAACCGCTTACCGAAAGCACAGCAATAGCCTCATCAGCCTTATGAGGCCCTGCCACCAAGCCAGACACTGGAGTAAGCCGTGCTTGTAGTTGTCCAGGATTACTGAAATTTACATCCGCCGACACGCCAGTGCTTGTATTCGGCACGAGCGAGCCAGCATAACAACTAGCAGCCATAATGCTTAATGCACTTGCGATAATTAAATTTTTTACGTTTTTCATCGAAAAACCACCTTTTTTTAACCAAATTAAAATAATCCAGCACATCCAGAATACATAACGCCATACCAAATCTTACCGTATGGAAAAATCCGTGGCTGGTAATAACAGCTTGTACTTATTGGTATTTGTTACCAATTCAAATAAGTAATGTCATAAAAATCTATATATCAGAGCACCTCTTAATCACGTTGTTGTAAATATAACCAGTATTGATGTTAACATTGTGTTGTCAGGGGGGAATAGAATGCTAGTCAAAAAGCAATTATACCTTCCATTTACATTCAAGTGATAACATTACAATGACACCCACCACACTGGGTGTGGGAAACTTATCTTCGAAGAGAGGATAATTATCAGGCATCGTTGCAACATTGTTTATATTTAAACATACATCTCCTAACTCGACGGTAAGATTATTAGTTAACTTTTCCTCGCAGGGAAGATCTTTAATGGAAAATCTTGTTTTCCGAAACGGAAAAGCAATTATAAAGCTCCAACGAGAGTCTCAACACTAAGAGCTGACTGACACAGGCCAGACTGATTATACAGGCATGAAAAAGCTCTCCCCTTCCTTTCAGTTCTTGCTGGATTATGCAAACGTCGCACCACCTCCCCGTGAACATGGCACATTAATTTGAAGCAGCTCTCATCCGGTATCGCTTTTCAGTGCAGCGAAATTCATCGCAGGTGCCCCCGTAAATAGACCCGTTTTAGTTCCATGCATTTTTAAGATTCCGGCCAGATAACGTTATTGGCGGTATTCCTTGGGTATCATATTGTTCCGCGATTCATGTGGACGTTCGCAGTTATATTCTGATAACCCTTTATCCGTAATTTACCGCACCTCATTCAGCGTTCTGAACAGATAAGAATTGAGTATTTCTGTACGGTATGTCCGGTTAAAACGCTCGATGAAAACGTTTTTCTTCGGCTTACCCGGCTGGATAAACGCCAGCTTTACTACATGTTTCTTTGCCCATTCAGCCAGTGCCAGCGAGATAAATACCGGTCCCTTATCCATACGCAGCATGGCCGGATAACCGCGGTTGCTGTAATCCTGTCGAGTACACGGACCACTCGCAGAGCTGGCAGATTCAGATCGATTTCTATCGACAACGCTTCACGATTACAGTCATCAACAACATTGAACTTGCGAAAACGACGCCCACAGACCAGCTCTGGTTCAGCGCTTCCGGCGTGACCTGTGGCGAGGGATTGCGTACCGGCAGCCGTTGTTTACCCTTACGGCGAAAATTCAGCTTGAGCAGACAGTAAATACGGTGGAGCCTTTTGTGATTCCACGCGTATCCCTGCCGCCGTATCCAGACTTCCAGTTGTCCCTGGTGGCTTCAGAAATACCGGCCTCCCGGTAGACATCTTTAACAGTCCGTCCGGATTCGACTGTTCTAATCACAGCGATGATCTGGTGCGCAGTAAAACGGGCTTTACGCACAGCGATCTCCTGCGTTGGCAGATTGATTATGTCGGATGATCTCTAAATGTGAATGGCTCGATTATGCGGGATACTTACATACTCACGCATTGAGAGACTTTCAGTTCGTTTGTACGGTGAATGGATGCCGCAGGCGGGGTTTATTAACGGGATGCCCGTCAAGGTGCGGGTAATGAGGGATTGCATCGTGATCACGCCGCAGCATACCCACGGACTCTTTGTCTGTATTGAAGGGATGGGCGTAACCCGCATTAATAAACGGAGTGCAGAACAGTGGTTAAAAAAATTTCTGGGGGCGCTGAACAATACCGGAGATATTCCGGTGATTAAACGCAAAAGAACGGAACAGGAGTTAATGAGTAATTGATAATAAAAAGCCGGGAAAAGATAACCCCTCCGGCTTTTACACATTATTCCTCCGGTTCCAGATGTTTTATTTCAATCCTTTTGGTTTTATTTCGGGATGTTTTTCATATAATGGATTCATTATTTTAATAAGCATTTCACCCATGATCAAACCAACCGCTTCTCGATATACCTTAAATTCATCCTCATCACAACGGGACTGAACAACAGCAACAGATTCATCAAGCTCCTTACCGAATCTCAACATTAAATCACTAATTAATATAGCTGTATCCTTATCGTTAACCATACTTATTCCTGTAGTAAAAACATCAACAGCATTGATTTTATTTGCATTCGTTAACACAATTCCAGCAAGCAAATCCGTTACTTTTTGTAGGTAAAGGCATAAATGAGCATTCACTAATGCAATTATTTTCAACCATTTTTCATCTTAATAACTTGCCAGAATCACCTCTATCAGTACCACAAGTAATAAGGCCAAGAGGATCACTATCTGTAATAGGATTCAGAGGATAATGATATCGGCTCCATCCCCCTTTCAGCCCTATTGGATCTACGTAATATACCTTCCCAGTCCCGGATTATAGAAACGGCGCTAGTTATAATACAGCCCCGATTCTTCATCGCATTGGGATAGGCTCTAACTGGAGTTATCACACGTTAATGTAATTTAATTACCTCCCCATGTTTCCCCGCATCATCCGTATACATTGCTTGCAAGCATATTTTTTGTCCATCATTTTTAATATAGTTAAATTCTTCAATTAAAGAATAGTTAATATAGTCCACTCTATAATATAACTCCACGGATTTTGAATTAATGACATTACTATATTGAAGTTTTCGCCCTTTAAATTCACCGAGTATTTTCATTTTAGTTTCCATAACTGTTAAAAAATCTTTTCTCGCAGTGGCATTTTTGAAAGAGTCACATGACAAATCATATATCTCAGCATACTCCCCTTTATTATAAAGAGAAAAAAGCTTATCAACTTCTTCTTTCGCAACGTCTCGAATAGCGCTATCATTTTTAATATTCTCTCTACCTAACCATGTAAAAAATAGAATAACGAACAACACAATCAACACCATAAATAGTAACGATAGAAAAAATCTATTTCTTTTCACTTGAATTCACCTGATAACCAATCATATTCCTTATCCATCAGATCGAAAATCTCCGATAGACACCTCGAATGCCGGGAGCATGTGAGTTCCCCCTAGTCTCCAAATCCGGGTCCCATACTCACACCTTTTGTATATTTATAACTATCAGTTTGATCACAAGCATCTGTATAAGCCATTCCCGCAAGAAGTGCCCCCATAAGAATCCCCTCCAGACTCTGATATTCCTGGTGATAAATCAGCATCAGGGGCTGATAGTGTGAATAACAAACCAGCAGAAGTACCTGTACCGCTATGATCACACAATGAATAATACACACAAACCTCTCTTTCCTTTGGGGTGTGTACTCCGGCTCCAGTTGCCCCGCCATCTGCTCTGGCGTCAGCCTCCCGTAACGGTCATACCGGTACAGTTACTGCATATCTTCCGTGATGCGGTTATCCGCCCATAATGATTTCCCGGCTTTTATTCAACGAAGGATTAATAATTTCATGTACAGTCTCTGATATTCTTTACTCAGAGTTATCAGCCTATCCCCCAAAATAAATCACATATTATCTTGATTATTTTTTTAAGATTATCTCTAAACATCCCTCTTTTCGATAAAGTGGCATATAACATCCATATTATCGCGATTACACTTCCAATAATAAAGATCAACATGGATATTTTATTAATCATATTCATCAAACATCAATGTCCCTATCTTTTTGATGAAATTCATTGGAGAATCCATCATGTTATGGAATTTCTCTTTATACACATCGCTAATTGATGGCTCATCTGGATCGTCAAACTGTTCACTATAAGGCAATACACCTAATAAATTTTTGCAGCACCTATCCTTGTCGGTTTCATTAAGTGATTCTGATAATCATAAATTTGCCCTGTTATATGAAGCAGTTGCTAATGTGATATTCCCCCCTACCAGAGAAACATTGCCCACTGGAGACAATGTAATAAATCCATCAGCAGCAATACCTATCCCGAGTTTGGCTACCCCACTTGTGTGCAATCTTGCAGAATTAGCTATATTTAAACTAGCCGTTAACATTTTTGCCGGATTAAATGGAAGATTATCCAGACTATTATTAGTCTCATCTATCATGCGACTACATAATTCACATGTAAACAATCCCAGCGGATCTGTATCTGTGACGGGATTCAACGGATAGTGGTAAGGATTTAATCCCCCTTACAGCCCTGTCGGGCCCTGACTGACGAACCTGCCACACTCCGGTGCATAATATCTGAACAGATTTTAATGCAGGCCCGCTTCATCGTCAAAATACGGCCCCGGCAGCCGGTTGCTCATCACTGGCCGGGGAGAGGGGGGCGCGGTGCCAGGATGTCGCGCCCATACTCACTCACCCTGAGCTCCACAATCAGCCAGCATCCGGCGGATAAATAAGAATTTATTTAGTCAGCAAATATGAATGCCTCCGGCGTCAGCGTCCGCCACATCAACAGCGAAACCTGCATGACCGCCTGTTACTCACAAATCCCCAGCCAGCACCTTAAGGGCGACTGGCTGGCAGAAGCGGGATTTGATACCGGGGCGAGCGTGACCGTGAAGAGCTCCGAGGGGTGTTTGATCCTGATTGCAGAGACGGACGAAGTGAGGGATCTACGGAAGGAGCTTTATCAGGTGAAAAAGTCGATGAAGCATATTAAGGCGGGGGTAAATGATGTGGTGAACGGGAATTAAATAATAAAAGAGCCGGGAAGATTTAATTTTCTTTCCCGGCTTTATTTTTGTTAACTTTAAGATTTACAAAGCAATAATAATATAGAAGCTTTCTCACCAAACAAAATACTTCTATTATTTACTTCTTGTATTGACAAGAGAAAATCGTGTCTAAGATCGTCAGATAAATGATTGATATTACTAACCTCAAGTAATATATATTCATCCTGTTTTATATTTACAGATGTCATCCCATCTTCCGGGATTCTCAAACTAGTAAGGCAATCAACAAACGCATGAAAATTATTACCATAAAAATCAGGAAAACCAAACAGTTGCTTAAATTTATTATGAAATTCAATAACACCATTTATCTCTTTTAAATCAATAGATAAAGTAATCATCTTCATTACTTCCATCCTCCAAGATCTATCTCTATGAAAGAGTCGTAATGATCATGACTATAGTATGCCTGACCTGTTTTCGTATCAACAACAATACGTCTAGCACCTCGATTTCCAACACCAGGAGTTTTTACAGTCCATTCTCTATAAGGGCCACTTCCCGTATTAAGGCGTTGGCTATCAGGTGATATTTTGAAATTATTTTCAAAAGGTATTCCATCACGAGGATAAGCAGGTCTATTTAATTTAATATTATCTATTGTTTTTTGTACTTCTCTCATTTCTGCGGGAGTCATTTTATGCCCCCACTTATCACTTATAGCCGAATGGAATTCTTTCGGATTCTTAGCAGAGTGAGAACATTTAAGACCTAACGGATCGATCCAACTTAACGGATTCGGTGCATACGCATATAAGTTTATTCCGCCCCTCAGCCCGATCGGGTCGCCCGATATAAACTTCCCGATATCCGGATCATAAAATCTGTACAAATTGTAATGCAGCCCCGTTTCCCTGTCCAGATATTGCCCCTGGAAACGCAGGTTCTGCTGTACGGGCCGGGTTTCTTTTTCATGCGTCAGGTTCCCCCATACCTGATAGCCCGCTTCCCAGACAATATTGCCCCCGCCGTCCGTCATCTCCTCCGGCGCGCCGTTTACGTCCGTATGGTAATACAGCACCTCATCCGCTTCGCCCGGCGCCGCCCTGTCCACCCGCGCCAGCGGCTCGTGGCTCCCCTGGTCGCTGTAGATATACAGGCTGCTGCTTCTTCCCAGCCTGCACTCCTGCGCCAGCCGCATTCCGTCCCATAAAAACGTCGTCCGGTTATACGGCTTTCCTTCCGCGTCCAGTTCGTGCTTCTCCACCCGCCTGCCCGGCGCGTCGTACACGTACCCGTAACGCCGTACGGTGCTCCCCCGGATGACCGCCACTTCCGTCAGCCGGTGCTCCGCATCCCAGCGATAGTGCTGCGTACCGTTGCGGCCCCGCTTTTCCACCACCCGGCCATATTCATCGTAACGGTAATGCAGCCCACGGTATGACGTTATCCGGTTGAACGGCACCACGCTGCCTGCACCCGCCTGCGCGGTCTCTCCCTGCCGCCTGTCCAGCAGGTTCGCCGCCGCGTCGTACTGCCAGCTGTCCAGGTATGCCTCATTCCGGCACGCCGTGATACGCCCCGTCGTGTCGTAAAAATAATCCGTCACCCCCTGCCGGCTGTGCCGCTTTTTCAGCAGCTCATCCTGGCCGCTGTACGCATATTCCCGGTCAATAAACGTCTCCGGCACCACACCGCGCATTCCTTTACAGGTCAGTTTCCGCGTTAACCGGCCCGTCCGGTCGTACATCCGCCGCGTGTCCAGCCGCCCCTGGCTCCGCTGCACCTCACGGTGCAGGTGGTCGCGCGTGAACTCGCTGATGACATCACGCCCCAGGTTGATTTGCTGGAGATGGCCGCTCCCGTAGTACAGGTACCGCAGCGTCCGCCCGTCCGGCATCTGCGTTTCTGTGCGGTTGCCCTGAACATCGTACCGGTTCTGCAGCACGCCCTGCGCCGTCTCCTCGCTCAGCAGGTTACCCGCACTGTCGTAGCTGAACCGGATAACTTCCGGCTCTCCGCCTTCCGCCGCATCATGCCGCCTGCGGCGGATTTCCAGCAGACGGTCCGCCGCGTCGTACCGGTATTCCGTGCGCGTCTCCGGCGTGATTTTCGCCGTCAGCCTCCCCGCCGCATCACGCTCCAGACCGTGACGGATTTCTCCCCCGCGCTCCCCGCCGTATATCACCGCCGTCACCGCATTCAGCGCGTTATACCCGTATGCCCGGCGGCTGCCGCCGGGGTCCGTCTGTTCCGTCACCCGGTCCAGAACATCGTACCGGAACCGGTAGCTTTCCCCGTTCTCGTTCGTGAGCGTGGTCAGCCGCCCGTAAGCGTCGTACTCATACGCCGTCCTGCGACCCGTCGCATCCGTCTGCCTGCGCACCCGCCCTTGGCCGTCCCGCTGCCAGCGTGTTATCTGCCCCGCCGGGCTGGTGTATTTCACCAGCCGTCCCGCCGCATCCGGCTGGTAACGCTCCGTACGCCCGTCCGCGAACATGACCTCCGTCAGATGTCCGTTGCCGTCATAGCTGTAACGCGTACTGTTACTCTCCGCGTCCGTCACCCTTTCCAGCCGCGTGCGTTCATCATAAAACCATGCCGTCTGCGAGCCAGAACAGTCCGTGTGGCGCATAAGCTGCCCGTCTTCGTTCCACTGCAGGTATTTATCTCCGCCCCGCGCGTCGGTTATCCGCACCACCTGACCGTGCCGGTCGTACCCGTATACCGTGCGCTGGTGCAGCGGGTCGCTGACCGCCTGCAGGTTGCCCCGCTCATCATACTCATAACGCCACGCCGCCCCCGCGGCATCCACCTCCGTTTCCGGCTGGTGCCACACCGGATGCCACTGCGTCTGCTCAACCCGGCCCAGCGGGTCATGCGTCTCCGTCAGGTGGCCGAGACGGTCATAGACATAACGCCATTTGCCGCCCTGCGCGTCCGTCATCCCCAGCAGTAACCGCTCTTCATCGCTCCAGCGGAAAGTGGTCATCTGCCCGGCCTCGTCCCGGTACGCCGTCACCAGGCCCTGCGCATCCCACCAGTGGCAGCGCGTACGCCCCAGACTATCCGTCACGCACAGCGAACGTTCTGCCAGATTCCAGTCCAGACGGTACTGCTCGCCGCTGTCCGTATGATGGCCCGTCACCCTCCACGCCGCATCGTCCGGGCCTTCAAACCACGCCCAGGTGTAGTAATACCGTTCGCCGCCCGGCTCCCGGTGCATCGTCATGCAGTCGTTGTCGTCGTACGCAAACTCGCGCTGATACTGACCTGCGTTGTCCACCACCCCGTTCAGCCGCCCCGCCTCATCGTAGCGGTAACGCCGCAGCAGCTCCGGCTCCCCTTCCGGGGAATGGCGGAAGATGCGCGTCACGCGCTGCGGGTGCGCTGCCAGCTCATAGTGCAGCCGGATGCAGGGGCGCTGCCGATCGCCGCTGATTTCCACCAGACGCCCGTGGTTGTCGTAGGTCAGGTGCTGGCAGTTACTGTTGCGGTCGCCCAGCATTTTCAGCCGCCGACGCTGTGGGCTGAACGGGTCCGCTTCAAACAGCCTGTACACGCCGTCATCACTGCTGATAAGCCAGTGGCCCTGTTCGCTGCGCCGCACTGCCAGCCCCTCGCCGGGGCTGTAAAAACCGCTCCCCGGCTCCACCGCCTGCAGGTCAATTCGCCGTCCCATTGGGGATACATACGTCATGCAGTTTTCATCCGGGTTGTCCGGCGTACGCTCCAGGCACACTTCATACAGCACGCTCCAGCCCCGCCCGAACATCCCCTCCGTCCGTTCATCACGGCTGCTGTAGGTCCGCTGCCACTCCAGCGGGAAGTGGCCGGGCAGACTGAAATCAACGTCATCATCGCCTGCCAGGTACTTGGCTCCGGTGGCGGCGTTTACCGGGCGGTTCAGCGCACTCCCCGCCTTCTGAACCATCATGTTAATGCCCAATCCCATCATAAAGCAGGCACTTTTAGCTAACGCCCGTCCGGGCTGCATGAACGTCAGCGCAATGGTGGTCACCAGGGTTATTTGTGACTTACCGCTTTTGATATCCCGTACCACCAGAAGCGGCCCGCCGATACGTACATCACCGGATACATGTACGCCGTTCTCAGGCTCATCCACCACTTTTGCCTCGCAGGTACAGCGTACCCCGCTGCGCGCCGCAGGCTGGCTGTTGATACGCACATCCCGCGTCCCTTCGGCGATATATTCTGCTGCGGGCGGCTCATCGTCGCCTTTGAACAGGTTCGACACGCTGCCGATAAGCGCGCTTGCCGCCTGAAAACCGGTTTCCAGCACATCGAAAGTGTTCATCGCCCCCAGTACCGTCCCCACCGGGTCATCCGTCAGCGCCTGCAGTTTCTGCGCCATAAACTGGGTGAATGAAGAGGGATGTTTGTGGCAGTCGATTTTATCATCCTGTTTCGGGTCAGACCCCGGATATGCCGTTGCCACCGTGGGCTGCCACATCTCTGAAATAAAGTGGCCCGTGTCGGAAAGCATATCGCCCGCCTCCGCCAGAGCATCATTTCCCAGCGAGGCCCATCCTTCCGCTGATCCCATCCGGCTCACCACGGAAACGACGCCCTTAGCCATATTCTCTGCCCGGCCTTTTACTGCATTCAGATATTCCCCGGCCACATCCCACATTGATTTGGCGTCCTGCCTGCGTTTTTCTTCTTCTGCCTCTGCCTGCGCCTGCGCATCCAGGGTTTCTACATCATGGCGTGATAATGCCGTTGCCGCCGCCCGCGCCGCCCGTTTGCTGTTAATCCGGGTATCGCCTGAGCCGGTCAGGATATATCCCTCAATTTTCGGCGGAAAAAGGCTGTTGGCTATGCCTTCACAGGCTTTACTGATTTTCTCCCCGGCGCCACTCAGCAACATCGTCGCGCCGACCACGGTCCCCACAAGTAATACAGCGCTGCATCCCAGCGTTGCCACCGTAGCCCCCGTCGCCAGCGCCACAACAGCCAGTGCCGCAAAATCAATAACCGCATTGATGGCGAATTCCAGCGCACTGCCCACCAGATCTGCCAGAAAGGACGTATGCAGCAGCGCGTCGCCTTCCCTTGCCGCCCAGAATGCTTCTCCCATACCACACTCCCTGTGTTATTGTCCGGTTGCCGTGTTTTCCGGGTCCAACCTGAAACGCAGATTCTTTTTGATATCCGCCCAGCGCACCCTATCCACTTCGGTTAACGCTGTTGAGCGGGCATAGGTCAGGGCCATCATTACCCGGCTGCTCTGTAGCACAAATACCGCCTGGTACTGATATACATGCTCATTACCCCGGATGAACTGACTCTGTATTTCCAGCCCTTCCATTTTCCCGTCAATACCCAGCCGGACAACCTGTGCTGGCGTATAACGCAGTTCCTTAACCTGCTTTTCCAGTTTTTTCATCTGTTGTTCAACCTGGGACGCCAGTTCATCACCGTCCTGCATTTTGCCGCGGCTGATAATCAGCGCCGCATCCGGATCGCTCAGGCGGATCATATTGAGGGTGCTGTCCTGGGATATATTACCGGAGAAACTCAAGATGGCTTCGTTGATATAATAGTTCGTCATGATTATATAAAATCCTTTTTGGTCTGAAAGTGTTGATAAGTCCGGCACTAAAATAAAAACTATTCTTTGGGTGGAAAAGTTTCCTTAATTACTGCTGCCATTGCTGTTTTTTCTGACTCACCAAATGTTCCCACTTTGGGTTCTCTTTTATCCATATTTAAATCCAGCTGCCCTTTTATAGTATTAATCTGACCATCGGCATCTGTTGCAGTAATATTGAACGTTTTACAGGTTACGTAAAATTCCCCCTTACTGCTCATGTACAGAACGGTGTCACCACAACTCAGAGTAATAGAATCACCCGCTGCCAGATATAACTCTTTTACCGTCTGAATGGTTTTATTTCCTCCGGCCAGAGAGGTATCGTCATACTGAACTTTATGGTCGCGGACAGCGCCAATAGTGGCTATTTCTGACTGATCAATGACCTTAACCCGATTATTCCCCACCCAGTGACTTTCATTATTATTAACTTCAATACGCTGATCTTTTTCAGCATGTAGCCAGACCTCTTCACTACCGGGTTTATCTTCAAAACGCAGGGCGTTGGCATTGGTCGGTCCGCCGCCGATAGTGTGGCTGTATATCCCGCTCTGTGTTGCCGCGCCCGGCAGTCCCCACGGCGGCATGGTGTCCTGGTTGTAGGTACGCCCCACGATGATCGGCAGATCCGGATCGCCGTTTTTGAAATCCACCAGCACTTCCTGGCCGATACGCGGGATCTGGATCATCCCGAAGCCTTTGCCCGCCCACGGGTAGCTGACGCGTATCCAGCAGGAGCTGTTTTCATCCATTTTGCCGTAGCGATCCCAGCCAAACTGTACCTTTACCCGCCCGTACTGATCCGTCCAGATTTCCTGGCCCGCCGGGCCGGTGACGATGGCGCTCTGCGGCCCTTTGGTGTGGGGTTTGCTCACCGTCCGCTGCGGGCGGTACACCTCGCGGGTGGGGTGCAGTTCAAAACGGGTGGAAAAGGTAAAGTGCTGGTCCTGCCCGCTGTGCTGCGCGTTGTCCTGCACAAACAGCAAGGTCTGCATCAGCAGGTATTCCTGATTGACTTCGGCGGTGGGATAGTTTTCCAGCGTGAAGGTATAACCGGTCATGAGTGTGCGGATATTCCCTCCCCCCAGCACCCGACTGCCGGGGCTGCGCTGCGCTTCCATACGAATGCGCGTCAGCATCTCGCCTTCACTCTTGTCGAAGTAGTCTCCCGGCCACTCATAATGCTCGTAGGTGGCATGACCGGTTTCACGCGGGTTTGCCACCGTGTTTGCCAGCAATGAACGTGGCTTCGTAAAATCGAAATCATCCAGCACCCACTGGCCAGTCCGCAGACTCTCGTTTGCCGTGATAGTGTGGATAAACTCCTTGTCCAGCTTCAGCCCTTCCTGGTGCCACTCGACCAGCGGCGAGTCCGGACATGCTTTGTGGGCGCTGATGGCATCCGCCAGCACCAGCGTGTGGCTGTCCTCGCTGTGCTCAAACCACCAGTAGATGCCCCACTCCTGCATCAGTCGCTGAAGAAAATCAAAATCAGTTTCACCGTACTGCACCTGCCAGGTACGTACCGGGTAGCTTTCCACCAGCCGCTTTTCCACCGGGTAGGGGTATTCCGCCAGCACTTCATCCAGAATATCCACCACGGTTTTATTCTGGAATGCTTTGTAGTCGCTGGTATGGGTCAGCAGTTTTACCCACGGCTCCATACGCAGCTCATAGGTAACCGAACGCCCTTCATGGCCCACCACCCGCGCCGCCGTGACCAGCCCGCTGATATGCCGTTTACCGCCACCATCCAGTTCGATGTTGACGCATAGATCTTTGCCCACCATCGGTTTGAGCGGCAGGTTGGCCGCCGGGGAGACATAGCCCAGATTCAGGGTGTCGGGCGTTTTTAGCTGTACCACATAGCTGAACAGTTCACTTAATGTTTCGCCGCCGTCCAGGCTGGCGAACAGTAATGCGCCCGGCGGTACGGCGCTGCCGCTGACCGTCACATTATGCGCCCCCGGCCCGCCTGCAACAGCGGAGACGATGGCCGATACCGCATCCTGCGCCATACCTGCGGCGGCGGCAGCCTGCGCCGCTGCCACCGCGGCTTTCACCAGTCCTGATGGCTCCGGCAATGCGCCAAACAGCGATCCCGCAGCCTGTTCCACAGCGGCTTCCGCCGCATCTGCCACGCTTCCGGCGACTGAATCTGCGGTGACACCGCCACTTTCTCCGGTTATCGGCGGCGTGGTTGTCGTCAGCCCTCCTATACCGGATTTATTATTTGTGGATACAAAACTCATGGTAGTGACTCCTTTAATACCGGATTAAAATAAATAGACTCACCGTCAGGAAACAGTGCCCCGCACTTTATAATGCAACCAGCCTGTTATATTTAAATATTTACCAGAAGAACAGGGTATATTGCTGACAAGAGCCATGAAAATAAAAACACAAAAATTAGACATAACATAAATACTGAATTACATAAATAAGGAAATGAATATAACAATATTATGATTTTATTTTTATTACGCTTACCAGATTCGCATTGCATTTTATAAAAATTTGATTAATAACCAGCACACCGCCAGTCATATACTTTATCATTGGTGCTCGTTACTTATCTGGCCACCATTGTAATGATTGTCAACCACAGCACGTCCAGACACGATAATTTCATCCGGTTTTAACGGTATTATTGTTTTGTTCCACCATTCGTTTGCTGACCAGAAACATACTTAACATTAACCGTAAATGTCTTTTCACCATTTTCTTTTTCCGTCTCCTGTTTCAGAATACGGAAAAACACCGGTTCCACTTCAATACAACCATGACTGTAACCTTTGGTGGAATCATGGATATAAAAACCACCCCGCTTGCCCCCACAGGCTTTTCGGGTCTTCTCATCCGCTGATTCCAGCCGGATACGGTTATATCCCCAGTTCGCCCAGTATATCTCACATGTTCCGGCAGCCTGGCCTCGCGGAATGGTACTCCAGCCCCATGATGGTCCCAGATCACAATCCGCAGCATTTCTTATCGGTGCCTCCCCCTGAAACTGAATAAACAATTTATAATTCCCTTCCGGTATCGCCGCATCCGGCACACACTGTTTATCTGGCCACTGTAAATCCGGTAACCCCGTGGTCGCCTTAAATATCCCGATACCAGGCCATGTCAGCTTTTGCCCGTCAAAAGTCAGTCTTACCGCCATCATCTTCTCCCTGACTATTCTGTGTATTACAGCGGTGGTGTACAACGTATCATTAGCGCCAGCTTCTGATCCCGTACAGACTGGTTATCCACCGATAATACAAAGCTGAAAGGATAACGTCCCTGCATCTTCGCCAGTGAGATATTCCCCTCCTGAAGGGAATATGCACTTCCGCGTCCGTAACCCTCAACATCCTGCGCCAGTAAGCTGGTATAGTTGATTAATGTTGAGAAACAGCCACATTCACCGGTACTTTTTTTCAGTGTGACCGTTGTTTTCAGAATGGTAAGGTTATCCATTTCCTGACGATGAACGGGATGGATATCCACACACTCCGCCAGCGGGTTATCAATGTTTACATCTGTTCCGCCCCAGGCAAATACGGGCAGGAACATTCCTGCACAGGCAGACATAAACAGAACCTCTACAGCGTACTTTTTCACAGCATCTGACCTCTATTTTTTTCATCCACCAGTCGCAGCGCATCCACATACCGCCCTTCACTGTTCTGCTGCCAGAACCAGCCTTGCCCTGGCAGGTAACGTATGCCCGGTAGATCCAACTATCCCGCTATTCATCTGTACAGCCCAGCCCCCGGCGCTGTACCACTTCACTGGCAAATGTCGCGCCAGTTTTTTTCATTATTTCTTGTTGTATTTTTTGCAACTGCGGAAATATAACTCTCTCACATTTATTTATTTCCCATATATCACCAGTTTGAGAACTTACTGAAAACAGTCCCCAATAATCGATTGCTCCGGCAGTCGGTGTATCATAGCCAAGGCTAAAATCATAATATCCCGGATGGGGAGGATTTCCGTGTTTATCCTGCAAATCACCGTCAACAAAAACGCCATCCAGCGATAAATCATATTTTTGATATTTAAGTGCAATAATGAGTAGTTTTTCTGCCTGTGCTTTCGTCATTCCACCGCGATTTATATCTGACAAATTAAATTCAGATACAACCGCTTGGGCATAACAGAACTCAGATATAAAGAGAAAAAAACAAGCATTATTTTACGGGGCATGCTATTCTCCGACCGACCATAATAATTATTCCAGCAGTTATCCTGGCGTAATTATCCGTACCACCAGTAATATGAGATCCTGAATTAAACCCAGCTGCTACCAGAGCTTCAGAGAAGGCCAGAGCATCTTTTTTCCCCCGAACAGCGTCACCATACTTGACAGCAAAAGATCGCGCACAAACTGAAAACGAAGAAAAAATAGCCACCCAAGTTTTGTTACTATCCTTTGGATGAACCCGACCTGACTGAAATGATGCAGGAGCCTGGAGAGAAAAGTAATTATTATATTCCCTGGCAATACGACCTGTACCATATTGACTTTCGGCAGCAGCAAGACCCAGTATATTCTCTACCGGTACGTCAAGCTCTTTTGCAATTATCTCACAAACCTTCATGTGCTCCTGGACAAATCTTACCGCACCCACGTTATTACACGCTTTATCATAATTACCCATTTCTTCATTCCTTAGCAGATGTTTTTAAAACCACCATGTTCATTATTTCTCCGCCAGTCGCAGCGCATCCACATACCGCCCTTCACTGTTCTGCTGCCAGAACCAGCCTTGCCCCGGTGTTGCCTGCCCCAGCGTCTTACCCGGCCAGCCCGGCCACGGCAGATAACGCACGCCCGGCAGTTCTACTACCGGTGCTTCATCCGGCAGCCCGGTCAATTCCCGGCTGCGCTGCGATGTACGTCGTAACCCGCGCAGCCACTGCGCCCACCACGGCCCCGGCTGCCACATCGCCCATAGCTGGTCCACTTGCTCGGTCAGCCGCCCGCGCCGCATCGTGTCCGGCGTGATATGCTGCGCCGCCAGCCTCGCCAGCCAGTACAGCCAGCCCTGCGTCTCCTGCAAACTCTCGTCCAGCCACTCCCGACCGCAGCGCTGGTAAATCACCAGCGGCCACGGGCGTCCCACGCTATCCCGTGACGCCATCAGCACTCCGGTCAGCCAGTCAGTCGTCCCACCCATCGGCAAAAATCCCGGCGACATCACAAAGCTCCACGGCAGCGGATGGTGTTCCGGCGCGGGCATATCATGTTCGCCACGCGGCGACAGGTGCATCCAGTCGTCACGTTCTTCATCGGTCGTCTGGCCTTCCGGCAACACGATATGCCGCCCGCTGCCCACCCATGTCTGGCGGTTCAGCCAGTCCTGCCATATTCGTCCCTCTTCAGCGCCCACCCGCCAGCGCACATAGTCGCGCTGGTCCGGCAGCCTGCCGAACATCGCCGGGGCTGATACTACCGCTGGCCGGCGCATTACAACGCCCTCGCCGGACAACTGAAGTTCTGCAACAGCTCCCGGCTGACCGGGTTAAAATCCCGCCCGGCGGTGATTTCCAGCACCACCCGGCGACCGTCAAAATCATATTCCACCAGTTGACGCCCCCGCACCGCCGTTTCCTGTACCATTCCGGCGTCCAGCAGATGAAACAGCGCCCACGGCCCGCCGGTCAGTAGCGTTGAGGTGTCCTGGCGAATACGCGGGCTGGCGGTGATTTCCGCCATCGAGCCGTTGCGCGGTCCCGGCCACGTCACTTTCAGGGGCCGGTCCGGACCATGGGCGTAGCGCAGCACCTGGCCGTCGATATCAATCACCAGTTCCGTGATGGCCGGGTCCATATCCACCACGCTAATCTGCATCGACCAGGAAAATTTTTTCCCGCCCTCGCTGTTAAAAAATACGCTGCGGATCTGCTTCGCCTGCTGAAACGGCGTTAAATCCGGCCCCTGCAACGTCATGTTGCCTTCGGTCGGTTTGTAGCGCCACGGGTCGCTGGCGGTGTCCGCCAGCGGAGCCAGTTGTTTGCTCCAGAAAGCATCCAGTACGCCGCCGCTGGCGAAGATGCGGTTAAAGTCCTCGGCGCTGACCTCCTGCGGACTGTCGGCGAACGGATAGCGCCCGTCGATGGCGTCACGGCAGTCGTCGCCCATCATCGCCTCCATCTGGGTGTTCAGCACGTCGCCGGTCCCGGCGTTGATTTTGCGCGTTCCCTGCTTCGTCAGATCCAGCAGGATGTTTTTCAGCGGCGCAGGCAGTTTCGCCGCCTCCAGTTGCAACTTGTCTGCGGCAGTAATGCGCGCTGGCAACGTCCCCGCCGCCAGCGCGCTATCAGCAATGGTCAGTTGGGTGTAATACTCGTTGAGCATGGTCAGCAGCGAAGCGATCTGCATCGTCCCACCGCCGCTCTGTCCGCCGTCCGTCCGCCCGGCAATGACCTCGCGCAGCGCGGCGAAACGGTCATCCACCAGCGTTTTTTCCAGCCGTTCTTCCGGGTGAATATCCTGGAACAGTTTTGCCGTCTGTACCACTTTCCCCGCGTTACCGGACGCGCGCTGCGCCAGCTGTTTCTGTCTGGCCTGCGGGTCCGGCGGCGGCACCAGCGTGGTCTGCTCCACCACCGCTTTTCCCAGCCGCATCAGCGGTGAGTCCGGCGACGCCAGGGTGCGCAGCACCTGTAAATCATAGGCCAGGCCGGAACTGCCCTCTTCCCCGGCACTGTTGATACTATGGATACTGTCCAGAAAATCCTGCCAGCGGCGGGCATATTCCGTCAGGTACAAACGGCGGACTTCGCGGGCGACAGACTGCTCCTGCCCCGGTATCTGGCTGCGCAGGCTGTCAGTCAGCTTTTTTGGCGTACTCTCCCGGCCCATCACCCAGCCATCGTTCGCCGTCGCCGCCGCCACAAATTCCGGTAATCGTTTGTCGAACAGCTCCCGGTAACCTTCACGGGTAAAAATACCCGGCACGCCCCGATCCAGCGGCGCGCCGTTGCTACGCACAAACACCGTTCCCGCATCCGCGCCCACAGCGCGTACCAGCGTGAACTCCTGCGGCGCTTCGCTCTCCATTGCCGCCAGCGCCCGCGCATAGATACGCTCGGTACTGGTGTGACCGTCGAGGAATGCCCGCGCCTGACGGATCAGCGCCTCATTTTTCTCATACGGTGAATGCACCACCCGGCTGCCGTCAAACAGCGCTTCGATATGCGTCAGCACGGCGGCGCGCCCGCCGAACCCGGCCACACTGTCGCTGTTCCCCAGATCGTTAATCACCCACGACTGGATCTCCGCCGCGTTGTATTTATCTTCGTGATCTTTATCCAGATTCAGTAGCAGATAGATGCGCAGGGCATCGTAGGCCGCTTTACTGTCCTGACGGGCAATGGCGTCCGCCAGCACATACTCCATCCGTTTCACCAGCGGCGGCAGCAGCAGTTGATCCAGCAGGCGGTTGTACAGCGACGCCACGCTGTCGGTTACCGGCGGTACGCTGTACAGGCCGTAGCGCCAGGTCAGCGGCGGCGCGTCCGGGTCCAGTTCCGGCCAGGCGGACAGTTCCCTTGCGCTGTCCAGCAGTGCCGGGACGGGAGCCATCGCCGGTTTACCGGTGTAGGCTTTCACATCACCGTCCAGCCGGGTCGCGCGGGCGCTGATTTCATTCAGATAGTCGCCGTTGGTCTGCTGGCTGGTCTGCATCCCCTGCCACAACAGGAATGCCAGCACCAGTACCAGCAGGTGCCCGCCGAGGCGCAGCAGGCGGTAACGCCAGGCCCACTGGAGGTTTGGCTCCACCAGGTGCGCTTCACGGAAAATAAACTGTGTCAGCAGGTCATGCAGGAAGTAGCTACGGTTGCCGTCCGGCAGAGCGTGCGGGAGAGAGGCGGATGATTCGCCACGGGCGGTTTTTATCGCCCGGACAAAGCGCTGCCAGATACTCAACTGGTCGGCCACGGCGTCGGCCTGCGCCTGCGCGGCACTGGTGAAAAAGACCCCGCGCAGCGTGTTATTCAGTTGCGTGGCATCGAATTTTGAATCGAGGAAGATCTGTTCAATAGCCTCCAGCAACGGCTCGCCGAGGGCGGCGAACTCACGCGGGAAGGTATACAGCCGCTGGCGGCTTTTAAGGTCGTACTCTTCCTGTAACCGGGTATCCAGTCCCTGATCCAACCGCAGCGTCAGGCGCGCCAGCTCCTGCGCGCAGGCGGCGTGCAGCGCCTGCGGGTCGCCCGCTTTTCGCCTGCGGCTGTACGGCAACGTGAAGCCCCAGATTTGTGCGCGAAGATGGCTGGTCAGCGTACGAAAATACTCGCTGAACCCCGGCAACAAATCCATTTTGGTGACCACCAGATAGACCGGAAAGCGAATCCCCAGGGTCTCGCGCAGTTCTGCCAGTCGCGCCCGCAGAGCGGCGCAGGCCGCCAGGCGTTCCGCCGGTGACTGTGCGGTTAAATCCGCCACGTTTAGCGTCAGGATCACGCCGTTAAGCGGCGCGCCGGGGCGATGTTTACGCAGCAGACCGAGAAAGCCCTGCCACTCTCCGGCGTTACGCTGCGCGGCGCTCGCTTCGCCGCCGTCATCGTGGCGGGCGTAGCGTCCGGCGGTATCAATCAACACCGCTTCGTTGGTAAACCACCAGTCGCAGTGTAGCGTGCCGCCACCCGGTACTGTCAGGATACGCGAGGTCTGCTCCATTTGCTCCGCCAGCGGGAACTGCAATCCGGTGTTCAGCAGGGCCGTGGTTTTGCCGTCGCCGGGACTGCCGACCACCATGAACCACGGCAGCTCATACAGAAAGCGTTTTCCCTCGAAGATTTTACGCCAGCCAGGCATATCCACCCGCAACTGCCGCAGCTGCCGGATGGCCTGCGTGACAATATGGTTGACGGTGCGCAGGTCGGCTTTGATCTCGCCTGCCACCGGTACCTCTTCCCCGCGCGGATGCAGGAAGCGACGCAGCAGTTGTTCATCCATACGCAGCGCACGCCACAGCCGGTACAGGCCGTACAGCGCATACACCAACAGGATGAAACCAATTAATGTCAGGCGGACCCACAGCGGCGCAAACGGATGGACATCGCCCAGGGCCAGCAGCGGTGTGACGAAGCCAATCGCCAGGCACAGGACACTGATGCCGATGATACTCATCGACCAGTTGACCAGCCACAGTACCAGCAGCATCAGCAACAGGGCAATGGTCACTACCCGGCTACCCACGGAGGCCAGCGGGCGCAGGGTATCAAATGACACCAGCGGCCCGACAAACCAGACCAGCAGCGCCAGAACCAGAACGCCCACAATCGCCAGCGCGCGCCGGGAAAAAAGCAGACTGAGAAATTTTTGCATTATATTTCGACTCGCCACCCAATAATCAGTAACAGCAAAGCGCTGAGACCAGAAAACAATCTCCCGTTACCGTAATTAATTTAAAAAAAATATAGAAAGCTCTTGAAAAATAATAAATCCGGAAGTCAAAAATACTTCACGGACCCTGAACGTGTGTTTTCGTCTCTCAACCCTTCAGAATTCCGGCATTATTACATTCCATTTCACTCAAATCACACGAACGGAATTTCAGAATTTTAGCGTAATTCCCAGAACCAAATTTGCTTACAGGTAAAATAACAGTGTGAATGACATACTGCCCCGGCACTGGTCGGCTCAATCAGATCGATATGACTACCACTCCCACCATTATATCCATCAATTTTCCAGAAGAAGACCACACCTTTTTTATTACCCAGTTCTGTCTGAAATTTAGTCGGATCACGCCAGACCGCAGGTTTACCGAAAACAGTTGCCTGCGAAAGTATATCTGCCAGATTTTTAGCGCCTGTTTCAATGCTCCGGCCCTTCCACTTGCCCTCTTTTATCGGGAGAAGACGGCCTTTAAACTTCACACCTGATTTAATTAATGCCACGCTCATACGGGCCGCACAGGTATTTTCAAACTGAGCACCAAGTTTCCCCTGGTCATAACCAATGCCTGCATAGAAATCTTTCGAATCAACAAAATCAGGACTTTCAAAAGATGATGAATTATGATTAGACTTTAGCACTGAGAATAAAGGTTTCATTTTTTAACCCCTGTATCACATGAATATTTAATTAATTTATCCATAATAAGCTCAGCCGCGCGAGAATTAAGTTCTTTATGTGTTTTATTTTTAAGAAAAACATAGACAATTTCATTTAATGTTAGCGTCTTAAATAAATCGTATCCACACCATAGTTTTTTCTCCGTTGCATCCTCCACGCCAAGCAGATAGATACCCGCCCTGAGTTTATCCAGTTGATTACCAGATACCCAAAATTTAAAAAAGTCATTACCTGAAAGATTAAGCGCATCCGGCGTCAGGGATAACACAGGAGATGACCGGGAAGCAATTTTTACGGAGGGTTCAGTCCCCTGACAGGGGAAATTTTTAACTAATGCTTCCTCTATCAGCACCGAAGCTCTTGCATCAGGCTTTTTCACAGAGTACCGATCAAGCCAGGCCAGCACAGTATGGTTTATTGTTATACTGTCAACCTGACCATATCCACACCACGTCTTACCTTCTGTGGCATCCGCTACCCCCAACACATACATCAGTGTATTATCTTTTTCCTGTAAGTTATCACTGGCATAAAATCCCAGAAAATCCCGTATACTGAGGTTGACATTATCGGGGGAAATGAATCCAGCGTTAATCAGGGACCCGGCAAAAACGCCACCGGGTAATAAACAACATAAAATGATCAAAAAAACACGGATAGATCGTTTTATGTGATATGTCGCTGAGATCCGATAATAATCCCCCGTCACGCCACATACTGCCGAATGATGAGACACATCATAGGTTGATTTTTTCATCATTCATTCACTCCACTACCAGAATTTCCACCCGACGGTTTTTCGCCCGCCCGGCTTTACTGCCGTTATCCGCCACCGGCACCGTATCGCCCTTGCCGACGATATGTACCCGTCCGGCAGGTACGCCGCCGGAGGTCAGCAACGCCGCAACTTCCGCCGCCCGTTTTTCCGACAGCACCAGGTTGGATGGGAATTCAGCCGAATGAATGGGCTGGCTGTCAGTGTGACCCGTTACAGTGACTGCGCCGCCCACGCGGGCGATTTCCCGCGCCGCTTTGTTAATCACTGGCCGGATTGCGTCACTCACCGTTTTTTGTCCCGGTACAAACATGGCGTCGCCACGGAAGACCACCCTACTGTGCTGGTCATCTTCGTCCACGGTCAGCAGGCCACGGGCGATTTCGTTTGCCAGCAGGATTTTCAGCCGCAGCTTATGAACCGGCACGGGCGGCGGCGGCAGTTTTATACCAATCGCATCAATATGCTGTTGTACGGTGACGGTCTGCACATCCATCCGGTGGCTGTAAAGGCCAAACAGCGTCAGCATCGCCAACAGGGCTATCCCGGCGCTCAGCCAGACCGGCACCCGGCGCATCCGCCGCAGTCGTCCGCTTATCGCCCCCTGAAAGTCAGGCGAGAGCGCGGGCATGACCGGATCGCGACGCTGTGAAAGCTGTGTCAGCAGTTGCTGACGAATATTGTCCAGTTGCTTACGCCCGTCTGGCTGCACGCTGTAGCGGCCTTCAAATCCCAGCCCCAGCAGGTGGTAGATAACCTCCAGTACGTTGCCATGCTCCTGGAAGCTGGCCGCCAGACGCCCGATGATCTGGAAAAGTTTTATCCCGCCTTCGCTTTCACCATGAAATGTTACCAGCAGGCTTTTTCCGGCCCAGATGCCGCGCCGTCCCCAGGTTGTGTTATTGGCGGCTTCATCAAGCGCCGTACACAGGCAGTAACGTACCGCCAGTACGTGCTCGCGCCGCAGGTTCGCCTGATCGCATAATGTCTGGTACAGATGCATCTCGCGTACCAACAGATTACGGTAAGGCTCTACCAGGGCCGCATCCAGTTTAGCGGGCATGGCTGCGAGAGCGCACAATAAAGGCCGGGCAGCGGCGAGCAACGGATTAGCCGCCGAGCTGATTTCAGCCAGCCGAAGTTTGCTGTCCGGACCGTCTTCAACGATGACATTGAGTTCCGTGCGCTGGCTGGTGTGTACCGGCGTTTCATATTCACTGTCCTTATGCTCCGGCGTGGTGGACAAAAAGGACATCATGTCCGCCGCTGGCGGCGTCAGGGTACTGTCTGTCATTTATCGCGCACTCCCCACAGTTCTGTCTCCAGCCCCGGAAATTCCCCGGCGGTATGCATGGCCATCCCGCCGTAACGGGCAATGTGTTCCCACAATGCTCCCTCGCGGCGGATGTCGTAATAGATGTATCCGGCCTGAAACGGGATTTGGCGCGGTGGTACAGGCAGAACCTGCAAAGCCAGCCCCGGCAGATGCGAGCGGATCAGTTCCGGCAGGCGATCGGATGGCCCGATTTTGGTCTGGGCGGCAAAATGTTGCAGTAGCACATCGGTCGGCATTGAAGCCTTTATCGCCAGTACCAGCGTGCTGAAATCGGCAAGATCGGAAGGAGCCACCACCGCATTCAGGATGCCGTAAGTCCCCTCTTTCAGTTCGATGCGCTGCGCGCCCCGGATCAGTACCGCATTCAGCAGGAACTGCACCTCATCAACCAGCGATTTCAACCCGGCATAGGGCGTCAGGTGTTTGTACTCTTTGTATTCAGCGGGCCGTCGCGTTTGTGGACGCACATAGGTGGAGAGTTCCCCGGCCAGTTCGGACAGGTAGCGATACAACACTTCCGGGGCCAGCGGCGTTTTCGCCAGGTGGGTCAACAGCGGCTCAAAGCGATTGAGAATTTGCAACAGCAGGTAATCGGAGACCTCCGCTGCTTCATGGCCGTGGTTGTCGCTGCCTGTCAGCCGTTCCGCCAGCGAATCGGCCCGCATTCGGATGAGATCGTTGATCCACGACAGCCAGGTACACATCAGTGAACTGGCCTGATAATTAATGATGGGCGGGATCAGGTCGTGGTCGATATCTATCCGCCCGTCAGGGTTTAGCCCGGTGATGCGGGTCAGCGGCAGGCCAATCCAGGCGCCCGTCACCGCTTTTTCCGGCAGCAGCCGCAGGCGCAGGTGACTGAGCTGTAATAACTGCGCGCCACGTCCCAGCGAGTTGGCGTCGCGGATGTCGTGTTCATGTACCGAGAAACGCGCCAGTGATTCCGGGTTATTGTCAAACGTGGTTTCTTCGCTGTTCGGCGCGCGTACCGGTACCGCCAGACAAATCTGCTGGTTCAGGTGCTCCGGCAGGATGGTCAGCGGCGGCGGCAGCGGGGTGTGGTCCGGTGCGTTAAACGGCGTGCCGTCAGGAAAAATCCCTGATGCCTCTTTCAGTATCAGTTTACCGATGTTCAGCGCTTCGCCATCAATATTGTAGTGGCTGAATCCCCAGAAAAAGGGGGTCAGCGGCAGGCTGCGGTAATGCATGACGTGTTCCAGATAACGCTCTTGCTGCTGAAACATCTGCGGCAGTAAAAATTGTCCTTCACTCCAGACTACGCGGTCATTCCAGCTCATAATTCATTTATCCCGTTCCGTAATTACAATGGCGCTTTGTTCCAGTTCCGCCTCCAACTGCACTTTTCCTTTCCCCGATATGAAGCTGCTGTACCAGGCTTTTTCCGGGGCTTCCGGAATTTTGTAGGTTACCCGCCAGACCGATTTGGCCAGGTTACGGTATCCGGCCAGTACGCCGATTGCCGTGGTCTGCGCATTCAGCGGGCGACGCAGTTTTTTCTCTTCGCCGGGACGCAAAATAAAGCTGTCGCGACGCACTAAATCGTCGGTAAGGACGGATTTGTCGTTGTCATGGAGCGACCAGTAATCAGCTGTCGTGAAAGCGGCGTCATTTTTTAGTTCATAAACACGTATCTCAATGGGCGCGGCCTTCTTCTGATTGTCAGGATTCACCTTATCGGAGGCTTTCACGCTCAGGTCGAGTCGCTGTGATTCGAGGTCAGGTAACGCATCGCTACTGCCGCATCCGGAAAGCAGGAGCAGTGCAAAAGGCATAGCTACCGCACATAACCACCGAGTGGGGTTACGCCATTTATTCACTGTAAATTCCTTTAAAATCAAAACAATAAATCCAGCCAGATATAAATCTGGCCGGAAAAACAACCGTTAAATTTCTTTGTTGGCCTTGAAGTCGTAGCCTGCGGTGATGGTGCCGCCGCTGCCGCCCTGCTGGTTCTGCACCACGTATTCCTGTTTCACAGTGCTGAAGGAGAGTTCAATTGATTCGCGAGACGCAATTTCCCCTCCCTGGCTTCCGCTGGGCGATACCATTGCAATAATCAGATCTGTGAAAGTGTACTTGAGGTACTCCAGCGGATTGCCGCCAGCCTTACGCATAACCAGAATGGCCTGCGGAATGTGCTTACCGGAAGAGCAGTATTTGAACAGGTTCGGGCTGGCGCGATCGATGTAATGTTCAAATGAAAGATTAGTGACGGAGACCTTACCGGAACCGAGACCGCTACCGGCGTGCATGGTGGATTCCTGATGAATATTCCAGCGCCAGCTCAGTACTTCAATTTCATTTTTGTGTTTGTCATCCATTGACTCGCCGTCAATGCCGTCAATTTTCAGAAAAATGTCATAAGACATATCTACTATCCTTTTAACTACCTAAATTAAGCCCTGATTTATCTGCTTTATTAGGTGAACAGATTAACTATTCCTGTACAGCTCTTTCTTACCCATAAATTCATCAGAGCAAGAGAACGTATGCTTTTAATATCTTTGAATTTTACTTCTCGACACGCCTTTTAATTAATTCATTTAATTCCCTGTCGTGGATAAAATCTATGCACTTCATGGTATTAAAATCTGATGATATCGAGCCGTTATATTTCAACCCTGAATATTTTTTCGCAATCTCATCAATTTCATGGTAAATCTCCACAGATTGTTTACCATATTCAAGGTAAGCACTGGCCGTAGCTCTGGCATCGTTTTTAACGACATCATCTTTGTATACTAATGCCAGACAATGACTCAGCGCCCAGTTTTTTAAGAGTTCCGACTGTGAATATTGTGTGGTCAATGCTTCTTGTGCAAAGGATGGCTGCCATACCAGCATTCCACTTATGCTGAAAGTAACTAATATTAACCATTTCACGGCAGTATCCACAGAGTCCCAACTTCAGGAACAAATGGTCCATTATCTGGGTCATTTAATAAGTGGCACTGATCTGAACAGATACTGCCATTCCATAATGTAACGTGTCCTCTGGCATTGCTCCAGCCATGCCCTTTTACTACGATAATTCCTTTCTTCCCTATAAAGTCACTCTGTTTCGGATTATTAACAATAAGATCAGGCTTGCCCATAGTATGAGTAAGATAATCAATCATATCATTCACGCGATAAATATAGAATTTATTATCGGCACCACTAACCTTTGCATACGGAGAGTTACGGGCTATTGGGAATCCTGTCGCATTCAAAACATAGCTCATTCGAATAGGGCAGGCATTTTGAAAATAACCACCAGTTATATTTTTCCCAACGTTTCCACCAATAATGCTACCCACATCAGCGACGGAATGATTCACCTTCCTAAAAGCTAACCACGCTTCATTGAATGAAGGTCTGTTCATTTTGCTTACCCTCTAAAAATTCTGTGTAGATCATTAATTCTCAACACGTATCTTCATGGACGCCGCTTTCTTCTGATTGTCAGAATTCACCTTGTAAAATGCTTTCACGCTCAAGCCAGGCCGCTGCGATTAGGGGTCAGGTAGCGAATCGCTACTGCCGCATCCGGAAAGCAGGAGCAGTACAAAAGGCATAGCTACCGCACATAACCACCGAGTGGGGTTACGCCATTCATTCACTGTAAATTCCTTTAAAATCAAAACAATAAATCCGGCCAGATATAAATCTGGCCGGAAAAACAGCCGTTAAATTTCTTTGTTCGCCTTGAAATCGTAACCTGCGGTGATAGTGCCGCCGCTGCCGCCCTGCTGGTTCTGCACCACGTATTCCTGTTTCACAGTGCTGAAAGAAAGCTCTACCGTTTCACGGGAGGCGATTTCACCATCGTGGCTGCCGCTCGGGGAAACCACGGCGACAATCAGGTCGGTGAAGGTATACTTGAGGTACTCCAGCGGATTGCCGCCAGCCTTACGCATAACCAGAATGGCCTGCGGAATGTGCTTGCCGGAGGCGCAGTATTTGAACAGGTTCGGGCTGGCGCGGTCGATATAGTGATCAAAATCCAGGTTGGTGACGGAGACCTTACCGGAGCCGAGGCCGCTACCGGCGTGCATGGTGGATTCCTGATGAATATTCCAGCGCCAGCTCAGTACTTCAATTTCATTTTTGTGTTTGTCATCCATTGACTCGCCATCAATGCCGTCAATTTTCAAAAAAATGTCATAAGCCATTTTTATATCCTTATTAAGTTTTACTTAAAATAAACCTGATTTTATCTATATCTTTTTGTTTATAGATAAATCATTGCCGTACAGAATCCTTCTCCAATAACTTCAGGAGAACAGAGGACTGTATATTTTTCCGGTACCGATAATGTATTTAGTTATTTTATGAATTTGCATTATTTAATGCATATAAATAATGCTTCATAACTTCCGATAATAAAAACCATAACCTGTACTGAAATTTTCACGTCTCAAATCGCTAATTACAGATAAAAGATACAGACTGGTCTTCTGGCGATCCCTCAAAATTACGAGTCTTACAGCGAGTAGAAGAAGCAGGTATTGGTTGCGTCAACCATATCTGTTCATGACCATAAATACACGAAACCCAATAGCGATCGGTTTCTTTATCGCTACCACGTTCTGTTTCCCATACAGACCAATTTTCACCGTTTACTTTTTTAGTCTCTGGTTTGAGATCCATCAGGTTTTCAGGTTTACCCTGCGTTACCCCAATACTACTTAACCATAAACGCGACATATATCGGGGAGAAAGCTGCCACGCCGCTGGGACATCAGACTTCAGGCTCACAGCAGAAGACTGAGTATCAATAACAGCCGGGCAACTGACTTCCCAGGCCACAGCATATTGTGAAAAGAGCAGAACAATAGGTAACAGATGAAAAGTTGAGCTTATGGTCATAATATGTATTTCCTACTCAATAATATAAAAAGCTTCGGCATTGTTACTGGCATTCGGATATGTGTCATCATTACGTACCCCACCTTTACGAGACCGTGGGCGAGACGAAATTCTTTTCTTCATATCCCTCTTTATATTCTCTATCTTCTCTGACTTCACTCGCTTAAACATTCACAAAATATATATCAGGCATTGCCCTGCTTCACTGACGGCAGTTTTGTCACCAGGCGCAGCGATCCCGTCAGCCCTTCAAGCTGGAAATGCGGACGCAGGAAGAATTTCGCGTCGTAATAACCTGGATTGCCTTCGACCTCTTCCACCACTACTTCAGCGGCAGCCAGCGGACGACGGGCTTTAGTTTCTTGCGAGGAGTTCACCGGATCGGCGTCGACATAATTCATAATCCATTCATTTAGCCAGCGCTGCATATCCTCACGCTCTTTAAAGGAACCGATTTTGTCGCGGACGATACATTTGAGGAAGTGAGCGAAGCGCGAGCAGGCGAACAGGTACGGTAGACGGGCAGACAGGTTAGCGTTGGCCGTCGCGTCCGGATCGTAGTATTCCTGTGGTTTTTGCAGCGACTGTGCGCCGATAAAGGCGGCATAGTCTGAGTTTTTACGGTGGATCAACGGGATAAAACCGTTTTTCGCCAGTTCAGCCTCGCGGCGGTCAGAGATGGCGATTTCGGTCGGGCATTTCATGTCCACGCCGCCATCGTCAGTCGGGAAGGTATGGCAGGGAAGATTTTCCACCGCACCGCCTGATTCCACACCGCGAATCAACGTACACCAGCCGTAGTGTTTGAAGGAACGGTTGATGTTTACGCCCATCGCGTAGGCCGCGTTGCTCCAGACGTATTTGGTATGGTCAGAACCATCCGCATCTTCTTCAAAATCAAACTCGTCCACCGGGTTGGTTTTTGCGCCATACGGCAGGCGGGCAAGAAAACGCGGCATCGTCAGGCCAATATAACGGGAGTCTTCGCTGGCCCGCAGCGAGTTCCACGGCGCATATTCCAGGTTCTGGGTGACGATTTTGGTCAGGTCGCGGGGATTCGCCAGCTCCTGCCAAGAGTCCATTTGCAGTACCGAGGGGGAAGCCCCGGCAATAAACGGCGCATGGGCCGACGCGGCGACTTTGGCGATAGAGCCAAGCAGATCCACATCGGGCGGTGTATGGTCGAAGTAGTAATCCGCAATGATACAGCCATAAGGTTCGCCGCCTAACTGGCCGTATTCGGCTTCATACAGTTTCTTGAACATCGGGCTTTGATCCCAGGCGATGCCCTTGTAACGCTTCATGTTGCGCCGCAATTCATCTTTTGACAGATTCATGAAGCGAATTTTCAGCTTTTCGTCGGTCTCGGTGTTGTAAACCAGATGCTCCATACCGCGCCACGAGGATTCCAGCTTCTGCCAGTCGGGATGTTGCAGGATCAGTTTGATCTGTTCGGTCAGTTTAAAGTCGATCTGCGCAATAATAGCGCTGATGCTTTTATAGGCGTCATCGCTGACGGTGATCGTGTTCGCCAGCGCCTGTTGCGCCAGCGTCTGCACCGCGGCTTCCACGGCTTTTGCCGCCTGGGTAGTCTTGGGTCGGAAGGCCTGATTCAGCAACGCATCAAATTCACCGGATGCGGAGACGGTATCCTGAGCAACTGCGTCGGTTGCCTGCATATTACTGTTTGCCATGAAAATTCCTTAAAAATTCGACATTATTCCGCTGATTCATTATCCGCTGACACACCTTGCTGGGTAGCGGCCGGTTTCGGCGCATTCGCCAGCGTTTTCAGCAGGGTCGGGTCCTGCAACAGTTTATTGACCAGATTTTCCGCCCCGGCCTTGCCATCCATGTAGGTCTGGAGGTTCGCCAGTTGGGTGCGGGCTTCCAGTAACTGGTTCAGGGCGTCCACCTTGCGGGCAATCTGTGCCGGCGAAAAGTCGTCCATATTTTCCAGCGTGATATCGACCATCAACTGACCTTCACCCGTCAGCGTATTCGGCACAGCGAACGCCACGCGCGGCGCAATGGCTTTCATGCGCTCATTGAAGTTATCAATATCAATATCGAGGAATTTGCGATCCGTCACCGGCGGCAGTTCTTCACGCGGTTTCCCGGCCAGATCGGCCAGCACCGCCATCACGAACGGCAGCTCGATTTTTTTCTCGGAACCGTAAATCTCTACGTCATATTCAATCTGCACGCGCGGCGCGCGGTTGCGCGCGATGAATTTCTGCGCGCTATTGTTGATAGCCATAATCCTTCATTTCCTTTTTAGTCAACTGGTTGCCGCAAGGGGAGCGGTATACCGGTACAGTTTTTAAAATCGCACTACGGACACTTCGAACGGCCGGTTTCAGCAAACGATCTCAAAAACAATCTGCTCATCACCATTAACGCCGATATCAATTTGCCTGATAGCGGCTTTTTCCGTCATGGCCTGCAACCAGTAGCGCGACAGTTGCGGCAGGATGTGCTGTTCGATGTAGCCAATCAGCAACCGCGCGCCCGTTTCATGCATTGGACAGCGCGCCACAATATGTGCGACCAGTTCCTCGCTATACGTCAGCGTCACGCCGTGCTGTTCACCCATCCGCGCCACCAGCCGGTCAAGGTGCAGACGGGCAATCACGCCACGCGACGTTTCATCCAGCGGCAGGTAAGGGATCACCGTCACGCGGCCCAGAAATGCCGCCGGGAAATGCTTGCGCAATTCCGGCATTAGCGCCTCTTTAAGCCCCGTAGCATCGGGCATTAAAGCCGGATCTTCACACATCTGGCTGATGAGGTCGGAACCCACGTTGGTGGTGAGTAATAGCGTGGTGTTTTTGAAATCGACATGTGTACCCTCGCCGTCCTCCATCCCGCCCTTGTCAAACACCTGATAGAAGAGTTCATGGACGTCATGGTGCGCTTTTTCGATCTCGTCGAGCAGCACTACGCTCCAGGGGTGGCGACGCACCGCTTCCGTCAGCACACCCCCCTCGCCATAGCCCACATAGCCGGGGGGCGCGCCTTTCAGCGTGGAAACGGTGTGAGCCTCCTGGAACTCGCTCATATTGATGGTAATCAGGTTCTGCTCACCGCCGTAGATAGCCTCCGCCAGCGCCAGCGCGGTTTCGGTTTTACCGACACCGGACGGCCCGGCCAGCATAAACACGCCCACCGGTTTGCGTGGATCGCCCAGTCCCGCCCTGGCGGTCTGAATACGTTCACCAATCTGCGCCAGCGCGCCGTCTTGCCCGGTAACGCGTTGCGCCAGTCGGGCAGGCAGTTCCAGCACCTGACTGGCCTCATCTTTCACCATGCGCCCGGCAGGAATACCGGTCCAGTCGGCGACAATCGCCGCGACAACCGCCGCGCTGACTTCCGGGAACACCACCGGCGCGTCGCCCTGCCACTCCCTTAGCGCCGTTTCGGCCTGTTGCAGCGTGGTTTTGTCATCAGCATCAGACTCTGCGACACGCAGTTCCTGCAACGTATGTACCAGTTCCAGCTCCCGCTGCCAGCGGGAGCTGGATGCAGTCAGTTCATTGTTGAGCGAGAAAATTCGCGCCGTCAGCGCATCGCGCCGCTCATCTGACTGAATCCCCATTTTTTCCTGCTTCTGCAACAGCGACCGTTCCATTTCCGCCGCTTTTAGCTGCTGGCGCAGGAACTGTACGCTGGCAGGCGGCGTGTGCAGCGTCAGCGCCACGCGGGCCGCGGCGGTATCCAGCAGGCTGATAGCCTTATCCGGCAACTGCCGGGCGGGAATGTAGCGGTGAGAAAGCTGTACCGCCGCACGTACCGCCTCATCCAGAATCAGTACGTTATGGTGTTTTTCCAGCGTATCCACCAGACCACGCACCATTTCCATTGCGGGGATCTCTTCCGGTTCGGCAATCTGCAACACCTGAAAACGCCGGGTCAGCGCCGGATCTTTCTCAATATGCCGCTTGTATTCGCTCCAGGTGGTGGCGCCGATAGTCCGCAGGGTGCCGCGCGCCAGCGCCGGTTTCAGCAGGTTAGCGGCATCGCCCGTGCCGGATGCGCCGCCCGCGCCCACCAGAGTGTGAACTTCATCGACAAACAGAATAACCGGCTGCGGCGAGCGCCCGGCCTCTTCCAGTAACCCTTTCAGACGCGATTCAAACTCGCCTTTCATGCTGGCTCCGGCCAACAGAGCGCCAACGTCCAGCGCCAGCAGCCGTACTTCCCGCAGCGCGGGCGGTACTTCTCCCTGCGCAATCGCGAGGGCAAAACCTTCGACGACCGCCGTCTTTCCGACGCCCGCCTCACCAGTCAGTAGTGGATTATTCTGGCGACGGCGCAGCAGAATATCCGTCATGGTGCGGATTTCATGCTCACGCCCCGTCACCGGGTCGATTTTGCCGTCGCGCGCCTGTGCCGTCATGTCCTGACAGTATTTTGCCAGCGCGGATTTACCGTCCTGCCCGCCGTTGGGAATCGCCTGACTGCTTTCACCGGGAATGGCTGATGCCAGGCCGGAGCCGTCGTAAGGGCGCTCCTGCGCTTCCGGCGATGTTTCGATCAACGAGGGCAGTATTTCCGTCAGTTCATCAACCGGAAGCGTGGCCAGCGGCGCGCAGATACTGCTCAGTACTCGACGCAGTTCTGGCGTGGTCAACAAGGCCAGCAGCAACCAGCCGCTGCGAATTTTGTTATCGCCGTAACGGACGCTCGCCAGCATCCAGGCCTTTTCAACGCTGAGATCGATATGGTGAGAAAAATCACTAATGGCGCTGGCCCCGGCGGGCAGCATATCCAGTTGCCGGAGTAACGCTTTCTCCACATCAGAAAGAGGGATCTGGTAATGCCGAAGAAGGTGGAGAATATCGTTATCGGGCTGCTGTGTTAACTGGTGCAGCCAGTGAGTCAGCTCAACCCAGGGATTAGAGCGTAGTTTGCAAAATGCCGTTGCCGATTCCAGCGACCGGAATAGTGGGCCGGCCAGTTTTCCATACAACGCACTGCGTGAAACAGGAGTTTCCATGTGTTATGCCTTGTGACATAAAAATTCATAAAAATAATGCATCAATGCATATAAATATATAAACAATTCTTTATTGATAGCCTCGAAAAAATATCGAAACAAAACAATGATACAGATCAGGGACTAATTAGCAACTAAGCCGTTAATATTAAATAATCAATGAACAGCAAGATAAAAATCGAAATTGCAGAATTAAAAGAAATAATATTTCAAAAAAGACATCTATGCATACAACAATGCATTCACGACGAAAATAATAAAAAGGGTGTCATCAATAATGCCCCCTATGAATTTAGTTAAAATTACTTATGAATTAAAACTCCCTAAACGTTTCCTCCAGAAAAATAAATACATTTAAGGGACATAATGAAACAAGACATGTGGGAATTACGGAAAATACAGTCGCAGGGTATAACGGATAACGCACAGTATCCCGCAGGGACATACATCGTATTTACTGCCGCCGCCCCCTACATTCCGCTTTTTGAGCAACATGGGAAAGACGATATCGCGCTCAGTCTTGTTCGCCACGAAGAGGCGTGGTGGATTGTTAATCACTCCGATGAACTGTGCTGTGCCGTCAATGAGCAGGTGATGGAACCTCATCACCGTATGCGGCTGAATGATGGAGATACGATTGAATGGGGTCTGTCATCCTGGTGCCTTGCCCGCACCAATGATGAGTCCCGTCCCGATGTTTCGTTTCCTCAGTTGGTTCAGTCATCTGAATCCGTTGCTGAGTACCTGGATCTGGACTGGTTTAAACAACAACAGCTCAATCCGCAGAACCCGTTCGATATTATTCCCGTCCGGGAAACCGCATCCTCTTACACCGGCCATGAAGCGGATAGCACGCTACACCAGCTTTACCAGGAATATCAGCAGGCATTGCGGCCCTCCGGGCAGGAAAAGCCCCTCCGTCCTAAACCGTTTCCCCGAAATGAAGACGCTGTCACCCAGGATTTGACGTCGTTATACGATAAAAAGGGCGACACCGACACGTTACAGGATATGGTGGCAGGCGCGCCCGGTATTGATGCCATTCTGGATATGCTGGACACGACCGGTGAGGGTGAAATGCACTGGCTGGCGATGGAATCAATGCCCGATATCCTGCAACTGCTCTCGCCGGAACAGGCGGGGAAAACCGCACATAGCGAGATACTGCCCGATCTGACCCGCCGCGAGCATCGTATTATTGGCATCGACAGCCACTACCGAATCACTCCGACACAGAAAAATGGAAATACCGCCCATGAAAAAAACTGACACGCTTCCTGCTACCCTGTCCGCGCTGATACAGGAATACTCTATTGCGGAGGGGATTCAGATGGCGGAGCAGCAGGTTCGGGAAAATCCGGCGAAAGCGCTCTGCCGCCACAGCCTGTTTCAGTTGCTGTGTGTGGCCGGAGACTGGTCGCGGGCGCTACACCAGCTTCAGCTATGCGCCAGGATGGAGGCCAATTATACCCAGGAGGCCCGGCTGTACCGGGAGCTGGTTCGCTGCGAAATGTTCCGCCACACCGTTTTTCAGGGTGAACAACGACCCGGTTTTCTTCTGCCGCAGCCCGTTTGGGTGGAGTCACTGCTGGCGGCACTCGCCTGTCATGACGATACCGGTGAGGTTGATAAACACCGTAATACCGCACTGGAAGCCATAACAGACACGGGCGGGCAGTGGAACGGCGGCGCATTTGACTGGGCGAGCGACAGCGATTCCCGCCTTGGCCCGGTACTTGAGCTAGTCACCGGCGGCGTGTATATCTGGCTGCCGTTTTCGCAAATACGCTCGCTGGAATCGCCGCAACCGACGCGCCTGACCGATCTGCTGTGGAAACCCATTAATATCACCCTGATGAATGGCGATACGCACGGCGCCTGGCTCTTTACCCGCTACAGCGGTTCGGAAAGTGCATCTGACGCCCTGCGTCTGTGCCGGGAAACCGCCTGGCAGGACGGCCCCGGCGAAACCACCGTGCGGGCGCTGGGGCAGAAAGTGTGGCTGACCAGCCACGGCGATATCAGCCTGCTGGACATGACCCATTGTACCTTTCATGCTCAGGAAAACGATGGCGCATGAGCACGTCTCGTTTTACACCCGCTAACCACCTGCTGCCCACCCTATTTGATCGGCTGTGTGACAATGCTCCGTATCAGAAAATTGACCGGGATATCAGCGTCACGCCGGTACAACTGAAGGAGATCATTCGTCGGGATCTCTCCTTTTTGCTCAATACCATTAGCCACGAGGGTGACATCGACGCCCGGCGCTATCCGCAGGCGGCGGCGTCAGTGCTCAACTATGGCCTGCCGCCGCTGGCGGGCAGCTTTATGTATGAGCATAAGTGGGACGATATCAGCGAGGCGATCCGGCGCGCCATTATCCGTTTCGAACCCCGGCTGAACGCCGCCACACTCAGGGTCACGCCATTGCTCGATAAAACCCGGCAGGGTAGCTATAACACGCTACAGTTTGAAATTCGCGGACAAATTCTGACGCAGCCGTATCCCACGGAGTTTCTGGTACGCAGCGCGCTGGATATGGAGCTGAGCCGCATTACGTTCTTTTAATACAGGGCATTATTCATGGATCCACGGCTACTGGAGTATTACAACCGCGAACTGAGCTACCTGCGGGAGACTGGTGCTGAGTTCGCCACCCTCCATCCCAAAATTGCCGCCCGACTGGGGATGCAGGGAACCGATATTGCCGACCCGTATGTGGAACGCATGATCGAGGCGTTCAGCTTTCTGAGCGCCCGCACTCAGCTAAAAATTGACGCCGAGTTTCCCCGCTTCACACAGCGGTTACTGGAAGTCGTCAGCCCCAATTACGTCACCCCCACGCCATCGATGGCAGTGGTAAAGCTGTATCCCGATACGCAGGAAGGCGACCTGGCGAAAGGGGTCACCGTGCCGCGCGATACCGCGTTCGTTTCCCCTATCCCGGAAGGCGAAAATACCGCCTGCCAGTTTCGCAGCAGCCAGGACGTCACGCTGTGGCCGCTGTCCATCGAGGAGGTACGCCTGACCGCCGCGCCGCCGGATATGCCCGCCCTGCACCGCTATCTGCCGCCTAATATTCATGTCGCCGGGGCATTGCGCATCACCCTGCGAACCTTCGGGGAACTGACTTTCAGCGAGCTGGCCGGTCCGGCACGGCTGCCCTTTTACCTCTGCGGCGAAGAACGCATTGCGTCACACCTGTTTGAGCTGCTGCATACCAGCGCCGTCGCCACACTGGCCGGTGAACCCGGTCACTTTGACGGCGAACTGAATGTGAATCTTCAACACCCGGTGGCGCACGAAGGGCTGGAGCCAGGGCAGGGGCTGCTGCCGCTCGCCTGGAACGTGTTTCACGGCCATAATCTGCTGCATGAATTTTTCGCCTGTCCGGAACGGTTTTACTTCTTCACCCCGACCGGATTGTCTGCCGGGTTACAAAAGGTGCAGGGCAATGTGGCGGAAATTGTCATACTGCTTAACCGCCTGCCGCCGGACTGGCTGATTCATCAGACGGACGCCGCACAGTTCAGCCTGTTCTGTACGCCGGTGATCAACCTGTTTCCCCGCACCACCACCCGGATTGAAGTCACTCACAGCGTGACGGAACAGCATCTGGTGGTGGATCGTACCCGTCCGCTGGATTACGAGGTGTTTTCTGTCCAGGAAGTCGAAGGCCTGGAAGCGGAAACCACACGGAAGATGATTTTTCGTCCGCTGTATCACACCCGTAATAATGACGAAGGCAACCACGGGCGTTATTTTTCACTGCGTCGTGAGCCGCGCCGCTCGTCAGAAAACGCCCGCCGCTATGGCACCCGAACCCCCTATACCGGCTCGGAAGTCTTCCTGTCGCTGGTTGATCAGCATGAAGCGCCCTACCCGGAAAATCTGCGCCATATCACCGTCACGGCAATGGTGACTAACCGCGATCTGCCCTGCCTTATTCCACGTAATGGCCGGGATGATCTGACCGTAGATGCGGCGATTCCGGTGGCGGGCGTGGGTCTTATCAAACCGCCGCGCCCGCCGCAGCCGCCGCTGGCTGAACGCGAAATGGCCTGGCGGCTGATCCGGCAGTTGTCGTTTAATTATCTGCCGCTGGCCGATCTGGATCACCGCACCGGCGGCCAAGCGCTGCGCGATCTGCTGAATCTGTTTATCCCGGCTCACGACAGCCCGCAGTCGCGCCAGGTGCGCAGCCTGATTGGCTGCAAAACCACCCCGGTGACCCGCCGCCTGCCCGGCTCCGGCCTGTTGGTCTATGGCCGGGGCGTCAGTTGCGAACTGACCGTGGACGAAGAAGGATTTTCCGGTATCAGTCCTTACCTGTTCGGTCTGGTGCTGGAACACTATATTGCCCGCCATGTTTCCATTAATACCTTCTCGCAGATGACGCTGCACTCGATGCAACGCGGGCATGTCATGACCTGGCCGGTCAGAACCGGGCAACGGGGGAGCGTATGACCGGCGCTCTCAACCAGGCGCAGAAAACCCCCTGGCGTTACGGATTCCTGAACCTGATGCGGCGCGTGGATGCCCAGCTCTGTGATACTCCGGCAGGCAGTATCTGGCAGCCACGGATGGAAAAATTCCGTCTGGGACAGACGCCGACGATGACCTTTGCGCCACGGGAAATCGCCCAGGTCAGCTGGCAGGATGGACGCCTGCACCTGAGCCTGTACAGCCTCGGACTATGGGGGCCAAACGGCCCGTTGCCGCTGCACTATACCGAGCTGGCACTAAACCGCTCAGAGAGTCGTCACGATCCGACGCTGGTTCATTTTTCCAATATTTTTCACCACCGCTGGCTGACGCAGTTCTGGCAGGCATGGCGCAGCGCCCAGTCCGCTGGTGGCGGGTTGGACAAACCGGAACACGACCGTTTTGCGTTTTATATCGCCAGTCTCAGCGGGCAGGATCTACGGGAAAGCGCCGAAAGCCCGCTGTCAGATCATGTTCGCCTGGCAGCCTCCGCCCATCTGGTACGCGAATCGCGCAATCCTGACGGGCTGGCCGCCACGCTGGCACACTATTTCAGCGTACCTTTTGCGGTGAAAGAGTTCGCCCTGCACTGGATAACGGTGGCGAACGATGAAATCACCCGTCTGGGCACGCCCGCGCAGTCTTCGGTGCTGGGCAACGGGGCGCTTATCGGCCAGGCCGTACCGGATATGCAGTACAAATTCCAGCTAATTATCGGCCCGCTCACGCTGGAGGATTACCTGCGTTTTCTGCCCGGCGGCAACAATCTGCCCGTGCTGACAGAACTGGTGCGTACGTTCATTGGTTTTGAATATTGCTGGGAAATTGAGCTGCAGTTGAAGCCTCATGCCGCACCGCCTGCGGTGATCGGCGGCGCGCAGCGGCTTGGCTGGACGGCCTGGGCAGGTAAAGCCATGCATGACCGTCCGGTGACCGGCATGATTTTTGAACCTGAACACGGCTTAACCCACTGAGAGTAATGATATGGACATGTCCCTGACTAAACCGGTAAGCGCGGAACAACCCTGCGGCCCCGATCCGGAGTACGATCCGGAGTACCTGCTGCTGTTCAGCCGCGCCGCCCCCCAGGCGGAGGCGCAATATGGTGATTTTGTCAGTACGCCGGAAGCCGTGAACTGGCCGGAAATTGAGCGTGATGCGCGCCGTCTGCTCACGCGCAGTAAGGATATCCGGGTGTTGATCCTGCTGCTGCGCAGTCGCATCCAGCAGGCTGGCGCACAGGGACTGGCGGAAATGCTCACGCAACTGGCAGAACTGAGCGTAATCTGGTCCGATGCACTCCATCCACAGCTGCTTACCGGCGAAGGCGCATCCGCAGAATCTATTGAAGATGCGGCGCTGGCGCGCAGTAATGCCCTGGCGGCGCTGCTGGATCACGAAGGCGTGATGGCAGACATTCGCGGTATCACGCTGTCAAACAGCGCCGCCCTGCGCCTGCAGGTACGGGATGTCGAGCGCGCGTTATCCGCTCCCCGCCCGGCTGATGCGCTGGCCCCCGAATCCGTCCGCCAGCAACTGGCCGACCTCGAAGCCCGTGGGGCATTACCGCTGGCGGCGTTTCGCGAAGCGCAGGAAAGCGCAGAACGCCTGCAAGTGTGGGCGCGTGAGACATTAGGCGATCTGGCTCCAGATTTTTCACGCCTGCGGCAGTTGTTAGCGCTGCTGCCTGACGTGGTACAGACAACCACACCGGAAATCCCTCCGTCGCCAGCGCCAGTGCCAGACCCCGCAGGCACGGTTATGGATAATGCCGTTCCGGCACGGGCAGAGGATGTGCCGCCTGTCAACGCGCCACCCGGTATATCCCTCCCACACAATGCTGAACCGGGGCCAATTCGCGATCGTAATGATGCGCTGGAACGCCTGCGGTGTATTCGTCGCTGGTTTGAGAGCAGTGAACCCAGCAGCCCAACCATCCCACTGTTACGCCAGGCTGAAAGACTGGTGGGAAAACGGTTCTCGGAGGTGATCAATGAGATCCCGGTGGAGTTGCTGGAGAAGTGGGATGCCCTGGAGTGATGATGCGCATGTCTGGCGGTTCTCCGTAATTATCTGAGTGACATCAACATTACGCAGTCTGCTTCTGCGCTGAACATGTCCCGATCCCGGTTAAGCACCGCCATGAGGCCGCGCCTTAAATGTCAGTGGGATCAAAATAGCCATGACAGTGAAAGAAGTGGCGGTAATATCCTGTTCGTCATCCAGGCGTAGGCCCATTTGCATTAGATTCCACGATAGGCGGTGGAACTTCTTGAAGACGAAAAAAAAACCGTATCCCTTTTACAGTGATACGGTTTTTTTTTACTTCACAGGATGTATAAAAACACCCTGAGATTTGTATCTGGCGGAACGGACGGGACTCGAACCCGCGACCCCCTGCGTGACAGGCAGGTATTCTAACCAACTGAACTACCGCTCCGTGATGTTCCCGCTGGGAACGAGGCGAATATTACGGTTTGCGGTGTCGCCCGTCAACGCTTTTTCTCACCTTTTGAATCAGTTGCTGCAAAAATCGCCCGAAGGATGATTTTTATAGCCTAAAAAGGAATAAATTATGCCCGCCAAAGGCAACTTCCGCCCTTTTTCTGCACCAGATCAAGCCGCGATTCATGCGCAGCCAGCTCTTCCTCAGAGGCAAAAACGACCCGTAACCGGCTGGCCTGGCGAACGATTCGCTGAATGGTCGCTTCACCTTGCTGCCGTTGCGTCTCTCCTTCCATCGCAAACGTCATGGACGTTTGTCCGCCCGTCATCGCCAGATACACTTCGGCAAGGATCTGGGCATCGAGCAATGCGCCGTGCAAAGTACGTTTGCTATTATCTATCTCATAACGCGAACACAGCGCATCAAGGCTGTTACGCTTGCCGGGGAACATTTTCCGCGCCAACGCCAGGCTGTCGGTAACTTTGCAGAAAGTATTGGTTTTAGGAATATCGCGTTTAAGCAGACCAAACTCATAATCCATAAAGCCGATATCGAACGATGCGTTATGGATGACCAGCTCCGCGCCGCGGATATAATCAAGAAACTCATCGACCACATCAGCAAAAACCGGCTTATCCAGCAGAAACTCATCGGCAATACCGTGTACGCCAAACGCCTCCGGATCCACCAGCCGATCCGGCTTCAGGTAAACATGAAAATTGTTGCCGGTCAGACGACGGTTTATCACCTCAACCGCACCGATCTCAATAATCTTGTGACCTTCATAGTGCGCGCCTATCTGGTTCATACCGGTGGTTTCGGTATCGAGGACAATCTGTCGTGTAATTGCAGTGCTCATATCGGTCATTTATGTCAGACTTGCGTTTTGTTATCGATTTCAATTACAGGAAGTCTACCAGAGATGCTTAAACAGGTAGAAATTTTCACCGATGGCTCTTGCCTGGGGAATCCAGGGCCTGGTGGTTATGGCGCTATCTTACGCTATCGCGGTCATGAAAAAACGTTTAGTGAAGGTTACACGCTGACCACCAATAACCGTATGGAACTGATGGCGGCGATCGTCGCGCTTGAAGCGTTAAAAGAACATTGCGAAGTGACATTGAGCACCGACAGCCAATATGTGCGGCAAGGAATTACCCAATGGATTCATAACTGGAAGAAACGCGGCTGGAAAACTGCGGAAAAGAAACCCGTAAAAAATGTCGATCTGTGGAAACGTCTCGATGCTGCGTTAGGTCAGCATCAGATCAAATGGGTATGGGTCAAAGGCCATGCAGGCCATCCCGAAAACGAGCGTTGTGATGAACTGGCGCGCGCCGCGGCAATGAATCCCACGCAGGAAGATAGTGGCTACCAAGCGGAAGCTTAGCCATCCGGTTTGCGATATTGCCGGGTGGCGCCAACGGTCTGGCGGATAGGGGTTTTACTTTTATTATGTCGCAGCGGATTAAGCGTAAGCGGAATGGTCCGCTTACGGGCCACAATAAGCTGTAAACAGCCCAGCGCCGGGATATGCGTATTTAAAAGCCGCCCCCCCTGCTTTTTCCAGGGTAAGACATGAAAACGGCTATAATGTAGCACTTCAAAATTGAGTAAAGACAGCCAGTCCAGTTGCCGCATAAGGGTAAACATCCGACTATTATAGGGCGGTGTTTTACGTAAAACAGGTACCAGTTTACGTAACCCCATCAAACTCAGCGGGTTAAATCCACTGATGACCAGCCAACCGTCATCAATCAATACGCGGTCGGCTTCCCGCAATAAACGGTGCGGATCGGTACACCACGGCAAAGTATGCGCCAGCAGACAAACATCGACGGATTTATCTGCAAAAGGAAGGTGTAGCGGATCGGCCAGAACCTGCATCGGTGAGCCCTGCGATGAAACATTCACCTGATGAGAGACCGCGCACGCTTCGGAATTGATTTCTGCGCTTAAATTACCGATTTTAAGCAAATGGAAACCATACATTTTTGCAAACCACGGATTTAGCTGCTGTTCCAGCGCCTCACGGTAGTAATTGCCCCAGGGCAACTCACCCCAACATCCGGGCGCAACGACAGTTTGAGAGAGCCTTGCCGGTTTCATCGCAACCTTCCGCTAATTATTTGAGAGGTAATATATGAATCTTAACAGTATTCCCGCGTTTCAGGACAATTACATCTGGGTGCTGACCAATGATGAAGGCCGCTGTGTGATTGTTGATCCCGGCGAAGCGGCCCCCGTCTTAAAGGCCATTGCTGAACATAAGTGGATGCCGGAGGCGATTTTTCTGACGCATCACCATCACGACCATGTTGGCGGAGTCAAAGAGCTGTTGCAACACTTCCCGCAAATGACGGTTTATGGACCGGCGGAAACGCAAGACAAGGGAGCAACCCATCTTGTTGGCGATGGCGATACTATTCGCGTTTTAGGCGAGAAATTTACTCTTTTTGCCACGCCGGGCCACACGTTAGGACACGTCTGTTACTTTAGCCACCCTTACTTATTCTGCGGCGACACGCTGTTCTCTGGCGGCTGTGGTCGACTGTTTGAAGGCACGCCATCACAGATGTATCAGTCACTTATGAAAATTAACTCTCTGCCTGACGACACGCTCATTTGCTGCGCTCACGAATACACTTTAGCTAACATTAAGTTCGCATTGAGCATACTTCCGCACGATTCGTTCATAAATGAATATTATCGTAAAGTTAAAGAGTTACGTGTAAAAAAACAAATGACATTACCCGTTATTCTTAAAAATGAGCGTAAGATTAATCTTTTTTTAAGAACTGAAGATATTGATTTAATTAACGAAATAAACAAAGAAACAATATTGCAACAACCAGAAGCGCGTTTTGCATGGTTAAGGTCAAAGAAAGACACGTTCTGATAATTCTTACTTGTCATTCGCTAACTTCGCCGTTATGATCGGTCGTCTTTTAAGCAACTATTGACACACACATGAAGGCAAAAGCGATATTACTCGCCTCTGTCCTGCTTGTGGGGTGCCAGACGTCTCAGAACACTGGCAACGTCCAACAGCACGCACAGAGCCTTTCTGCAGCTGGTCAAGGGGAAGCAGGAAAGTTTACGAGTCAGGCACGATGGATGGACGACGGAACGTCTATCGCGCCAGATCAGGACTTGTGGGCTTTCATTGGCGACGAGCTAAAGATGGGAATTCCGGAAAACAGCCGGATTCGCGAACAGAAACAGAAGTATTTACGCAATAAGAGCTATCTCCACGATGTAACTTTACGGGCAGAGCCGTATATGTACTGGATAGCGGGGCAGGTTAAGAAACGTAACATGCCTATGGAGCTGGTACTACTACCCATAGTGGAGAGCGCTTTTGATCCTCACGCAACGTCTGGCGCCAATGCCGCAGGCATCTGGCAGATCATACCGAGCACAGGGCGCAATTATGGTTTAAAGCAGACCCGTAATTATGACGCGCGTCGCGATGTTGTAGCCTCTACGACCGCCGCGTTAGACATGATGCAGCGTCTGAACAAAATGTTTGACGGCGACTGGCTGTTAACCGTTGCAGCGTATAACAGCGGCGAAGGCCGTGTTATGCGGGCAATTAAAGCAAACAAAGCGCGTGGAAAACCGACGGATTTCTGGTCGCTTTCTTTGCCCAGAGAAACGAAACTCTACGTACCTAAGATGCTGGCATTGAGTGAAATTCTCAAAAACAGCAAACGCTACGGCGTACGTCTGCCAACAACAGATGAAAGCCGAGCGCTGGCACGAGTTCGTTTAAACAGTCCAGTTGAAATGGCCCAGGTTGCGGATATGGCGGGCATGTCTATCAGCAAGCTGAAGACGTTTAATGCCGGTGTAAAAGGGTCTACCTTAGGCGTAAGCGGTCCGCAATATGTTATGGTGCCCAAAAAGCATGCCGAGCAGTTGCGTGAGTCGCTGGCTTCCGGTGAGATTGACGCCGTTCAGTCCCAACTGATCGCCGACAATACGCCATTGAATAGCCGTAGCTATAAGGTGCGCTCTGGCGATACGCTTTCCGGTATTGCTTCGCGGCTTGGCGTAAGCACGAAGGACTTGCAGCAGTGGAACAACCTGCGTGGTTCGCGCCTGAAAATCGGGCAAAGCCTGACCGTAGGCGCTGGCAGCAGCGCACAACGACTGGCAAACAATAGCGATAGCATTACCTATCGTGTCCGTAAAGGCGATTCGCTTTCCAGTATCGCCAGACGTCACGGGGTGAATATCAAAGATGTGATGCGCTGGAACCATGATACGGATAATCTACAACCGGGCGATCAGCTTACGTTGTTTGTGAAGGACAATAGCACGCCAGACTCCTGATATTGCCCGACGAAAAAGCCAAAAGGCGCCGCTTCCCCCGGCGCCTTTTAAATTGCTATACCGCTTTATGCGCTTCCAGCATGATAGTATCGCTGCTAAACGAGCCGTCATCCTGCAACTCAAAATAACGCTTCACCTCTACCGGGGCACTCGCCTGATATAATCGAATCGCCTCAACCAACGGCGCTGGCGTACGCATCCGCGTTACCCATGAGCGAAACTCCAGCGATAAACGATCGGTTATCACGGTATTCGTTACCAGCATCGCGTTATTGACCATCGTCAGCCATTCGCCACTGGAATAGTTACGGACATGCGACGTGTCGCGTAACGCCTCCACCGTTTGCAGCCAGATATCGCGTACAGGATGTCCAGGCGACATGACATCCATGATAATCAGCACGCCGCCGGGTTTTAATACACGATAAACCTCACGCAATGCCTGACCAACGTCGTGCCAGTGATGCGCGGAATAGCGGCTAATCACCACCTCAAACGATGCATCTTCAAAGGGCAGTTTTTCGGCATAGCCTTGGCGGAGAGTAATATTACTTAAATGTCTTTCTTCCGCCGCTCCAGCGACAACCTCAAGCATGCTGGCGGATAAATCGTATGCCACGACCGAGTTGGCATGTTGCGCAGCGACAAAACTCGCGTGTCCAGCCCCACATCCCATATCCAGTACGTTCGCGTGGGAAAAATCAGACAGCCTTTGCGCCAGCCGCGCTAAGTCACGACCCGATGCGTGAACGGCGCTATGTAAATAGGCGTTCGCCTGTGAACCAAACTGCTTTTCAACATTGTCATGGTGGGAATGCGTTGTCATGGTAGTGCCCTTCTGTTATGAGAAAAGTAAAGGGCAGCACCCGAAGAGGCCTGCCCCACGGCAGACCTGACGCACCTTTATTGCTCAGGTTTGCCGGGACTGAATTCAACGAGTAGCGGATTGTGATCGGAAGCGCGCGTCACCAGTACGGAGGCTTCATTCACGTTTAAACCACGATAAAAAACAAAATCCAGCGGTCGTCCAAACGCACGACGGCGCTGATCGTCAGTGAAACGCACCTGGCGCAGCGACATCTCACGTGCAAAGCGGTACAACGCATTCATACGTGGGCGGCTCCAGGCATTAAAATCACCCGCCATAATGACAGGGCCGCTATGGTGCGCAATCTGGTCGCCGATCGGAAGTAACTGCTTACTGTATACGTCCACGCCCAGACTAAAATTTACCGCATGAACATTTACTACCATTAATAAACGGGTATCCGGCAAGGGATATACCGTCACCAGGGCTGATTTCGCCAAACGTAAAATCGGTTCTCTTTCCCGTAAAGGGCAGCAGTAAACAGGATGGGCGGCAGAAAGCGTCATGACGCCAGACGGATGCTGAGGTAGTACAAAAGCGGGAACCTGGTCGGCGGCAAGATAGTTAGCGGTGGCAAACTGTACCAGTTCAGGCGTCGTCTGTGCCTCCTGCAACAGGACCAGATGCGCATCTTTGCCGTAGTTCTTCAGCACCGATAACCATTCGGCTCGCTGCTGCTTGAATATATTCCACACGAGGATACGGATCCGCTCTTCACTGCTTAGCGGTTCCCCGGCGGGCAATGCCTGGCCAATGCTCGCAAACGACCCTGGCGGCAAAATCCGCTCAGCGGGCTGTCCGGCAACATAGCGCATCGCATAGGTGTTTTTTCGCACTTTTGACTTTCAAACCTCTGTAACGTCAACCAGTCCTCAACCGGACTGGTTCTTCTGTTATAGGGATTTTAGCACTCACTTTCAACGAACAATTGCAGTTTGTTTTGTAAGTAGGCGCTTACATCAATAATTTACTCCAAAGCAATGCGTACAGTTTTATCAAGACGCCCGCTGACACCCATCAGCAGGAAAGCCACCAGAACAATGAGGGCGCCAATCCACGGCGTCTGCGCCAAACCGTAATGCTCCACCGTTTGCCCGCCAATCACGGAGCCCAGCGCAATACCAATGTTAAACGCCGCAATGTTCAGACCTGACGCCACATCTACCGCATTAGGCGTGAATTGTTCCGCTTTCTGTACCACGTAGACCTGCAACCCTGGTACGTTACCGAAAGCAAAGATCCCCATCACCAGAATGGTAGCCAGCGCGGCATACTGCGTGGAAGCCGTCACCTGGAAGACCATCAGCAGAACAAACAGCGCGGCGAAAATGAATTTCAGCGCCGGCACGGCGCCATGCTTATCCGCCAGTTTACCGCCCCAGATATTGCCGATAGCCACTGATACGCCATACCCCAGTAGGATCCAGCTTACCGCTGCCGGGGAGAATCCCGCCAGATCCTGCATCATCGGCGCCAGGAAGGTGAATGCCGTGAATACCCCACCGTAGCCCAGCGCCGTAACGGCGTAAATCAGCAACAGACGAGGATGAGTCAGTACTTTCACCTGGTCACGAATGCTGGCGGCCGCCCGACCGGGAATATTGGCCGGGATCAACAGTTGACTGCTCATCAGCGCAATCACCCCTAACAGTGATACCGCAAGGAAGGTCTCACGCCAGCCAAAATGCTGACCGATAAATGTCCCCAGCGGCACGCCCGTGACCAGAGCTACCGTTAAACCACCAAACATAATAGCGATAGCAGAAGCCGCTTTCTCTTTTGGCACCAGACTTGTCGCGATGGTAGATCCAATCGAGAAGAACACGCCGTGCGCCAGGCCCGTCAGCAGACGGGCGACGATTAATGTCATATAGCCCGGTGCCTGCCACGCCAGCAAATTCCCCGCCGTAAACAAGACCATCAGCGCGACCAGTAACTGTTTACGCGGCAGGCGTCCGGTCAGCGCGGTCAGCACCGGCGCGCCAATAGCCACACCCAGCGCATAGATTGAAACCAGCATTCCGGCGGAAGGTAACGAGACAGCCAGTTGTTGTGCAATGGTCGGCACCAGGCCGACAATCACAAACTCAGTCGTACCGATAGCGAAGGCACTTATTGTCAGTGCAAATAAAGCGAGAGGCATACATAACTCCATAACAACAGTAATCAGATGACACGCAGTATGCCTGGATGTTTTAATGACAAAAATAGCCAAAATATCAATTTAATTTTGCTTCAGGAGCAAAGATGAAAGCCACCTCCGAAGAACTTGCAATTTTTGTCGCTGTCGTGGAAAGCGGCAGCTTCAGCCGGGCGGCAGAGCAGCTTGGACAGGCCAATTCCGCTGTCAGCCGGGCAGTTAAAAAGCTGGAGATGAAGCTCGGCGTCAGTCTGCTTAATCGTACGACCCGACAGCTGAGCCTGACTGAAGAAGGAGAGCGATACTTCAGGCGCGTGCAGCAGATACTGCAAGAAATGGCCGCCGCAGAAACGGAAATCATGGAGTCGCGTAATACCCCGCGCGGCTTACTGCGTATCGATGCGGCAACGCCGGTAATGCTGCATTTCCTGATGCCGCTGATTAAACCTTTTCGTGAACGGTATCCGGAAATAACGTTGTCTCTTGTCTCCTCAGAAACGTTCATCAATCTTATTGAACGAAAAGTGGATGTTGCGATACGCGCAGGCACGTTGACAGATTCAAGTCTGCGCGCGCGTCCGTTATTTACCAGTTATCGTAAGATTATCGCCTCACCGGATTATATTGCCCGTTTTGGCAAGCCAGAGACCGTTGAAGAGTTAAAACGGCATCTGTGCCTGGGGTTCTCAGAACCTGTTTCGCTCAATACCTGGCCGATTGCCTGTAGCGACGGGCAGCTCCATGAGATCAAATGTGGGATTTCTTCCAACAGCGGAGAAACGTTAAAACAGCTTTGCCTGAACGGTAACGGCATTGCATGTCTTTCAGATTATATGATTGATAAAGAGATCGCACGGGGAGAACTGGTGGAACTGCTGGCCGATAAACGTCTGCCGGTAGAAATGCCTTTCAGCGCCGTTTACTACAGCGATCGCGCAGTCAGCACACGCATTCGGGCATTTATCGACTTTTTGAGCGAATATATAAGAACAGCCCCCGCAGGAGCTGTGAAAGAGGGATAAAGGTACAAAGGATCGGGTAATTAATCCCAGGCAGGGGCCAGTCCTTCCGGGCTAACCAGACGATCGTTGCAGTCCAGTGCCGCGATCGCATTTTTATCTTCGGCATCCAGATGCAGGTCCTGCGCCAGCAGGTTGCTTGCCAGGTTTTCACGCCTGGTGGATGAAGGGATCACCGAGTAACCTTCACCCATTGCCCATGCCAGAATAACCTGCGCCGGGGTCGCATTATGTTTAGCCGCAATGCGCGCAATCACTTCATCTTTCAGCGCCTTACCGTATGCCAGCGTCATGTAAGAGGTGATATGGATACCGTGCGCTTTCGCCCAGTCAACCACCTTACGATTCTGAAGATACGGAGATAGCTCAATCTGGTTGGTGGCGATATGGTCTGCGCCCACCGCGGCAATAGCCTTTTTCATCAACGGAATGGTGAAGTTTGAAATGCCAATTTCGCGAGTCAGCCCTTGTTTTTTAGCTTCCAGCAATGCCTGCATAAATTCTTCGACAGACACAGCATCACCCGGAGATGGCCAGTGGATCAGCGTCAGATCGACATAATCGGTACGCAGTTTTTTCAGGCTCTCTTTCAGGCTTGGGATTAGCTTGTCTTTGCTAAGGTTTTCAATCCAGATCTTGGTGGTGATGTACAGCTCATTACGCGGTACGCCGCTCTCAGCAATCGCCTGTCCAACAGCCGCTTCATTATCATAGATTTGCGCAGTGTCGACAGCACGGTAGCCTAGTTCAAGCGCCGTTTTAACAGAAGCGATAACCACGTCGTCTTTCAGGCGAAAAGTACCTAAACCGAATGCAGGGATAGTCATAGAATTCCTCTTTTTAATCACTATGTTCGTTAACTGAGGGGATTATGACCTTCAGCGCTTTGCAGAAAAAGAGCGAGAAATGCAGAGGATTTTTGCGAATTGAGCAATAATTAAATGACATGCAAAGAAAAAGCCCTGAGCTAATGCTCAGGGCTCTTAATAAGTGGCGGAACGGACGGGACTCGAACCCGCGACCCCCTGCGTGACAGGCAGGTATTCTAACCAACTGAACTACCGCTCCACCGAATTTCTTTGTCACAACCCGGATTTTCATCCCGGTTTACTGCAATTTGATGCCTGGCAGTTTATGAATCACTTCGTGATTCACCCTTCGGGCCGTTGCTTCGCAACGTTCAAAAGCTTTCGCTTTTGTCCTACTCTCTGTCGAGTAGTGAACTGCCCCGAAAGTTAATGCCATACTTCTAATTTGATGCCTGGCAGTTCCCTACTCTCGCATGGGGAGACCCCACACTACCATCGGCGCTACGGCGTTTCACTTCTGAGTTCGGCATGGGGTCAGGTGGGACCACCGCGCTACTGCCGCCAGGCAAATTCTTTGTGCTCTGTACGCAATTCTTTATCGCATCAGCGGCGTTGCCTGCGCTCGTAAAGTCAGTCACATACTTCTGTATGCTCCTTCCTTTCCTTCGCTTGCCGCCTTGCTGCTGCGCAAATTATTGCG
>NZ_JBEUKJ010000015.1:0-92818 GCF_043357055.1 Salmonella sp. SJTUF15570 | reverse complement strand
GAATTTGCCTGGCGGCACTAGCGCGGTGGTCCCACCTGACCCCATGCCGAACTCAGAAGTGAAACGCCGTAGCGCCGATGGTAGTGTGGGGTCTCCCCATGCGAGAGTAGGGAACTGCCAGGCATCAAATTAAGCAGTAAACTGATGTAAAAATCAGTGGTTGTAAAAGAATTCGGTGGAGCGGTAGTTCAGTTGGTTAGAATACCTGCCTGTCACGCAGGGGGTCGCGGGTTCGAGTCCCGTCCGTTCCGCCACCCTAATTAGGGGCGTAGTTCAATTGGTAGAGCACCGGTCTCCAAAACCGGGTGTTGGGAGTTCGAGTCTCTCCGCCCCTGCCAGAAATAATCCTTAGCATCTGCTAAGGATTTTTTTTGCCTGAAATTACCTGACTATCTGATCAGGTAATCGTAAGTTCCCTTCTTTTTCTTTTCATCATTTTCATTGGTCATCCAGCACATCCGTTTTTAACAGATCGCAGATCAGCGAGTATTTATCGCTGTTTTGCAGCCAAATAGCGTATAGCGGCCGTGAAAGCGTTGCGCTGTCGGCAACGGTATGTAATCCGCCCTTTTCATTTGCCCAGTTTACAGGAAGCCAGCTACAGCCATTTAATGCGCTAAGCTGCTGTCGGGCGAGTTCGGCTGAGCTGGTTGTTAATACCGGCACTTCATCTGCTGCGATCAGCCCTGTTTCATGCTGTTGGAAGTCTGGTCCCCACTCCAGCCGCAGATAATTGAGTTCTGATTTCTTACGGGCAGGGCTGCTGCAATATAACGCCAAAGTGAAGTGCCCTAACAGCTGACTGCTGAACTCATCCATTTTGGGCGCTTCGGTAGTAATGAGGAGATCAAGCTGGCGTTCATGAAGTTGCTTCACAAGCGATTGCCGTTGAGCGATTCTGGCTTCGAACTGCAGGCCGCTTTGCGGCTCCTGTAGTTGGTACAGTCGCCCCAGCCAGGCGTTAAGCATACACTCCCATAAAGACGCGCTGGCGCCGATGGAAAACTCGTTATGGCGTGAGGTATGCGCCACCTCTTTACGTGCCGCCTGCCACGTATTCATCAGCGTTTCCGCATACGGTAAAAGTTTTTCGCCAGCCGTGGTTAAACGGATATTGTTTCTGTGCCGCGTAAAAAGGTTTACGCCCAGTTGATTCTCCAGTTGCCTGATACGAAAGCTCACCGCGGATTGCGTCAGGTAAAGTGCTTCTGCGGCCCGCCCGAAATGGCGTGTCCGGCTAACTTCCAGGAAAGTTTTTAACAATTCCGTATCCACTGTGCTCTCCACAAAATTATTTGTCGTTATGATTTAAATGTTTTGTTTTACACTCTGTCAAGCGTAACTAATACTCCGCGCCATAAATAGCTCAGACAAAGAATTAGGAGCGTGCAGGATGGCGGAAAGCTTTACGACGACTAATCGATATTTTGACAATAAACATTATCCACGTGGATTCTCTCGTCACGGTGATTTCACGATTAAAGAGGCACAACTGCTTGAGCGTCATGGTCATGCCTTTAATGATCTGGATCTTGGCAAGCGTGAGCCTGTGACTGAAGAAGAGAAGCTGTTTGTAGCGGTATGTCGCGGTGAACGCGAGCCGGTAACGGATGCAGAACGCGTCTGGTCCAAGTATATGACGCGTATCAAGCGTCCAAAACGCTTCCACACCTTGTCTGGCGGCAAGCCGCAAGTTGAAGGCGCAGAAGACTACACCGAAGCTGATGATTAATAAAAAGGGCGTAATGCCCTTTTTTTACGCCAGCAGCTTTTGCAAATGAATTAACAACCTGTCTATCGCCCGATAGCTTACCGCTTCCTGCAAATGCTGACGTGAGATCTGGTCAGCCAGTTCTATGTCGGCAATGGTTCTGGCCACTTTTAGTAAACGCTGCCAGGCGCGAATGGATAATCCAAGATGCACCAGCGTGTCTTCAAGCCAGCGAGCGTCATCGTGATGCAAAACACAATATTTTTGGATTTCGCGACCCTCCAGACGCGCGTTTAACTTCTTCTGGCGTCGGTACTGCCGTTCATGGGCGGCGATGACCCGCTTTTTTACCGTAGCGCTGCTCTCACCCTTTGAGGCGTGTTGGCTAAGAATCCCGGGCGGTGGAAGCGGTATCTCAAGCGAAAGGTCAAAACGATCAAGAAACGGGCCTGACAACCGATTAAGGTAACGTAGTGTCTGTTCTGGCGTGCAGCGATTATGGTTTCCCTGATAATGTCCGGTCGGGCTGGGATTCATTGCGGCGATTAACTGGAACCTGGCAGGGTACGTTATTTTCGCTCTGGTACGGGATAAATGAATTTGACCGGATTCTATAGGTTCACGTAGCGCATCCAGTGTGCGTCGCTCAAATTCAGGCAATTCATCAAGGAACAAAATTCCGTTGTGCGCCAGCGATATCTCTCCCGGGGCGGGTATTGCGCCGCCGCCGACCATAGCAGTAAGTGAGGCGCTATGATGAGGTGAGCGAAAGGGGCGTTGCTGCCATCGTTTTTGTACCGTATCGGCATTAACCAGACTGAGGATCGCGGCGCTTTCCAACGCCTCTTCATTGCTTAATGGTGGAAGAATCCCGCTCAGTCGACTGGCCAGCATGGTTTTACCCGTACCCGGCGGGCCGATCAATAGCAGATTATGCCCCCCTGCCGCTGTAATCTCCAGGCCGCGTTTACCCTGCCCCTGACCGATCACATCGCGAAGATCGGCAGTTGCGGTAGGCGATGCCATATCCTGAGCTAAAGGTCTTTCCAGGGCGTGTTTCCCTTCCAGAAAGGCGCAGACGGTTTGTAGATGATCGGCGATAAAACATCCTTCTTTGCTGATAAGCCCAACCTCCGCCGCGTTCTCTGTTGCGACGATAATATTTCTGCCGGCCTTGATAGCTTCCGTTGCACTTGATATTGCGCCAGGAACGCCGCGTAATGCGCCTGTAAGCGCTAACTCACCCACCAGCTCATATGCCTCAAGATTCGACGCTGTAAGCTGCTCAGACGCGGCCAGAAGCGCAACAGCAATAGGCAGGTCATACCTTCCACCCTCTTTCGGTAGATCGGCTGGAGCAAGGTTAATGGTTATTTTTTTAGCCGGAAATTCATATCCGCTATTAATAATCGCACTACGTACCCGATCACGCGCCTCTTTTACCGTGGTTTCCGGTAGGCCAACCATGGTTAGTCCCGGTAAACCATTACTGATATGCACCTCTATAGTGATAGGCGGCGCATTGACGCCAAGTGCGGCGCGGGTATGAACAATCGCCAGTGACATAATCCCTCCTGTTACGTGGATTATGCGGAATAAAAGAGAAAATCGGATTACTGACTTTTTGTTTTTTAGCGGCTGCTTCCTGAATTTTGGCGTCATTTTCAGGTAAGAAGCATCAAACTGGAAGAACGCTCGCAGAAGCGAAAAGAAGGAAAACAGGGTGTAGAGTGCGCCAAAAGGGGGAGGAAAACGTGAAAATTTTTCAGTTGCTAATTTTTCTTATAAAAAACAAAGCACTTTTAGGCATTCACCTGCATTATCTGAAACATGGTTAAAAAAATATCTTGTGCTATTGGCAAAACCTATGGTAACTCTTTAGGTATTCCTTCGAACAAGATGCAAGAATAGACAAAAATGACAGCCCTTCTACGAGTGATTAGCCTGGTCGTGATTAGCGTGGTGGTGATTATTATCCCACCGTGCGGGGCTGCACTTGGACGAGGAAAGGCTTAGAAATCAAGCCTTAACGAACTAAGACCCCCGCACCGAAAGGTCCGGGGGTTTTTTTTGGCCTGAAAAACTTAAGCGAGGAGCAGAGCGTGAATAACAGCATAAAATTCTGTTTCTCAAGATTTACGACGGGGATGTAACTATGAACGGGGCACAGTGGGTGGTACATGCTTTGCGAGCGCAGGGGGTGAAAACCGTATTTGGTTATCCTGGCGGCGCAATTATGCCGGTTTACGACGCGTTGTATGACGGTGGTGTGGAGCATTTGTTGTGCCGACACGAACAGGGTGCCGCAATGGCGGCAATCGGTTATGCCCGTTCTACCGGCAAAACCGGTGTTTGTATCGCCACTTCCGGCCCTGGCGCCACTAACCTGATCACTGGCCTGGCGGATGCGTTGTTAGATTCGGTCCCCGTCGTCGCGATCACGGGTCAGGTTTCCGCCCCGTTCATCGGCACTGATGCGTTCCAGGAGGTGGATGTGTTAGGGCTGTCGCTGGCCTGTACCAAACACAGCTTTCTGGTGCAGTCGCTGGCAGAGTTGCCTCGTATCATGGCAGAGGCTTTTGAAGTTGCCAACGCTGGCCGTCCTGGCCCGGTTCTGGTGGATATCCTGAAAGATATCCAGTTGGCCAGCGGTGAGCTGGAACCCTGGTTTACTACCGTTGATAACGAAGCGACCTTCCCGCAGGCTGATGTTGAACAGGCGCGCCAGATGCTGGAACAGGCGAAAAAACCCATGCTGTACGTCGGCGGTGGTGTTGGTATGGCGCAGGCAGTTCCGGCGCTGCGTAAATTTATCGCGGTAACGCAAATGCCAGTTACCTGCACGCTGAAAGGGCTGGGGGCTGTTGAAGCTGATTATCCGTACTATCTGGGCATGCTGGGAATGCACGGTACTAAAGCGGCTAATTTCGCGGTGCAAGGGTGTGATTTACTGATCGCAGTGGGTGCACGTTTTGATGACCGGGTGACCGGTAAGCTGAATACGTTTGCGCCGAACGCCAGCGTAATCCATATGGATATCGACCCGGCGGAAATGAACAAACTGCGTCAGGCACACGTCGCGTTGCAGGGCGATTTAAATTCGCTGTTGCCGGCATTACAGCAACCGCTGAAGATCGACGCATGGCGTCAGTCCTGTGCAGAGCTGCGCGCAGAACACGCCTGGCGCTATGACCATCCTGGCGAGACTATCTATGCGCCGTTGTTGTTGAAGCAATTGTCGGAACGCAAACCCGCAGACAGCGTGGTGACGACGGATGTTGGGCAGCATCAGATGTGGTCAGCCCAGCATATGACTTACACCCGCCCGGAGAACTTCATCACTTCCAGCGGTCTGGGGACGATGGGATTCGGCTTACCGGCGGCCGTTGGCGCGCAGGTAGCGCGACCGAATGATACCGTTATCTGTATCTCCGGTGACGGCTCCTTCATGATGAATGTTCAGGAGTTGGGCACCGTAAAACGCAAGCAGTTACCGTTGAAGATAGTCTTACTCGACAACCAGCGGTTAGGGATGGTTCGACAATGGCAGCAACTGTTTTTCCAGGAGCGATATAGCGAAACCACCCTGACCGATAACCCCGATTTTCTCATGCTGGCCAGCGCCTTCGGCATTCCAGGCCAGCACATTACTCGTAAAGACCAGGTTGAAGCGGCACTCGACACGATGTTGGCAAGCGAAGGGCCGTACCTGCTTCACGTCTCAATCGACGAACTTGAAAATGTCTGGCCGTTGGTGCCGCCTGGCGCCAGTAACTCTGAAATGCTGGAGAAATTATCATGATGCAACATCAGGTCAATGTATCGGCACGCTTTAATCCAGAAACCTTAGAACGTGTTTTACGCGTGGTGCGCCATCGTGGTTTTCAGGTGTGCTCCATGAATATGGAAGCCGCGACCGATGCGCAGAATATAAATATTGAATTGACCGTTGCCAGTCCCCGGTCGGTCGACTTACTGTTTAGTCAGTTAAGTAAACTGGTAGATGTTGCGCATGTCGCAATCTGCCAGAGCGCTGCCACATCACAACAAATCCGCGCCTGAGCGCAAAAGGAAGAAAAATGACGACGAAAAAAGCTGATTACATTTGGTTCAATGGCGAGATGGTGCGCTGGGAAGACGCGAAGGTTCACGTAATGTCTCACGCGCTGCACTACGGTACGTCGGTATTTGAAGGGATTCGGTGCTACGACTCTCACAAAGGCCCGGTAGTGTTTCGTCATCGTGAACATATGCAGCGCCTGCGCGACTCAGCAAAAATTTATCGTTTTCCGGTTTCCCAGAGTATTGATGAGCTGATGGAAGCCTGCCGCGAAGTGATCCGCAAAAACAACCTGACCAGCGCCTATATCCGTCCGTTGGTATTTGTCGGCGATGTCGGTATGGGCGTTAACCCGCCCCCGGGATACACCACTGACGTCATCATCGCCGCGTTCCCGTGGGGGGCATACCTGGGCGCCGAAGCGCTGGATCAGGGGATCGATGCGATGGTTTCTTCCTGGAATCGCGCTGCGCCGAACACCATTCCAACCGCTGCGAAAGCGGGCGGTAACTACCTCTCCTCACTGCTGGTGGGTAGCGAAGCGCGCCGCCACGGCTATCAGGAAGGCATCGCCCTGGATGTAAACGGCTATATCTCCGAAGGCGCAGGTGAAAACCTGTTTGAGGTAAAAGATGGCGTGCTGTTTACTCCGCCGTTTACCTCTTCCGCGCTGCCAGGCATTACTCGCGACGCGATTATCAAACTGGCGAAAGAGCTGGGTATTGAAGTGCGTGAGCAGGTGCTGTCCCGTGAATCGCTGTATCTGGCCGACGAAGTGTTTATGTCCGGAACCGCGGCAGAAATTACTCCGGTACGCAGCGTTGATGGTATCCAGGTAGGTGAAGGCCGTTGCGGCCCTGTTACCAAGCGTATTCAACAAGCCTTCTTTGGTCTCTTCACTGGAGAAACCGAGGATAAATGGGGCTGGTTGGATCCGGTAAATTCATAATAAATAAAATTAATATTTTCCCAAAATAATTTGCGTCACAGGAAGGCGGCAACGCAGCGAATCCCCAGAAGCTTACTGTAGTAAGTGACTGGGGTGAGTGAGGCAGCCAACGCACCTGTGGCGTGAAGTATGAAGGGAAAAGATGGGGAGTAAATAAAGCATGCCTAAGTACCGTTCCGCCACCACCACCCATGGTCGTAATATGGCGGGTGCCCGCGCGCTGTGGCGCGCCACCGGAATGACCGACAGTGATTTTGGCAAACCGATTATCGCCGTGGTGAACTCATTCACTCAGTTTGTGCCGGGTCACGTTCATCTGCGCGATCTCGGTAAGCTGGTCGCCGAACAGATTGAAGCTTCCGGCGGGGTGGCGAAAGAGTTCAACACTATTGCCGTGGATGACGGGATTGCCATGGGGCACGGGGGTATGCTCTATTCACTGCCGTCGCGCGAGCTGATCGCCGACTCCGTGGAGTACATGGTGAACGCTCACTGCGCTGACGCGATGGTGTGTATCTCCAACTGCGACAAAATCACCCCAGGGATGCTCATGGCCTCGCTGCGCCTGAATATTCCGGTGATCTTTGTCTCCGGCGGCCCGATGGAAGCCGGGAAAACCAAGCTTTCAGACAAAATTATCAAGCTGGATCTGGTTGATGCCATGATTCAGGGAGCGGACCCGAAAGTCTCTGACGATCAAAGTAACCAGGTTGAACGCTCCGCCTGTCCAACCTGCGGCTCCTGCTCCGGCATGTTTACCGCTAATTCCATGAACTGCCTGACCGAAGCGCTGGGCCTGTCGCAGCCGGGCAACGGCTCACTGCTGGCAACCCACGCTGACCGGAAGCAGTTGTTCCTCAATGCCGGTAAGCGGATTGTTGAACTGACTAAACGCTATTACGAGCAGGATGACGAAAGTGCACTGCCGCGTAACATCGCCAGCAAAGCCGCGTTTGAAAACGCCATGACGCTGGATATTGCGATGGGCGGTTCGACCAATACCGTTCTGCATCTACTGGCGGCGGCGCAGGAAGCGGAAATCGACTTCACCATGAGTGATATCGACAAGCTGTCCCGCAAGGTGCCGCAGTTGTGTAAAGTGGCGCCAAGTACCCAGAAATACCATATGGAAGACGTTCACCGTGCCGGCGGTGTGCTGGGTATTTTAGGCGAGCTGGATCGCGCCGGGCTGCTGAACCGCAACGTGAAAAACGTATTAGGCCTGACGCTGCCGCAAACGCTGGAACAGTACGACATCACGGTTACGCAGGACGAAGCGGTTAAAAAAATGTTCCGTGCTGGCCCTGCCGGTATCCGTACTACCCAGGCGTTCTCGCAGGATTGTCGCTGGGATTCGCTGGATGACGACCGCGCAGCGGGTTGCATCCGCTCGCTGGAATATGCCTATAGCAAAGACGGCGGTCTGGCGGTGCTGTATGGCAACTTCGCCGAAAACGGCTGCATTGTGAAAACCGCAGGCGTGGATGACAGCATCCTTAAGTTTACCGGCCCGGCTAAAGTGTATGAAAGCCAGGACGACGCGGTAGAGGCGATTCTCGGCGGCAAAGTAGTGGAAGGCGATGTAGTCGTGATCCGCTACGAAGGGCCGAAAGGCGGGCCGGGAATGCAGGAAATGCTCTATCCGACCAGTTTCCTGAAGTCTATGGGGCTGGGCAAAGCCTGCGCGCTCATCACCGATGGGCGTTTCTCCGGCGGTACTTCGGGTCTTTCCATCGGCCACGTCTCGCCGGAAGCGGCCAGCGGCGGCACTATTGCGCTGATTGAAGATGGCGACACCATTGCGATTGATATCCCGAACCGCAGCATTCAGTTGCAGTTGAACGAGGCTGAAATCGCCGCACGCCGCGAGGCGCAGGAGGCTCGCGGCGACAAAGCCTGGACGCCGAAAAATCGTCAGCGTCAGGTTTCGTTTGCCCTGCGTGCCTACGCCAGCCTGGCGACCAGCGCCGATAAAGGCGCGGTGCGCGATAAATCGAAACTGGGAGGTTGATGATGGCGGAATCTCAACCTCTGTCAGTCGCGCCGGAAGGGGCGGAGTATCTGCGCGCGGTGCTACGCGCGCCAGTATACGAGGCGGCGCAGGTGACGCCGCTGCAAAAAATGGAAAAGCTCTCGTCACGTCTGGATAACGTTATTCTCGTCAAACGCGAAGACCGGCAGCCGGTACATAGCTTTAAGCTGCGCGGCGCTTACGCGATGATGGCCGGATTGACCGAAGAACAAAAAGCCCACGGCGTGATTACCGCGTCGGCGGGGAACCATGCACAGGGCGTGGCGTTTTCCTCCGCGCGGCTTGGCGTGAAGTCGCTGATTGTCATGCCAAAAGCAACGGCGGATATTAAAGTCGATGCGGTACGCGGTTTTGGCGGCGAAGTGCTGTTGCACGGCGCTAATTTTGATGAAGCGAAAGCGAAAGCTATTGAGCTGGCGCAGCAGCAGGGTTTTACCTGGGTGCCGCCGTTTGATCACCCAATGGTGATCGCCGGGCAGGGCACACTGGCGCTGGAACTGCTTCAGCAGGATTCGCATCTCGATCGTGTCTTTGTGCCGGTTGGCGGCGGCGGCCTGGCGGCGGGCGTAGCGGTACTGATCAAACAATTGATGCCGCAAATCAAAGTGATTGCCGTCGAAGCGGAGGATTCCGCCTGCCTGAAAGCGGCGTTGGAAGCCGGTCATCCAGTAGATCTCCCGCGCGTTGGGTTATTTGCTGAAGGCGTAGCGGTAAAACGCATCGGCGACGAAACGTTCCGGCTGTGTCAGGAATACCTTGATGATATTGTCACCGTGGATAGCGACGCTATCTGCGCGGCGATGAAAGATCTGTTTGAAGATGTGCGTGCGGTGGCGGAACCGTCCGGCGCGCTGGCGCTGGCGGGGATGAAAAAATATATCGCCCAGCACAATATTCGCGGCGAACGCCTGGCGCACGTCCTTTCCGGCGCCAACGTCAACTTCCACGGCTTGCGCTATGTGTCTGAACGCTGCGAGCTGGGGGAACAGCGCGAAGCGTTACTGGCGGTGACCATTCCGGAAGAAAAGGGGAGCTTCCTCAAATTCTGTCAGTTGCTTGGCGGGCGTATGGTCACCGAATTTAACTACCGTTTTGCCGACGCGAAAAATGCCTGTATTTTTGTCGGCGTACGCGTCAGTCAGGGGCTAGAGGAGCGAAAAGAGATTATCACCCAACTGTGCGACGGCGGTTATAGCGTAGTGGATCTCTCCGACGATGAAATGGCGAAGCTGCATGTGCGCTATATGGTCGGTGGGCGTCCATCCCATCCGCTACAGGAACGCCTCTACAGCTTTGAATTTCCAGAGTCGCCCGGCGCGTTGCTCAAATTCCTGCATACGCTTGGCACGCACTGGAATATTTCGCTATTCCATTACCGCAGCCACGGTACCGATTATGGCCGCGTGCTGGCGGCGTTCGAGTTAGGCGATCATGAGCCGGATTTCGAAACCCGGCTGCATGAGCTGGGCTATGAATGCCATGATGAGAGCAATAACCCGGCGTTTCGGTTCTTTCTGGCGGGTTAATTCAGCGTCTAGTTTTTCAGGCCCACAAAGTAAAGTGGGCCTGATATCCAGATATGATCTTCCCTCAGTTATTGGGCTTTTCTGCCAGCCCGGAGCATCCACTCATTTAATTTTGCGAGACGTTTTCCAGAAGGCGCCCAATCTGCTTGTGGTGAAACTCGGCTCACCATATCGTTAGCACCGCTATCACTTGCATCTGCTAAAAATGATGTATAAAATTTTATACACAAGGATGTTATGTTACTCACCCGAGCTCTCTCCAATGAAAAAGAAATTCGATGGGTGGGATCTTCTCTGGAGGATCTCCTGGCTTTTCCCATAACGGTACGCAAAGCAGTCGGTTATCAGCTTCACAAAATTCAGTATGGAATTGAACCCGATGACTGGAAACCGTTTTCAGAAATTGGGGCTGGGGTAAATGAAATTCGTATTCGTGACAACAATGGTATCTATCGCGTTATGTATGTCGCTAAGTTTGAAGAAGCACTCTACGTTTTGCATAGTTTCCAAAAACAGACGCAACAAACCAGTCAGCATGATAAAAACATCGCCAGAACGCGTTATAACCGGGTGGTGCAACAACGGAGAAACAGCTTGTGATTGCCAAAACTGATAGTGATATTCGCCATGTGACGCCATCTGGCGGTAATGTTTTTGCTGATTTGGGGTTTCATAAGCAGGACGCAGAAAAGTTTTACGCTGATTCCCTGAATGAAATCGAAAACACGTTAGCCATTAAACAACAGCTAATGGAAGAAATTACCCTCTGGATTACGCAAAACCAGATGAAGCAAGCCGAGGTTGCTACAGTTTTGCATATATCCCGACCGCGCGTTTCGGATATCGTCAACAAGAAATGCAGCAAATTCACCATTGATGCTCTGGTGAATATGCTTAGCCGTATTGGGAAGCCTGTTCGGGTAATGGTAGGGCCGTAAAACTAATTCGGTAAAATCTTCCAGAACGCATCAATTAGCGGCTCATGCAGCCGCTTTTTTTGCGCGCAGACGCCAAGCTCAAACGGCGTTTTTTCATCACTACGTTCTAAAATCATTACCCGGTTGCGCACCGGTTCCGGGCTGTTTTCCAGCACCACTTCCGGCAGCAGCGCCACGCCGCAGCCCAGCGCCACCATTGAGACCATCGCTTCGTGACCGCCGACGGTGGCGTAAATCTGCGGATTGCTGATTTTATGGCGGCGAAACCACAGCTCAATACGGCGGCGTACCGGCCCCTGATCGGCCATGATAAACGGCACCGTCGACCAGTCGGGCTTATCAACCGAAACCTGATTGCGCACCGGGCAGGGCAGCGCCGGGGCGATCAGCACCACCGCCAGATTTTCCAGCATCGAAAACGCCACCGCGCCCGGTAGCGTTTCTGGTTTGCCGGCGATTGCCAGGTCCGCTTCTCCCGTTACCACCTTTTCCATCGCATCGGCGGCGTCTCCGGTCGTCAATTTGATTTCAACAGAAGGGTGTTCGGCGCGAAAACGGTCTAGGATCGGCGGCAGATGACTGTATGCCGCAGTCACTGAACAGAAGATATGGAGTTCGCCGGAAAGGGACGGCCCCTGCTGATCGAGGGTATGGCGCAACTGCTGATATTGCAAAAGCGTCTGTTGGGCAAACACTCGCAGCTCTTCACCCGCTTCGGTCAGCGTGACCGTGCGGTTATCGCGCACAAACAGCGGCTGGCCGAGATCTTCTTCCAGCCGCTGAATCTGCCGGGAAAGCGTGGAGGGGCTGACGTGCATCGCTCGCGCGCTGCGGCCAAAGTGGCGGCTTTCCGCCAGATGCAGGAAGGTTTTTAGATCGCGTAAATCCACAGACAGACCTCCGGTTTTTGACGTTGCATAAACCGCAACATAACGTTGTGAATATATCAATTTCCGCAATAAATTTCCTGTTGTAATGTGGGTTCATTCGCACAGATAGCAATCTGTAAACCGAACAATAAGCGCGACAACACAACATCACGGAGTACACCATCATGGCTAACTACTTTAATACACTGAATCTGCGCCAGCAGCTGGCACAGCTGGGTAAATGCCGCTTTATGGGCCGCGACGAATTCGCCGACGGCGCGAGCTACCTGCAGGGTAAAAAAGTGGTCATCGTCGGCTGTGGCGCTCAGGGGCTGAACCAGGGCCTGAACATGCGTGACTCCGGTCTGGATATTTCCTACGCCCTGCGTAAAGAAGCCATTGCTGAAAAGCGTGCCTCCTGGCGTAAAGCGACCGAAAACGGCTTCAAAGTGGGTACCTACGAAGAGCTGATCCCGCAGGCGGATCTGGTGGTTAACCTGACGCCAGACAAACAGCACTCCGACGTGGTGCGCTCCGTACAGCCGCTGATGAAAGACGGCGCGGCGCTGGGCTATTCACACGGCTTCAACATCGTGGAAGTGGGCGAGCAGATCCGTAAAGACATCACCGTAGTGATGGTAGCGCCGAAGTGTCCGGGCACCGAAGTACGTGAAGAATACAAGCGTGGCTTCGGTGTGCCAACGCTGATCGCCGTTCACCCGGAAAACGACCCGAAAGGCGAAGGTATGGCGATTGCTAAAGCCTGGGCGGCGGCCACCGGTGGTCACCGTGCGGGCGTACTGGAATCTTCTTTCGTGGCAGAAGTGAAATCTGACCTGATGGGCGAGCAGACTATTCTGTGCGGTATGCTGCAGGCCGGTTCTCTGCTGTGTTTCGACAAGCTGGTGGCAGAAGGCACCGACCCGGCATACGCCGAAAAACTGATTCAGTTCGGCTGGGAAACCATCACCGAAGCGCTGAAGCAGGGCGGCATCACCCTGATGATGGACCGTCTGTCTAACCCGGCGAAACTGCGTGCTTACGCGCTGTCCGAACAATTGAAAGAGATCATGGCGCCGCTGTTCCAGAAACACATGGATGACATCATCTCCGGCGAATTCTCCTCCGGCATGATGGCTGACTGGGCCAACGACGATAAGAAACTGCTGACCTGGCGTGAAGAGACCGGTAAAACCGCGTTCGAAACCGCGCCGCAGTTTGAAGGTAAAATCGGCGAGCAGGAGTACTTCGATAAAGGCGTGCTGATGATCGCGATGGTGAAAGCGGGCGTTGAGCTGGCGTTCGAAACCATGGTCGATTCCGGCATCATCGAAGAATCCGCTTACTACGAATCACTGCACGAACTGCCGCTGATCGCCAACACCATCGCCCGTAAGCGTCTGTATGAAATGAACGTGGTTATCTCCGATACCGCAGAATACGGTAACTACCTGTTCTCTTACGCTTGCGTACCGCTGCTGAAACCGTTTATGGCGGAATTGCAACCGGGCGATCTGGGTAGTGCTATCCCGGAAGGCGCGGTAGACAACGCACAGCTTCGCGACGTGAACGACGCGATTCGTAGTCATGCGATTGAGCAGGTAGGTAAGAAACTGCGCGGCTATATGACGGATATGAAGCGTATTGCGGTAGCGGGTTGATATACCTTGTCGGGTGGCGCTAGCGCTTACCCGACCGACAAAATCAAGCAGACGATGTAGGCCGGGTAAGGCGTAGCCGCCACCCGGCTTTTTATTTGCGATACAATACTTTAATGATGTGATAACCGAACTGGGTATGCAGCGGGCCGGTTGGCTCCAGTACCGGGCAGGAAAAGACTACTTTATCGAATGCCGGAACCATCTGGCCCTGACGAAATTCGCCTAAATGACCGCCTTTTTTACCGGATGGGCAGATAGAATGCTTCTTCGCCAGCTTCTCAAAATCGCCGCCGTTTTTAATTTGCTCCAGAAGATCCAAAGCCAGTTTCTCTTCTTTTACAAGGATATGCAGTGCTGCTGCCATTTTTGCCATTATTGTGTTCTCACGTCGCAAAGATTGGCCGTCACTTTATCACTCCTTAGGCCGTCAGACATATACTCTTCGCCATTACAGGACAGATGTCCCGCCTGATTTAATGAACCGGGAGATAAGCGGCATTTTTAGCAGGCGTATTTCGGATGCGCGGGACGGCGGTCCTGTCCTTTCTGACAAGGGGCGAGATACCATGAACATAATGAAAAACGCAGAATTTCCAGACGACTGGCTTTTAGGGCTACGCCAGGTTGTACGCGACCCAGTGCTCTATGAATTACTCAAATACTGCCCGTTGGAAATCATGCAGTGCTGGCGATTTGACGATATTTCCCGCGGCGCGCTTATCTGCCGCCAGGGGGAAATATGCCAGCAATTTTCACTCATTGTGGCCGGCGAAGTGGATGTTTTTTACGAAGCTGAAGATGGACGCCGTTACCGGCAGGCGCGTTATGGCAAAGGAGACATGCTGGGCGAGCTAGAGATATTTGAGTCGCGGCATTACATCTGTTCTGTCGTAGCCGTCGGCAATGTACAGCTACTCAGCCTGCCGCAAGCGCATTTTTGCCGCTGGCTGACGCTGGATAACCACTTTAACCAGCGAATGCTGCGGTTTTTCAGCCAACAGTATTACCAGTTGTCGAAAAAGGCCAGTAGCGACAATTTGTACTCGCTGCATCAGCGCGTATGCCAGGCATTATGGCTGCGTTATCAACAATATGAATCAACCACTATTTTGCTTGATAAGCAGAATCTTGGTCAGGAATTTGCGGCGACGACGCGCAGCATCAACCGGATACTGCACGATCTGAAATCGCTGAACATTATCGATACCGACGGTGAGCGGATCATTTTACTGGCTCCTGAAAAACTCAAACAGGAGGCGGAAATCTGAACCTCTCAGAACAATAAGGAGACGGGAGATGCAACCCCATATTCGGCTTAACACAAGCATGACCCGCGCGAAATATGCGCTTTTGCCCGGCGATCCCGGGCGGGTGGATAGAATCGCCCGTTTTCTTGATAAGGCTGAGATTCTGGGGCAAAACCGGGAGTTTCGCGCGGCGCGCGGCTGGTACCAGGGGGTTGAAATAGTCGTGCTTTCCACGGGAATCGGCGGACCGTCAACCGCTATCGCCATTGAGGAGTTACGCCAGGTTGGCGTTAACACGCTAATCCGTATCGGTAGTTGCGGTGCGTTGCAGGACTCGCTGGCGTTGGGCGATGTGATCATCGCCCACGGCGCGGTGGCTGACGACGGCGCCAGCAAAACCTATGCGCCCGCCAGTTATCCGGCCTGTGCGGACCCGTATCTTACCGCCACGCTGATACAGCAGGCGAAACAGATGAACATCTCTGCCGTTTGCGGGCTGGTGCGCAGCCATGACAGTTTTTATACCGATCGCGAAGCTGAACTGGATGCCGAATGGTCGGCCAGGGGAGTTCTCGGCGCGGATATGGAAACCGCCGCGCTGATGGTGGTGGGGGCGTTACGAGGGCTGCGTACCGCGTCGTTGCTAAACGTGGTCGTCGCGCATAGTGGCTGTCTGGAGAGCAGCATTAACCATTATGTTCAGCAGGAAACCTTGTGCCAGCAAGGTGAAGAGCGCCAAATTTCTCTGGCGCTTCAGGCCATTTATTTCGATAGTTTGCAAGGAGAGCAATGATGGACTTTTTCAGCATTAACAATGTAATGGTCAACATTCCTCTCGGCGAGGGTGGGTATGCGCTGTCATGGATTGAGGCTATCGGCACCGTCTTTGGTTTATTGTGCATCTGGTGCGCCAGCCGGGAAAAAATCGTTAATTACTTGTTTGGTTTGATTAACGTCACTCTGTTTGCCGCCATCTTTTTTCAGATTCAACTGTATGCCAGCTTGCTACTTCAGGTGTTTTTCTTTGCGGCGAATATTTACGGCTGGTACGCATGGAGCCGGCAGAATGACGCTCGGGAAGCCGCTCTGAAAGTACGCTGGCTTTCTCGTCAACAAACATGGAGGTTGGGGGGCATATGTATTATCGCCATTCTGCTGATGACGTGGTTTATCGATCCGGTCTTCGCTATGTTGACCAGCGTTATGCTCGCTCTGCTGCAAACGGTAGGTATGCAGGTGGCGATGCCTGAACTCCAGCCGGACGCGTTCCCGTTCTGGGATTCCACCATGCTGGTGTTGTCGATTGCGGCGATGGTGCTGATGACCCGCAAGTACGTGGAAAACTGGCTGCTGTGGGTGATTATTGATGTAATTAGCGTCGTGATCTATGCAGTACAGGGCGTTTATGCGATGTCGCTTGAGTATGTTCTGCTGACGGCGATCGCGCTAATGGGTTCTTACAGTTGGATCAAGAGCGCACAGCGTAATGGCTATACGCCGCTTGCCGCCAGAGCCTGCTGATTGACCTTTTCCAGGCTGCCTGAAAAAGCAGCCTGGTCTTCTCTGGGCCTCGCTTTCTGCTACAATCCCTCCCCCGTTCGAAGATTGAGCACTATTCCCATGCGTTTAAATCCCGGCCAACAACACGCTGTCGAATTCGTCACCGGACCCTGCCTGGTGCTGGCAGGAGCGGGTTCTGGTAAAACTCGCGTAATTACCAATAAAATCGCCCACCTGATCCGCGGATGCGGCTATCAGGCCCGGCATATTGCGGCGGTGACGTTTACCAACAAGGCAGCGCGTGAGATGAAAGAACGCGTCGGGCAGACGCTCGGCCGTAAGGAAGCGCGCGGTTTGATGATCTCCACCTTTCATACGCTAGGGCTGGATATTATTAAGCGCGAGTACGCTGCGCTGGGGATGAAATCGAACTTTTCATTGTTTGACGATACCGACCAGGTCGCCTTGCTCAAAGAGCTGACCGAAGGCCTGATCGAAGACGACAAGGTTCTGTTGCAACAGCTGATCTCCACGATCTCCAACTGGAAAAACGATCTCAAAACGCCTGCACAGGCAGCGGCGGGGGCGAAAGGCGAACGCGATCGTATTTTTGCCCACTGCTACGGGCTTTACGACGCCCATATGAAGGCATGTAACGTTCTCGATTTTGATGATTTGATTTTGCTGCCGACGCTGCTGCTGCAACGCAATGACGAGGTGCGCGAGCGCTGGCAGAATAAAATTCGTTATCTGCTGGTGGATGAATATCAGGATACTAACACCAGCCAGTATGAGTTGGTTAAGCTGCTGGTTGGGCAACGCGCGCGCTTTACGGTCGTAGGCGATGACGATCAGTCTATCTACTCCTGGCGCGGGGCGCGTCCGCAAAACCTGGTGTTACTGAGCCAGGATTTTCCGGCGCTGCAGGTGATTAAGCTGGAGCAAAACTATCGTTCTTCGGGCCGCATCCTGAAAGCGGCAAATATTCTCATCGCCAACAATCCGCACGTCTTTGAAAAGCGCCTCTTTTCCGAACTCGGTTACGGCGCGGAACTCAAAGTGTTAAGCGCAAACAATGAAGAGCATGAAGCTGAGCGCGTTACCGGCGAACTGATTGCCCATCACTTTGTAAACAAGACCCAGTACAAGGATTACGCCATTCTGTATCGCGGGAATCATCAGTCGCGGGTATTTGAAAAATTCCTCATGCAGAACCGCATTCCGTACAAAATTTCCGGCGGCACCTCATTTTTCTCCCGTCTGGAGATTAAAGACCTGCTGGCCTACCTGCGGGTGTTGACCAACCCGGATGATGACAGCGCTTTCCTGCGCATCGTGAATACGCCAAAACGCGAAATCGGTCCGGCCACGCTGCAAAAGCTGGGTGAATGGGCAATGACGCGTAATAAGAGCCTGTTTACCGCCAGCTTTGATATGGGACTTAGCCAAAAGCTGACCGGACGTGGTTACGATTCATTGACGCGTTTTACCCACTGGCTGGGGGAAATCCAGCGTCTGGCCGAACGCGAGCCTGTCGCCGCCGTGCGCGATCTCATCCACGGTATTGACTATGAATCCTGGTTGTACGAAACCTCGCCGAGCCCCAAAGCGGCGGAAATGCGTATGAAAAACGTTAACCAGCTCTTTAGCTGGATGACCGAGATGCTGGAAGGCAACGAACTCGATGAGCCGATGACGCTCACCCAGGTGGTTACACGCTTTACGCTGCGCGATATGATGGAGCGTGGCGAGAGCGAAGAAGAGCTGGATCAGGTACAGTTGATGACGCTTCATGCGTCGAAAGGACTGGAATTCCCGTATGTCTATATGGTGGGAATGGAAGAAGGATTTTTGCCGCATCAAAGCAGCATTGACGAAGATAATATTGAGGAAGAGCGTCGGCTGGCCTATGTCGGGATCACTCGCGCGCAGAAAGAGCTCACCTTTACATTATGTAAAGAGCGCCGTCAGTATGGGGAACTGGTGCGCCCGGAACCCAGTCGCTTCCTGTTAGAACTGCCGCAGGATGATTTAATCTGGGAGCAGGAGCGCAAAGTGGTAAGCGCTGAGGAGCGGATGCAAAAAGGGCAAAGTCACCTGGCTAATCTGAAAGCCATGATGGCGGCAAAGCGAGCGAAATCGTAGGCCGGATAAGCGAAGCGTCATCCGGCAATCAGACTACGGTTAGCGAACGTCCAGCGGCCAGTGTACATAGCTTTGCCACTGGCTTTCCTGATCAATCAACTCTTTACCCAGCGGGTGATGTGCCAGCCAGTCGCCAGGCAAGGTTAACGTCAGATTTTCATTTAGCGCCTGTAGCGTAATTTCTGGTACCAGATCGTCACGACGGCGACCGGCAAAGAGAATCGCCAGTCGCAGCAAACGGCATAGCTGTTCCGCAACACGGGGCGGTACCGCGTTTTGCTGATGAAGCGAAGAGAGATCGACCGGATTGGTCTGATTCAGTAAGAGGGTGGCGAGCAATTTTTTCTGCGCGGGCGTATAGCCAGGCAGATCCAAATGGCGTACTAAATAGGCGGCATGATAGGGCGCCTGTTTAAAATCAACGCTCAGACCGATCTCATGCAACTGGCAAGCGCTAAGCAACAGTTCACGACTGATAGGCTCAATATGCCAGGCATTTTCTACCTGTTTGAGGAAGTTGTCTGCCAGCTTCGCCACGCGATTCGCCTGATCGGTATCGACGATAAACCGACGCTGAATGTTTCGCAGCGTGCGGCTGCGGATATCCTGATCTACCGCCAGATGCAACATCCCATACACCAGCCCTTCGCGTAACGCGCCGCCTGCCAGCGTCATGCTCTGGATGTTCAGCTCGGTAAATATCGCGATCAGAATAGCCAGCCCGCTTGGGAAAACCAGCGCGCGCTCCAGCGTCAGGCCTTCGATTTCCAGCTCTTCCAGACGCCCGCACTGTATCGCGCGTTGTTTTAGCTGCTGCAGTTTGGCGAGCGTAATGCGCTCGTCCATCCCCTGCGCCATCATGATTTCCTGCAATGCCTGTACGGTGCCGGAGGCACCCACGCAGACCTTCCAGCCATGAAAACGCAGTTCATCGGCGACCGGACGCAGTACATCGCGCGCGGCCTTCTCCGCATCATCAAAGTTTTCTTGCGCCAGATTACGATCGCTAAAATAGCGTTCAAGCCACGTTACGCAGCCCATCGACAGGCTAAACAGCGACGTGGTTTGCGCGCCAGTGCCGGTAACCAGTTCAGTGCTGGCGCCGCCGATATCCACCACCAGTCGCTGATCTGCGCCGCCGGTGGTATGAGCAACCCCCTGATAAATCAGCCGCGCCTCTTCTTCGCCGCTGATAACCTGCACCGGACAACCAAGGATAGTCTGCGCTTTCGCGATAAATTCACCCGCATTGACGGCGAGACGCAATGTTGCGGTGGCAACCACGCGGATTTGCGGCTGCGGAATATCCTGCAAACGTTCAGCAAACAGACGCAGGCATTGCCAGCCGCGTTCCATCGCTTCGGCTGAAAGGTGGTTGTCGTTGTTCAGACCCGCGGCCAGACGCACCTTGCGTTTTATTCGGGTCAGCGTCTGGATGCTTCCCGCCGCCTCGCGCACGACCAGCATATGAAAACTATTGGAACCGAGATCAATGGCGGCATACAACGAGGTGGAATTCATACACTTCATCCTTCAACCTGTATCCATGTTGGCTGCGTACTCTTCCTAAGCTCATCGGGATTTGTTTTCTTGCCGCCTTGATACAGGCTAAATGATTTTGTGTATGGCATAACTTTTCTTAACCTGAACGACGACGATTACGCGGAGCGCCAGCGCGGCGCGGACCATTGCCAGGACGCGAACGCGTCAGACGCAACGGCTTGGGCAGATCGTTCATGAGCGCTTCCGGATTGTATTTGCTGACCGGAATCGAGTGGCCGATATAGCTCTCAATGGCGGGCAGATTCAGCGCATACTCTTCGCAAGCCAGGCTGATGGAATGTCCGCTGGCGCCAGCGCGACCGGTACGACCGATACGGTGAACATAGTCTTCACAATCGTCTGGCAGATCGTAGTTAAAGACGTGCGTTACGGCGGGGATATGCAACCCGCGCGCCGCGACATCGGTCGCCACAAGAATATCCAGATCGCCGCGGGTGAACTCATCCAGAATCCGCAGGCGCTTTTTCTGCGCGACGTCGCCGGTCAGCAGACCAACACGATGGCCATCTGCCGCCAGATGTCCCCAGATATCTTCGCAACGATGCTTGGTGTTGGCGAAAATAATGGCGCGATCCGGCCACTCTTCTTCGATCAGCGTTTGCAGTAAACGCATTTTCTCTTCATTAGAGGGGTAGAAAAGCTCTTCTTTAATGCGGTGGCCGGTCTTTTGCTCCGGTTCCACTTCAACATATTCGGCGTTGTTCATCTGTTCAAACGCCAGCTCGCGAACCCGATAAGACAGGGTGGCGGAGAACAACATGTTCAGACGCTGCGCAGCCGGCGGCATACGACGGAACAGCCAGCGGATATCTTTAATAAAGCCCAAATCGTACATGCGATCGGCTTCATCGAGTACGACGACCTGAATGGCGCCGAGGTTAATGTGGTTTTGTTTGGCGTAGTCGATCAGTCGGCCCGTCGTACCAATAAGAATATCAACGCCGCTTTCCAGCACTTTAAGCTGCTTGTCGTAACCATCGCCGCCGTAAGCCAGGCCTAATTTTAAGCCTGTCGCTTGCGCCAACGGCTCCGCGTCTGCGTGAATTTGTACGGCTAATTCACGCGTCGGCGCCATGATCAGCGCGCGCGGCTGGTTCACCTTGCGATCGTCGATCGCGGGATGAGAAAGTAAATAATGAAACGTTGACGTCAGAAACGCCATCGTTTTCCCGGTACCGGTTTGCGCCTGCCCTGCAACGTCACGACCCGCCAGCGTTAGCGGAAGGGCCAGTGCCTGAATGGGCGTACAATTATAAAACCCTTTTTTTTCAAGGGCTTCAACCACCTGTGGGTGCAGGGCGAAGTCGGAAAACTTCTGTTCTGTTAAATGTGTTTTGCTCATAGTGTGGTAGAATATCAGCTTACTATTGCTTTACGAAAGCGTATCCGGTGAAATAAAGTCAACCTTTGTTGGCGAAGTTAACATCAGCACCTCGTTGGTTAATGCTACACCAACACGCCAGGCTTATTCCTGTGGAGTTATATATGAGCGATAAAATTATTCACCTGACTGACGACAGTTTTGACACGGATGTACTCAAAGCGGACGGGGCTATCCTCGTTGATTTCTGGGCAGAGTGGTGCGGGCCGTGTAAAATGATCGCTCCGATTCTGGATGAAATCGCTGACGAATATCAGGGCAAATTGACCGTTGCCAAACTGAACATTGACCAGAACCCAGGTACTGCGCCTAAATATGGCATCCGCGGTATTCCGACTCTGCTGCTGTTTAAAAACGGCGAAGTGGCGGCAACCAAAGTAGGCGCACTGTCTAAAGGTCAGTTGAAAGAGTTTCTCGACGCCAATCTGGCGTAATACCTTTTATACGTCGAATGACAAAGGCGCTGTATAGTCAGGCGTCTGTCATTCGACGAATGATTAAGGTATCAGGCAGTTTCGTGGCGTCTGTTGTCCTTACGTTATTCTTAAATTGTCAGGATCTCTGGACGCCCGGTCTGAGTCGTGCTAAGTTAGTATTGACTTCGAATTAAACATACCTTATTAAGTTTGAATCTGGTTTTATCCGTCACTTCCCGTTTTTTCTCGCACGAGAAGTGGAAAGATTCCTGGCTCTTCGCTCATTCCGTCTTGTCGTTTCAGTTCTGCGTACTTTCCTGTGACCAGACAGCGAACAGACATGAGTTGATAGCCGTAAACAGGCATGGATGACCCTGCCATACCATTCACAACATTAAGTTCGAGATTTACCCCAAGTTTAAGAACTCACACCATTATGAATCTTACCGAATTAAAGAATACGCCGGTTTCTGAGCTGATCACTCTCGGCGAAAGTATGGGGCTGGAAAACCTGGCCCGTATGCGCAAGCAGGACATTATTTTTGCCATCCTGAAGCAGCACGCAAAGAGTGGCGAAGATATCTTTGGCGACGGTGTGCTGGAGATATTGCAGGATGGATTTGGTTTCCTTCGTTCTGCAGACAGCTCCTACCTCGCCGGTCCTGATGATATCTACGTTTCCCCCAGCCAAATCCGCCGTTTCAACCTCCGCACTGGTGATACCATTTCTGGTAAGATTCGCCCGCCGAAAGAAGGTGAACGCTATTTTGCGCTGTTGAAAGTTAACGAAGTTAACTACGACAAACCGGAAAACGCCCGTAACAAAATCCTCTTTGAGAACTTAACCCCGCTGCACGCAAACTCTCGTCTGCGTATGGAGCGTGGTAACGGTTCTACCGAAGACTTAACGGCGCGCGTTCTGGATCTGGCTTCGCCGATCGGTCGCGGCCAGCGCGGTCTGATTGTCGCGCCGCCGAAAGCGGGTAAAACCATGCTGCTGCAGAACATCGCGCAGAGCATCGCGTATAACCACCCGGACTGCGTGCTGATGGTGCTGCTGATTGACGAACGTCCGGAAGAAGTAACCGAGATGCAGCGTCTGGTGAAAGGCGAAGTGGTTGCGTCTACCTTTGACGAACCTGCATCCCGCCACGTTCAGGTTGCCGAAATGGTTATCGAGAAGGCGAAACGTCTGGTTGAACACAAGAAAGACGTTATCATCCTGCTCGACTCCATCACCCGTCTGGCGCGTGCCTACAACACCGTGGTGCCGGCTTCCGGTAAAGTATTGACCGGTGGTGTGGACGCTAACGCCCTGCATCGTCCGAAGCGTTTCTTCGGCGCGGCGCGTAACGTGGAAGAGGGCGGTAGCCTGACTATCATCGCGACGGCGCTAATCGATACCGGTTCCAAGATGGACGAAGTTATCTACGAAGAGTTTAAAGGCACCGGTAACATGGAGCTGCACCTCTCGCGTAAGATCGCTGAAAAACGTGTCTTCCCGGCTATCGACTACAACCGTTCCGGTACCCGTAAAGAAGAGCTGCTCACCACTCAGGAAGAGCTGCAGAAAATGTGGATCCTGCGTAAAATCATCCATCCGATGGGTGAAATTGACGCGATGGAATTCCTCATTAACAAACTGGCGATGACCAAAACTAATGACGACTTTTTCGAGATGATGAAGCGCTCATAACCTGGTCTTTACCTGAAAACGCCACGTTTTTACGTGGCGTTTTTGTTTTGCGATTCATCTTAGCGTCATGTCATATAAACTGGTCATCGGGATATGCGCTACAGAGTAACACCATGCACAATACACATTGTTTGCGGTAAAAAGTGTAATGTTCTAACAGGTCTCTTCTAGGAGCTGGCGTAACGCATTATACTTTAAGGAAATGATATATGCTGAGAGCACATACACTGTGAAGTTACTCACCGCTTTATCTGAGCTAATCAGTATTTTTTTATTCACGACCATTTTTATTTTTCTTGCGCGAAAAGTAGCCATAAAAATTGGTTTAGTGGATAAACCAAACTTTCGTAAACGACATCAGGGTGTTATCCCATTAGTCGGCGGGATTTCTGTGTTTGCAGGAATCTGCTTTATGTTTGGCCTCTCGGATTACTACATACCGCACTTATCGCTATATCTTATTTGCGCTGGTGTATTGGTTTTTGTTGGTGCGATGGATGACCGTTTTGATATCAGTGTAAAAATCCGTGCTGTGGTTCAGGCTGTTATTGCGGTTGTAATGATGGTTATCGCAAAACTTCACTTAGGTAGCCTTGGTTACATCTTTGGGCCTTGGGAGTTAGTGCTTGGCCCCTTTGGCTATTTCCTTACGCTGTTTGCGGTATGGGCGGCGATCAACGCTTTCAATATGGTTGACGGTATTGACGGCCTGCTGGGTGGGTTATCCAGCGTCTCATTTGCGGCGATGGGGCTGATTTTATGGTTTGATGGTCAGACTAGTCTGGCAATGTGGTGCTTTGCCATGATCGCCGCGATTCTGCCTTACATTATGCTTAATCTCGGTATTTTGGGGCGGCGTTATAAAGTCTTTATGGGCGATGCCGGTAGTACACTGATTGGCTTTACCGTCATCTGGCTCTTACTGGAAACGACGCAGGGGAAAACTCACTCTATCAGCCCGGTTACCGCGCTATGGATTATCGCTATTCCATTGATGGATATGGTGGCGATTATGTATCGCCGTCTGCGTAAAGGGATGAGCCCCTTTTCCCCTGATCGCCAACATATTCATCATTTGGTTATGCGAGCAGGGTTTACTTCCCGCCAGGCATTTGTTCTTATTACGCTCGCAGCGGCGATTCTGGCGGGAGTAGGCGTAACGGCAGAATACTCTCATTTTGTTCCTGAATGGGTTATGTTGGTGCTCTTTTTGCTAGCATTCTTCCTCTATGGCTACTGCATTAAGCGGGCCTGGAAGGTGGCGAGATTTATTAAGCGTGTGAAGCGTCGCCTGCGCAGGCAACGTGAGAACCGGCCAAACTTAACCAAGTAAATGAGGATACGATGACACAACCATTACCGGGGGCACGCGCGGTGAGCGCTGAAAATGAACTGGATATTCGCGGGTTGTTTCGTACTTTATGGGCTGGCAAATTCTGGATTATCGGCATTGGCCTGCTATTTGCCCTTATCGCGTTAGCCTATACCTTTTTTGCTCGTCAGGAGTGGAGTGCGACGGCGATCACCGATCGCCCAACCGTAAATATGTTGGGCGGTTATTACTCCCAGCAGCAGTTTCTGCGCAACCTGGATATTAAGACCGATCCTGCTTCTTCCGATAAGCCCTCGGTGATGGATGAAGCGTATAAAGAGTTCATCATGCAACTTGCCTCCTGGGATACGCGTCGCGATTTCTGGTTACAGACGGACTATTACAAGCAGCGAATGGTCGGGAATAGCAAAGCTGATGCGGCGATGCTTGATGAACTGATCAATAACATACAGTTTACGCCCGGCGATTTTACACGCGCCATCAACGACAATGTGAAGCTGATTGCTGAAACTGCGCCGGACGCCAATAATCTGCTGCGTCAGTATGTCGCATTCGCCAGCCAGCGGGCGGCGAGCCATCTGAATGATGAATTAAAAGGTGCCTGGGCTGCGCGTACCGTGCAGATGAAAGCCCAGGTCAAACGGCAGGAAGAGGTTGCGAAAGCGATCTATTCGCGTCGTGTAAACAGTATTGAGCAGGCGCTCAAAATTGCGGAACAACATAATATTTCTCGTAGCGCGACGGATGTCCCGGCAGATGAATTACCGGACTCAGAGCTTTTTTTACTCGGTCGCCCTATGTTGCAGGCGCGTCTTGAAAATCTGCAAGCGGTTGGCCCTGCGTTCGATTTGGACTACTTTCAAAATCGGGCAATGTTGAATACGCTTAATGTGGGGCCGACCCTGGACCCTCGTTTTCAGACCTATCGTTATTTGCGTACGCCGGAAGAACCGGTAAAACGTGATAGCCCACGCCGAGCCTTCCTGATGATTATGTGGGGTATCGTTGGGGCGCTAATCGGTGCGGGCGTTGCCTTAACCCGTCGCCGCACGATTTAGCAACACCTCTGCAGTAGGGGGCTGGGCCCCTACTGTCTATTCGAAGAGAATCGATGTGAAAGTACTGACTGTATTTGGTACACGACCGGAGGCCATTAAGATGGCGCCTCTGGTCCATGCGCTGGAAAAAGATCCTCATTTCGAGGCCAAAGTATGCGTTACTGCGCAGCATCGGGAGATGCTTGATCAGGTATTAACTCTTTTTTCTATTGTGCCTGATTTCGATCTCAACATTATGCAGCCGGGACAGGGGTTAACGGAAATTACCTGCCGAATTCTGGAGGGATTAAAGCCGATCCTGGCAGATTTTAAACCTGATGTGGTGCTGGTTCATGGAGATACCACCACTACGATTGCTACCAGCCTGGCGGCTTTCTATCAACGAATTCCGGTAGGGCACGTAGAAGCCGGGTTGCGAACCGGCGATCTCTATTCCCCCTGGCCGGAAGAGGCAAACCGCACGCTGACCGGACATCTGGCGATGTACCACTTTGCGCCGACGGAAAACTCGCGGCAGAATCTGTTGCGGGAGAACATTCCGGATGAGCGCATTTTTGTCACTGGCAATACCGTTATCGACGCGCTGATCTGGGTACGCGATCGCGTTCTGACGAGCGATACATTACAGGCTGAACTGGCCGAGCAGTATCCTTTCCTCAACGCGAATAAGAAGATGATTTTGGTGACCGGTCATCGGCGTGAAAGCTTTGGTCAGGGCTTTGAGCATATCTGCCAGGCGCTGGCGGAAATCGCCGCCGCGAACCAAAATGTGCAAATTGTCTATCCGGTGCATCTCAATCCCAACGTCAGCGAACCTGTCAACCGTATCCTTGGCCATGTTGAAAACGTGGTACTGATTGAGCCGCAGGACTACTTACCTTTTGTCTGGCTGATGAATCACGCCTGGCTCATTCTGACCGATTCCGGCGGTATTCAGGAAGAAGCGCCGTCATTAGGTAAGCCGGTATTGGTCATGCGTGAAACCACAGAGCGTCCGGAAGCCATTACCGCTGGTACGGTAAGACTGATCGGCACGGACTCCCGGCGCATTGTGGCGGAAGTTATGCGTCTGCTGCACGACGAAAATGAATATCAAACCATGAGCCGCGCCCATAATCCTTATGGTGACGGGCAATCATGCGCGCGCATTTTACAGGCGTTAAAAAGTTATCGGGTATCGTTATGAGTTTTACGACCATTTCTGTTATTGGGCTGGGGTATATCGGATTACCGACTGCGGCCGCTTTTGCTTCCCGCCAGAAGCAGGTTATCGGCGTGGATATCAACCAACATGCGGTAGACACCATAAATCGCGGTGAAATTCACATCGTGGAGCCGGCGTTGGGCAATGTGGTGAAGATGGCGGTGGAGGGCGGCTTTCTGCGTGCGACGACGACACCTGTCGAGGCCGATGCGTACCTGATTGCCGTGCCGACGCCATTCAAAGGCGATCACGACCCTGACATGGCCTATGTGGAAGCCGCGGCGAAATCCATTGCGCCGGTATTAAAAAAAGGGGCACTGGTGATTCTGGAATCAACATCGCCGGTCGGCGCAACGGAGCAAATGGCCGGCTGGCTGGCCGGGATGCGCCCGGATCTGACCTTTCCCCAGCAGGCGGGCGAGCAGGCCGACGTGAATATCGCCTATTGTCCGGAGCGTGTGCTGCCGGGTCAGGTGATGGTGGAACTTATTAAAAATGACCGCGTGATTGGCGGTATGACGCCAGTATGTTCGGCTCGCGCCAGCGCGCTGTACAAAATTTTCCTTGAGGGCGAATGCGTTGTCACCAACTCGCGCACCGCAGAGATGTGCAAGCTGACGGAAAATAGCTTCCGTGATGTGAATATCGCCTTTGCGAATGAATTGTCGCTGATTTGCGCCGAACAGGGGATTAACGTCTGGGAATTGATCCGCCTGGCGAACCGCCATCCGCGCGTCAATATTTTGCAGCCGGGCCCAGGCGTTGGCGGGCACTGCATTGCGGTCGATCCGTGGTTTATTGTGGCGCAAAATCCGCAGCAGGCGAGACTGATTCGCACCGCGCGTGAAGTGAACGACGGCAAACCGCACTGGGTGGTCGATCAGGTAAAAGCCGCGGTCGCAGATTGCCTGGCGGCCACCGATAAACGCGCCAGCGAAGTGAAAATCGCCTGTTTTGGGCTGGCCTTTAAGCCGAATATCGACGATCTGCGCGAAAGCCCGGCGATGGGGATCGCGCAAAGTATCGCCCGCTGGCACAGCGGCGAAACCCTGGTCGTCGAACCGAATATCCGTCAGTTGCCGAAAAAATTGGACGGACTTTGCACGCTGGCGAAACTGGACGCGGCGCTGGCCGCCGCCGATGTGCTGGTGATGCTGGTCGATCACGACGAATTTAAAGCGATTCCCGGCGATGCGGTTCATCAACGTTATGTGGTTGATACCAAAGGAGTCTGGCGCTGATGAAACGCATTCTGGTGACCGGCGGCGCAGGCTTTATCGGATCTGCGGTGGTGCGGCATATCATCCATGAAACGGCAGACGCGGTGGTGGTGGTGGATAAACTCACCTATGCGGGCAACCTGATGTCTCTGGCGTCGGTGGCGCAAAGCGACCGTTTCGCCTTTGAGAAGGTGGATATCTGCGATCGGGCATCACTGGAGCGAGTTTTCCAGCAATATCAGCCCGTTAGCGTGATGCACCTGGCGGCGGAAAGCCATGTAGACCGTTCCATCGACGGCCCGGCGGCGTTTATTGAAACGAATATCGTTGGTACTTACACCTTGCTGGAAGCCGCTCGCGCTTACTGGTCCGCGCTTGGCGCGGATGCTAAAGCGGCGTTCCGCTTCCACCATATCTCCACCGATGAAGTGTATGGCGATCTGCATACTGCAGACGATTTCTTCACCGAAACCACGCCATATGCGCCAAGCAGTCCTTATTCCGCCTCCAAAGCCAGCAGCGACCATCTGGTACGCGCCTGGTTACGTACCTACGGTCTGCCTACGCTTGTCACCAACTGCTCTAATAACTACGGGCCCTACCATTTCCCGGAAAAACTGATCCCTCTGATGATTCTGAACGCGCTGGCGGGTAAACCATTGCCGGTCTATGGCAACGGTCAGCAAATTCGCGACTGGCTGTATGTAGAGGATCATGCCCGTGCGTTGTATCACGTGGTGACGAACGGTGCGGTGGGCGAAACGTATAATATCGGCGGTCATAACGAACGTAAAAATCTGGATGTGGTCAGGACGATCTGCGCTCTGTTGGAGGAACTGGCCCCGCAAAAACCGCAGGGTGTGGCGAATTATCACGATCTGATTACCTTCGTCGACGATCGACCCGGCCATGACTTACGCTATGCCATCGACGCGTCGAAAATCGCCCGCGAGCTGGGCTGGACGCCGCAGGAAACCTTCGAAAGTGGGATGCGAAAAACCGTTCAGTGGTATCTCGCCAATGAGGCCTGGTGGAAACCCGTGCAGGATGGCAGTTATCAGGGCGAACGCTTAGGTCTGAAACGCTAAACGGCAGGTTCTTACTCCTGGAGGAGAAACGAATGAAAGGCATCATTCTGGCGGGAGGTTCCGGTACCCGGTTGCATCCCATTACGCACGGCGTATCAAAGCGCCAGGGTTTCAAAATTGCCTGTCTGGAGGAGATTGCCTGGCGCAACGGCTGGCTGGATGATGATGGTTTGAAACGCGCCGCCAGTCAGCTTGAAAAAACCGGCTATGGCCAATATTTACTGGAGTTGCTCCGTGCCCGTCCGCGCCAGTATTGAACCGTTACTCTGGGAAAATACGTTTTTTGGCGTGAATAGCGGCATTGTGCGTATCGATGCCTCAGCGCCCGAATTAACGCCAGAAGCGCTGCAGGCGTGGCAACGCGTGCAGGTAAAAGTGCCGGCTGAAAACATCGCCTGGCTGTCGGCGTTGCAATCGCTGGGATTCTCTTTGGTTGAAGGCGAGGTGGATTTTGCGTTGCCGGTAAAAGGGCATCGCGACCAGCATGGCGCGGAAATTGCACACCTTAAAGACATTCCTGCTTTGCGTCAGTTGGCCGGAGAGGCGTTTACGCAGAGTCGTTTTCGCGCGCCGTGGTATGCGCCCGACGCCAGCGCCCGTTTTTACGCCCAGTGGATTGAGAATGCGGTACGCGGCACATTTGATCACCAATGCCTGGTGCTTCGCACGGAGACAGGCGCTATCCGCGGTTACGTCTCGCTGCGGGAATTGAATGATACCGACGCGCGCATCGGTCTGTTGGCCGGACGCGGCGCGGGAGCGGAACTTATGCAGGCGGCGATCTGTTGGGCGCAGAGTCGCGGCAAAGCAACATTGCGGGTGGCGACCCAGTTGGGCAACACCGCCGCGCTTAAACGTTACATACAAAGCGGTGCCAACATCGAAAGCACTGCGTACTGGTTATACAGGTGACAACATGATTCCTTTTAATGCGCCGCCGGTGGTGGGAACCGAACTCGAATACATGCAGTCTGCAATGAGCAGCGGCAAACTGTGCGGCGACGGCGGCTTTACGCGTCGTTGCCAGCAGTGGCTGGAGCAACATTTCGGCAGCGCGAAGGTGTTGCTAACGCCTTCCTGTACCGCATCGCTGGAGATGGCGGCCCTGTTGTTGGATATTCAGCCCGGCGATGAAGTGATCATGCCGAGCTTTACGTTTGTCTCCACTGCTAACGCTTTTGTCCTGCGCGGCGCGAAAATTGTGTTTGTCGATATTCGTCCGGATACGATGAATATTGACGAAACGCTGATTGAGGCGGCGATTACTGATAAAACCCGTGCTATCGTGCCGGTACACTACGCTGGCGTCGCTTGTGAAATGGACGTCATCATGGCGCTGGCGGATAAGTATAATCTGTTCGTTGTCGAGGATGCCGCCCAGGGTGTGATGTCCACGTACAAAGGGCGCGCGTTAGGGACGATCGGTCACATCGGCTGTTTTAGCTTCCATGAAACCAAAAATTACACCGCTGGCGGCGAAGGCGGCGCGACGCTGATCAACGATCGTACGCTAATTGAACGCGCGGAGATCATCCGCGAAAAAGGCACCAACCGTAGCCAGTTCTTCCGTGGTCAGGTGGACAAATACACCTGGCGGGATATCGGCTCCAGTTATTTGATGTCCGATCTGCAGGCTGCCTATCTGTGGGCGCAACTGGAGGCCGCCGATCGTATCAATCAACAGCGTCTGTCGCTGTGGCAGACTTACTACGATGCGTTAACGCCGCTGGCGCGCGCCGGGCGTATCGAGCTGCCTTCTATTCCGGAAAACTGCGGGCATAATGCCCATATGTTTTACATCAAACTGCGGGATATCGCCGATCGCAGCGCGCTGATTAATTTCCTGAAAGAGGCGGAAATCATGGCGGTATTCCATTACATTCCGCTGCATGATTGTCCGGCGGGCGATAAATTCGGCGAGTTTATCGGGGACGATGTCTACACCACAAAAGAGAGCGAACGTTTGCTGCGTCTGCCGCTGTTTTATAACCTTGCGCCCGTCGATCAACGAACGGTGATTACTACCTTGCTAAATTATTTCTCCTGATATGTCGCTTGCTAAAGCCTCCCTGTGGACGGCGGTCAGTACGCTGGTAAAAATTGGCGCCGGACTGCTGGTGGTGAAACTACTGGCCGTCTCTTTTGGTCCGTCGGGCGTCGGACAAGCGGGTAACTTCCGCCAGATGATCACCGTGCTGGGCGTATTGGCTGGCGCCGGGATATTTAACGGCGTTACCAAACTCGTCGCACAACATCATGATGACCCGGCGCAGTTACGTACCGTGGTGGGAACCTCCTCCGCGATGGTATTGGGGTTCTCTACGCTGCTGGCGCTGGTCTTCCTGCTGGCGGCGGCGCCGATTAGCCAGGGATTGTTCGGTCACACGAACTATCAAGGGCTGGTGCGTCTGGTTGCGCTGGTACAAATGGGGATCGCCTGGGCGAACCTGCTGCTGGCGCTAATGAAGGGCTTTCGTGACGCGTCGGGTAATGCCTTATCGTTAATTGTCGGCAGCTTTTTGGGCGTCGCCGCCTGGTATCTCTGTTACCGTGTCGGCGGCTATGAAGGCGCTCTGCTTGGCCTGGCGCTGGTGCCGGCGCTGGTGGTAGTGCCAGCCGGTATAATACTGATTAAGCGCGGCACCGTCCCGCTACGCTATCTCAAGCCCTCTTGGGACAACGGTCTGGCAGGGCAGCTCAGTAAATTTACCCTGATGGCGCTGATTACCTCCGTTACGATGCCGGTCGCCTATGTGATGATGCGAAACCAACTGGCCGCGCACTATAGCTGGAGCGATGTCGGGATCTGGCAGGGCGTAAGCAGTATTTCTGACGCCTATCTGCAATTTATCACCGCCTCCTTCAGCGTTTACCTGTTACCCACGCTCTCACGCCTGACGGAAAAACAGGACATTACGCGTGAAGTGGTAAAAGCGCTGAAATTTGTTTTACCGGCGGTTGCGGCGGCGAGTTTTACCGTCTGGCTACTGCGCGATTTTGCTATCTGGCTGCTTTTTTCCGCCAAATTCACCGCGATGCGCGATCTGTTCGCCTGGCAGTTAGTGGGCGACGTGCTGAAAGTCGGCGCCTATGTTTTCGGTTATCTGGTGATTGCCAAAGCGTCGTTGCGATTTTACATTCTGGCTGAAATTAGCCAGTTCATTCTGTTAACGGCGTTCGCTCACTGGCTGATTCCCGCTCACGGCGCGCTGGGTGCGGCACAGGCTTATATGGCCACCTATATTGTCTATTTTTCACTTTGTTGCGGCGTATTTTTACTCTGGCGTAGGCGAGCATGACTGTACTGATTCACGTCCTGGGATCGGATATCCCTCACCATAACCACACCGTGCTGCGGTTTTTCAATGATACGCTGGCCGCCACAAGCGAGCACGCGCGCGAATTTATGGTTGCCGGCGAAGATAACGGTTTCACGGAAAGCTGTCCGGCGCTCTCGCTTCGTTTTTATGGCAGTAAGAAAGCGTTGGCGCAGGCGGTCATCGCCAAAGCGAAAGCAAATCGTCGACAGAGATTCTTCTTTCACGGTCAGTTCAACACCAGCCTGTGGCTGGCGCTGTTAAGCGGCGGTATTAAGCCAGCTCAGTTTTACTGGCATATCTGGGGCGCGGATCTCTACGAAGTGTCCCACGGGCTGAAATTCCGCCTTTTCTACCCGCTTCGTCGTATCGCGCAGGGGCGAGTAGGATGCGTATTCGCGACGCGAGGCGATCTCAGCTATTTTGCGCGTCAGCATCCGAACGTACGCGGCGAGTTGCTCTATTTCCCGACGCGCATGGATCCTTCCCTGAATGCTATGGCAAAAGAGCGCCAACGTGCGGGGAAATTGACCATTTTGGTAGGGAACTCCGGCGATCGCAGTAACCAACATATTGCGGCGTTACGGGCGGTGTATCAGCAGTTTGGCGACACGGTAAACGTGGTGGTGCCGATGGGCTATCCGGCCAATAACCAGGACTATATTGATGAGGTTCGTCAGGCCGGTCTGGCGCTATTTAGCGCCGAAAATTTACAAATTCTTAGCGAAAAAATGGAATTTGATGCCTATCTTGCGCTGTTGCGCCAGTGCGACCTCGGTTATTTTATTTTTGCCCGCCAACAGGGGATCGGGACGTTATGTCTGCTAATTCAGGCCGATATCCCGTGCGTACTGAATCGCGACAATCCTTTCTGGCAGGATATGGCGGAACAGCATCTGCCCGTCCTGTTTACCACGGACGATCTTAATGAGCAGGTCGTGCGCGAGGCGCAGCGTCAGCTCGCATCGGTAGATAAAAGCGGCATCACCTTCTTTAGCCCCAACTACCTGCAACCGTGGCATAATGCGTTGAGAATCGCCGCAGGAGAAGCCGAATGAGTTTAATGCAATTCAGCGGGCTGCTGGTGGTCTGGCTGCTCTCTACGCTGTTTATCGCCACGCTGACCTGGTTTGAATTCCGCCGCGTGCGTTTTAACTTCAACGTTTTCTTTTCGTTGCTGTTTTTGTTGACCTTCTTTTTTGGTTTTCCGCTAACCAGCGTGCTGGTATTTCGTTTCGACGTTGGCGTCGCGCCGCCGGAAATCTTATTGCAGGCTCTATTATCCGCCGCCTGTTTCTACGGCGTGTATTACGTGACCTATAAAACGCGTTTACGCAAACGCGTTGTGGATGTACCACGCAAGCCGCTATTTACCATGAACCGGGTGGAAACCCACCTTACCTGGGTGATCCTGATGGGCATCGCGCTGGTGAGCGTGGCGATTTTCTTTATGCATAACGGCTTTTTGCTGTTCCGGCTGCACTCCTACAGCCAGATCTTTTCCAGCGAAGTCTCCGGCGTGGCGTTAAAACGGTTCTTCTATTTCTTCATTCCGGCGATGCTGGTGGTCTATTTCCTGCGCCAGGACAGCAAAGCGTGGCTGTTCTTTCTGGTGAGCACCGTCGCGTTTGGCCTGTTGACCTACATGATTGTCGGCGGCACGCGCGCCAACATCATTATTGCGTTTGCTATCTTCCTGTTTATCGGCATTATTCGGGGCTGGATCAGCCTGTGGATGCTGGTGGCGGCGGGCGTGCTGGGGATTGTCGGTATGTTCTGGCTGGCGCTCAAACGCTACGGATTAAATGTGAGCGGCGATGAGGCGTTCTATACGTTTCTTTATCTGACGCGCGATACCTTTTCGCCGTGGGAGAATCTGGCGCTGCTGTTGCAAAATTACCACAATATCGATTTTCAGGGGCTGGCCCCTATCGTGCGTGATTTCTACGTCTTTATTCCCACCTGGTTATGGCCGGGACGACCCAGTATCGTGCTGAATTCTGCGAATTACTTCACCTGGGAAGTCCTGAACAACCATTCTGGCCTGGCGATATCGCCAACGCTTATCGGATCGCTGGTGGTCATGGGCGGGGCGCTGTTTATTCCGCTCGGCGCGATCGTCGTCGGGCTGATTATCAAATGGTTCGACTGGCTGTATGAACTGGGTAACCGGGAGCCCAATCGCTATAAGGCGGCGATTCTGCACAGTTTCTGCTTTGGTGCCATCTTTAATATGATTGTGCTGGCGCGAGAAGGGCTGGATTCGTTTGTTTCGCGCGTGGTTTTCTTCCTGGTGGTTTTTGGCGCCAGCCTGCTGGTCGCTAAGCTTCTGTTCTGGTTATTTGATAGCGCCGGACTGATTCATAAACGTACAACTTCGCTCCCTCAGGCACAGGTGGAAGGAAAACTATGACCAATAATGCCGCTGCGCCCCTTTACTCGCTGCGCGGGTTACCTCTGATTGGCTGGCGCGACATGTCACATGCGCTGAATTATCTGTTTGCCGATGGTCAACTGAAGCAAGGCACGTTGGTGGCGATCAACGCCGAAAAGCTGCTGACGGCGGAAGATAATCCGGAAGTCCGCGCGTTGATAGCAGCGGCGGAATTTAAATATGCCGATGGCATCAGCGTGGTGCGTTCAATACGTAAAAAATTTCCGCAGGCGCAGGTTTCTCGTGTGGCTGGCGCCGACCTTTGGGAAGCGTTAATGGCGCGCGCGGGGAAAGAAGGCACGCCGGTATTTCTTGTCGGCGGCAAGCCTGAGGTGCTGGCGCAGACGGAAGCAAAACTGCGGACGCAGTGGAACGTCAATATTGTGGGTAGCCAGGACGGTTACTTTACGCCGGAGCAGCGTCAGGCGCTATTTGCGCGTATCCATGCCAGCGGCGCGAAAATTGTCACCGTCGCGATGGGATCGCCAAAACAGGAATTGCTAATGCGCGATTGTCGGGAAGTGCATCCCCATGCGTTATATATGGGGGTGGGCGGGACCTATGATGTGTTTACTGGTCACGTCAAACGCGCTCCAAAAATATGGCAGAACCTGGGACTGGAGTGGTTGTATCGTCTGCTTTCTCAACCGAGGCGTATTACCCGCCAGATGCGCCTGCTGCGCTATCTTCGCTGGCACTATACTGGCGATCTCTAATTCTCCCTTCTGATGACTTGAGCAGCGGATTGTGCTTATGGTGCTGCTCATTTACAACATAATCGATGATTTCTTACACAATAAGTGCATTTTTTTAATGCTCCATTTGCCATTTGTCCAAATTTAAGAAAATATTCGCAACAATCGATGTACCCATAACAATAACCGGTACTACCGGAACCGTTGCAAACACGACATGAGGATTTATGGCAGAGAAAAAACCGGAGCTACAGCGTGGGCTGGAAGCTCGTCATATTGAATTGATTGCCCTCGGGGGCACCATCGGCGTCGGACTCTTTATGGGCGCCGCCAGTACGCTTAAATGGGCGGGCCCGTCAGTGCTGCTGGCGTATATCATCGCCGGATTGTTCGTCTTTTTCATCATGCGTTCGATGGGGGAGATGCTCTTTCTGGAACCTGTTACCGGCTCCTTTGCCGTGTACGCCCACCGGTATATGAGTCCTTTTTTTGGCTATCTTACCGCCTGGTCATACTGGTTTATGTGGATGGCGGTCGGGATCTCGGAAATTACCGCCATTGGGGTCTACGTCCAGTTCTGGTTTCCGGAGATGGCGCAGTGGATACCGGCGCTGATTGCCGTCGGACTGGTTGCGTTGGCGAATTTGGCTGCGGTGCGCCTGTATGGTGAAATCGAATTCTGGTTTGCGATGATCAAAGTCACCACGATTATTGTGATGATCATCATCGGTCTGGGGGTGATTTTCTTCGGCTTTGGTAACGGCGGCCAGGCGATTGGCTTTGGTAATCTGACCGAGCATGGCGGCTTTTTTGCCGGCGGCTGGAAAGGCTTTCTGACCGCATTATGTATCGTGGTGGCCTCTTATCAAGGGGTTGAGTTGATCGGTATTACCGCCGGTGAAGCGAAGAATCCGCAGGTGACGTTGCGTAGCGCGGTGGGTAAAGTGCTGTGGCGTATCCTGATTTTTTATGTTGGCGCGATTTTCGTGATCGTCACCATTTTCCCGTGGAATGAGATTGGCAGCACCGGCAGCCCCTTTGTGCTCACCTTCGCGAAAATCGGCATCACCGCCGCGGCAGGCATTATCAACTTTGTCGTGCTGACGGCGGCGCTCTCCGGCTGTAACAGCGGAATGTATAGCTGTGGGCGTATGCTTTACGCGCTGGCGAAAAACCGTCAACTGCCGGCGGCAGTCGCGAAAGTCTCTCGCCACGGCGTGCCGGTCGCGGGCGTGGCGCTCTCTATTTTGATTTTGCTGGTAGGCTCTTGCCTGAACTACATCATCCCCAATCCGCAGCGCGTCTTTGTTTACGTTTATAGCGCCAGCGTACTGCCGGGGATGGTGCCGTGGTTTGTCATTCTGATTAGCCAACTGCGCTTTCGTCGGGCGCATAAAGAAGCGATTGCGGATCATCCTTTTCGTTCCATTATGTTTCCGTGGGCGAACTATTTGACGATGGCGTTTCTGGTTTGCGTTTTAATCGGCATGTACTTTAATGAAGATACGCGCATGTCGCTGTTTGTCGGCGTCATCTTCCTGCTGGCCGTCACGCTGGTCTACAAAGTTTTCGGTCTGAATCGTCACGGAACCGCCCACAAGGTGGGGGAATAAGCGCCAAAATGCGCAAAGCATAACCAAACGCGCATTTTATTTAAAAAGGCACTGGACAGCGGGGTGTGAAGTCCGTATTATCCACCCCCGCAACGGCGCTAAGCGCCCGTAGCTCAGCTGGATAGAGCGCTGCCCTCCGGAGGCAGAGGTCTCAGGTTCGAATCCTGTCGGGCGTACCATTTATTTAGGTGCTTGAGCTGCGGTGGTTTAATACCGCGTAAAAAGTTTCAGTGGTGGCTATAGCTCAGTTGGTAGAGCCCTGGATTGTGATTCCAGTTGTCGTGGGTTCGAATCCCATTAGCCACCCCATTAATATAGAGTTGTGAAACGCGAAGGTGGCGGAATTGGTAGACGCGCTAGCTTCAGGTGTTAGTGTCCTTACGGACGTGGGGGTTCAAGTCCCCCCCCTCGCACCACGACTCAATGAATTGAACTAAAAATTCAAAAAAGCAGTATATCGGCGAGTAGCGCAGCTTGGTAGCGCAACTGGTTTGGGACCAGTGGGTCGGAGGTTCGAATCCTCTCTCGCCGACCAATTTTGAACCCCGCTTCGGCGGGGTTTTTTGTTTTCTGTTCATTTTCAACCCCTTATCCCGCACGTGTTGCCATTATGGTTTATTGGCGATATCCCAGGCTTCATTTGTCGCTATTCGGTGACGAATAATCTATTGATTTATAATCACTTTATAAAAGCATCCTGTTCTGTCTCCGCCGGGCGACACGCTAAAACCTCGCCAGCGGCGGGGGGATGACAATCGCGTGAATTCTCTACGTTTTTTTAATGCCTGCGCCTGTTTTTTAGCGGTGCAAAGATGGCACGTTATGTGCAATAATGTACGGGTAGATGCTCATTCCATCTCTTATGTTCGCCTTCTGGCCTCATAAACTCAGGAATGATGCAGAGCCGTTTACGGTGCTTATCGTCCACTGACAGATGTCGCTTACGCCTCATCAAACACCCTGGACACAACGTTGAGTGAAGCACCCCTTTATGTTGTCATACAGACCTTTTTTGACGCCTGCCCCTTAACCGGGCAGGCGTTTTTTTATGCATCCCGAATGATTTTGTGTAGGCGGTAAGCCCGGTAAGCGAAGCGCCACCGGGCAAGAGGGAATTACTGCGGGGGATTGTTCTGTAATGTCAGCATCAAGCCGTCGCGCCGCATGGCGGCAGCCTCTTCCGGTTGATGCAGTCGATCAAGCGCATCGGCAAGCCAGGCATAATCATACGCGTCCGGGCGTTGTTTCAGCGCGGCGCGGAAAGCCAGAGTCGCCTCCTGCCATTCACCGTGTTTCATTAGCGACTGGCCGAGCGTGCTCCATAACAGCGGGCGATCGCCTACCGTCTTGATTTGCTGGCGCAGCACTTTCTCCAGTTGTTCCGGATTATTGGTTCTGAGGCGAGGAATGGGCAGCACCAGCCGATCGTCATACTGGCGTTTCAGACCGTCGATGATAATCTGCTGCGCCATATCATGATCGTCACACTCGATCAGATGCTCGGCCATTGCGACCTGCAGCGCCACCTGATGGCGGGTTTTACGGCTTTGGTTTTTCCACCAGGTGCGTAATCCTTCACTGCCCTGCTCGGCACGCGCCTGATCCATGAGTCCTATCCACGCCTGTTGTTCGAGCATGGCGCGATGCGCTTCATCGCCGACGTGCGCTTTCGCCATGGATGGGATGATATCCAGTAACGAACTCCATGCGCTGGTGCGAATATAGGCCTGCTCCGCCAGACGCAGAACTTCCGGGTGACGCGGCGTGACCTCCAGCAGTTTGTCCACGCCGTGACGCGCTGCGTGATTTTCATTGCGCGCCAGCTGTAAGCGCACGCGCGTGATCTCGACCGGGATGGTGTCGTTCCCCGCCAGCTCTGCCGCACGTTCAAGGTGCTGATTAGCGCGTGCTTCATCGCCGCGCTGCTGCGCCGCTTCTGCCGCCAGCAGATAATTTACCACCGGTTGTTCAGCATGGTCGGCGTTTTTTGACATCAGCTTTTCCACCTGCTGATAGTCGCCCTCCGCCAGCTTCAGCAGCGCCTGTTCGGTCTGCTTGCGGGCGCGACGGCGTTTACGGCCGGCAAACCAACCGCGGGTGTGCGCGCCGGTACGAAACAGACGGCGTAGTAACCACTCAATGGCGAATAGCACCACCATAGCGACGATGAGAATGATCGCCAGTCCGGTGACGCTGGTTTCAATGTTGTAGGTATCGGTCTGGATTAACACATAGCCCTGGTGACCGGCTATCATCGGGCCGACCACGATACCCGCGAGCAACAACACAAAGAGCAATAATACTTTTAGCATCATTATTCTCCTTGCGGCGCGGCTGCCGGAGCGTCTGTCTGCGTGGCAGGCGCTGCCGTAGAGACTGTCGGTTGCGCCAGCAGATTACGCACGCGGGTTTGCATCAGTTTTTCAAGAATCGCCTGGCTTCCCAGAGTTTCCGGCAGATCCATCGTGATATTTTGCTGGCTTAATTTATCGACCTCCTCCAGGAAGGCTTTTGTCGCGGCGTCGTCAGTATCGTAATAAGCGCGAACCCAGGTCGAAACGTTATCCAGCGCCTGACGGTATGTTTCTTCCTGATGGCGTGGCACGGCCTGCGCGGCGACTAACAGGCGGGAGCGAATATTTTCGCGTAAATAGACGTCCTGGTTGGGTGCCAACAGCGGTACGGCGGTATCATCGCGGCGACGAATGGTAATAAAGCTGTCCATAAAGTTCTGCCAGCTTTTTTGCAGGTTAACGCGCCATTCGCTTAGCGAGCTGGACAGCTCGCTGCTGTCTGAATCCATCGGCGAACCATCGGTATCGTTATCCGCCAGACGCAGGTTATCGATTTGGTTAGAGAGCTGATTGAGTTTGAGAATAATGCCGTCGTAGTCGATCTGCGCAACGGATGACAGGCTGGCGATATCGTCAGTAATCGCGCGTCGTGCGGTAATCAGGCTGGGGTCATTCATGTCCGCCAGACTGGCGTCAGCGCTTTTGAGCAGCGCAGCGGCGGTAGTGACGTCCTGATCGCTCCATAGCTTGCGTCCGGCGAGTTTCACCAGGAAATCAGCCTGCGCCAGCAGCCAGGTTTTAGCATCGCTGCCGGAAATAGTGGCGACTTTTTGTTGTACTTCATCAAGCTGTTTCGCCAGCGCCGCCTGTTGGCGATTCGCGTCTTCTAACTGCGCCGCTTGTTTTTTGATAATCCCTTCCAGCTCCGCTTTTTGGCTCTCCTGCGCCTTTTGCAAGGCGGTCAGTTGCGTCGCCAGCGCATCGCTGGTTTCCGTTTGCGCGGTTGCTTGCTGTTTCCCCCAGCCATAAAGCCCAATACCTGCCGCCAGGGCAATCGCAATCGCCACCGCGCTTAATACCAGCGCGGCGCCGTTCTTACTTTTTTTCTCGGTATTAACTGGCTGTGGCGTGGTTTCCACGCTCTCCCTGGTCTCATCAACCACGGCGGAGGATTTTTCTTGTTCCGTCATTATGGCATCCCATTATGAGAGTTATTGTAATGCGCGCAACAGCGCATCGTTGTCGGCGTTATCAGCGACCTTAATATCTTGCCAGCCCAGCTCCCGGGCGAGGTGCGCCAGACGTTCACTGACGACCAATAGCCGACAGCGTAGTAACCAGTGCTCACGATACCACTCGGGAGTCAGCGACCAGAGCCGTTGCAACATCTCGCCGCTGGTAACAACAAGCGTTGTTACGCCGCGAGTATGCCAGCGCATCGCTTCTTCCGCGCCATCGTAATGTTTCGCACATCGTTGATAACATTCACAAAAACTGACTTCGGCTCCGCGAGCTGTCAGGGTTTCGCCCAGCAGTTCGCGGCCGCCATTGCCACGCAAAATCAGCGCGCGTTTGCCCGCAATATTTTGTAATTCAGGTAATTGTAGCAAGGCTTCGCTGATTTCCCGATCCAATGGATAACGAATATCGAACCCGCTAACGGTATGAAGGGCGAGCGCCGTGGTGCGGCCAATCGCGAAATAGCGCGGCGACGCAGGCCAGTTTCGGCCATCCCGCTGGAGCTGGGCGTGAGCAAAGGCGACGGCGTGCTGTGAAAGGGCAAAAACCAGATCGTTTTCCGTCAGTGTCGCCAGGCGGTCGGCCAGGGTGGGTAGCTCCCGGCCGGCGACAAATTCAATCAGTGGAAAACTCCAGGCCACCTGCCCCAGTGCGCGCAGACGGCTCACTAACGCTTCCCCTGCGGGAGAGGGGCGGGTGATCAGAATACTCATGCGGGCGTCTCGCCGTTATAAACTTCCGTCAGAATCGCGCGTGCGCCGTTTTCCAGCAGTTCCTCTGCAAGCGAGATGCCCATTTGCTCCGCCTGCCCGGGAGAACCACGACGTTCGCCGCGCACCATCACCGAACCGTCCGGCGCGCCAACCAGCGCGCGTAGCCAAATTTCACCGTTGATGATTTCTGCATAGCTGCCAATCGGCACCTGACAACCGCCTTCCAGGCGGGTGTTCATAGCGCGTTCCGCCGTTACGCGCAGCGCGGTTTGCGAGTGATTCAACGGTGCGAGCAGCGCCTGCGTTCGCGCGTCGTCAAGACGACACTCAATCCCGACGGCGCCCTGGCCTACGGCAGGAAGCGAAACGTCGGGCGGCAAGGCTGTGCGAATGCGCGACTCCAGACCTAAGCGTTTCAGACCGGCCACGGCCAGGATAATGGCGTCATAGTCGCCGTTGTCCAGCTTGCCGAGACGTGTGCCGACGTTGCCGCGCAACGAACGGATAATGAGGTCCGGACGGCGTTCCGCCAGTTGACACTGACGACGCAAACTGGACGTCCCGACGATACTACCCGCGGGCAGATCGTCCAGACTGTGATATTTATTCGAGACAAACGCGTCGCGCGGATCTTCGCGCTCGCAAATGGTCACCAGACCGAGACCGTCCGGGAAGGCCACCGGAACGTCTTTCATAGAGTGCACGGCGATATCAGCGCGCTTTTCCAGCAGCGCGATTTCAAGCTCTTTAACAAACAGTCCCTTACCGCCCACTTTCGCCAGGGGAGTATCGAGAATCACGTCGCCGCGTGTGACCATCGGCACCAGTTCTACTGTCAGTCCCGGATGGGTTGCCATCAATGCGTCTTTGACATAATGTGCCTGCCAAAGCGCAAGGGGACTTTGGCGTGTGGCAATTCTTAAAACATTGTCTAACATGCTTGTTACCGTCATTATCAATCATTGACCATCCTAACATCCTTATAGAGAGTATGTTAGTTTTCCGGTCACCGTGAGTGAGAGGATAAGGCGCAGTGTCGTCAATGACAGTGAATAATGACGAGAAACCGCCAGCCCGTATTTAAGAATTTACACGCAGCGAACGGTGCTACACTTGTATGTAGCGCATCTTTCTTTACGGTCAATGAGCAAGGTGTTAAATTGATCACGTTTTAGACCATTTTTTCGTCGGTATTAGATAAAAATATGCAGGCGAGAAAGGGTAACGGTTATTTTTGACATACGGTTTATCCCGAATGGCGACGGTCAAGTACTGACCTGCACCATGACGGGTAGCAACATCAGGCGATACGTCTTGTACCTCTATATTGAGACTCTGAAACAGAGACTGGATGCCATAAATCAACTGCGTGTGGATCGCGCGCTTGCTGCCATGGGACCCGCTTTTCAGCAGGTTTACAGTCTTCTGCCGACATTATTGCACTATCACCATCCACTGATGCCGGGTTACCTTGATGGTAACGTTCCCAGCGGTATTTGCTTCTACACGCCTGATGAAACCCAACGCCACTATCTGAACGAACTTGAGCTGTACCGCGGTATGACGCCGCAGGACCCGCCGAAGGGCGAGCTGCCGATTACTGGCGTTTACACCATGGGCAGCACCTCTTCGGTCGGGCAGAGCTGCTCGTCCGACCTGGATATCTGGGTGTGCCATCAGTCCTGGCTCGACGGCGAAGAGCGTCAGTTGCTGCAACGTAAGTGTAGCCTGCTGGAAAGCTGGGCCGCCTCGCTTGGCGTTGAGGTGAGCTTCTTCCTGATCGACGAGAACCGTTTCCGCCATAACGAAAGCGGCAGTCTGGGCGGGGAAGACTGTGGTTCTACGCAGCATATCCTGTTGCTTGATGAGTTTTATCGTACCGCTGTGCGCCTGGCCGGGAAGCGTATCCTGTGGAGTATGGTGCCGTGCGACGAAGAAGAGCATTACGACGACTATGTCATGACGCTCTACGCGCAGGGCGTATTAACGCCAAACGAATGGCTGGATCTGGGGGGCTTAAGCTCGCTCTCCGCCGAAGAGTACTTTGGCGCCAGCCTGTGGCAGCTATACAAGAGCATTGACTCGCCGTACAAAGCGGTGCTGAAAACGCTGCTGCTGGAAGCCTACTCATGGGAATATCCCAACCCACGTCTGCTGGCGAAAGATATTAAACAACGTCTGCATGACGGTGAAATCGTATCGTTTGGACTCGATCCCTATTGCATGATGCTGGAACGGGTCACTGAATACCTGACGGCGATTGAAGATCCGACGCGGCTGGATTTAGTCCGCCGCTGCTTTTACCTGAAAGTGTGCGAGAAATTAAGTCGCGAGCGTGCCTGCGTAGGCTGGCGTCGGGAAGTATTAAGCCAGTTAGTCAGCGAGTGGGGATGGGACGACGCGCGTCTGACCATGCTCGATAATCGCGCAAACTGGAAAATCGATCAGGTGCGCGAAGCCCACAACGAATTGCTCGACGCCATGATGCAGAGCTATCGTAATCTGATTCGCTTTGCGCGGCGCAACAACCTCAGCGTGAGTGCCAGCCCGCAGGATATCGGCGTACTGACGCGTAAGCTGTACGCCGCTTTTGAAGCGTTGCCGGGTAAAGTCACGCTGGTGAACCCGCAGATATCGCCGGATCTGTCCGAGCCGAATTTAACCTTTATCCATGTGCCGCCGGGACGCGCCAACCGTTCAGGCTGGTATCTCTACAACCGCGCGCCGAACATGGATTCCATCATCAGCCATCAGCCGCTGGAATATAACCGTTATCTTAATAAGCTGGTCGCGTGGGCGTGGTTCAACGGCCTGCTGACGTCGCGAACGCATCTGTTTATTAAGGGCAACGGTATTGTCGACCTGCCTAAGTTGCAGGAGATGGTCGCCGATGTTTCGCACCATTTCCCGCTGCGCTTGCCTGCTCCGACGCCGAAAGCGCTCTACAGCCCCTGTGAAATTCGCCATCTGGCGATTATCGTTAACCTCGAATATGACCCGACGGCGGCGTTTCGCAATAAAGTGGTCCATTTTGACTTCCGTAAGCTGGACGTTTTCAGCTTTGGCGAAGAGCAAAACTGTCTGATAGGCAGTATCGACTTGTTATATCGCAACTCGTGGAACGAAGTGCGTACTCTGCACTTTAACGGCGAGCAGGCGATGATCGAAGCGCTGAAAACGATTCTGGGGAAAATGCACCAGGATGCCGCGCCGCCGGATAGCGTGGAGGTGTTCTGCTACAGTCAGCATCTTCGCGGTCTGATTCGCACCCGCGTGCAGCAACTGGTCTCCGAATGTATCGAGCTACGTCTTTCCAGCACCCGTCAGGAGACCGGTCGCTTCAAGGCGCTGCGGGTTTCCGGGCAGACGTGGGGACTATTCTTCGAACGCTTGAATGTCTCGGTGCAGAAGCTGGAGAACGCTATCGAATTCTACGGCGCGATTTCGCATAACAAGCTGCACGGGCTGTCGGTACAGGTGGAAACCAACCAGGTGAAATTGCCGTCAGTGGTGGATGGCTTCGCCAGCGAAGGGATCATTCAGTTCTTCTTTGAAGAAACGGGCGATGAGAAAGGCTTTAATATTTATATTCTGGATGAAAGTAACCGGGCGGAAGTGTATCACCACTGCGAGGGTAGCAAGGAAGAACTGGTGCGCGACGTCAGTCGCTTCTATTCGTCATCGCACGATCGCTTCACGTATGGCTCCAGTTTTATCAACTTTAACCTGCCGCAGTTCTACCAGATAGTGAAAACCGATGGCCGCGCGCAGGTGATCCCATTCCGTACGCAGCCTATCAACACCGTGCCGCCAGCAAACCAGGATCATGACGCACCGCTATTGCAGCAGTATTTTTCGTAAGTGCTGCGCCGGGCAAAGCTGCCCGGCCGGCGTTCACCGCTTCACATTAACTTCACCCAACTTCGTTACCGTGACCTCCGCATTTGGTTTACAGGAGGAGGTTTGAGGTGGCAGATGCGTTCATTTTGTTAGGGATAGTCATGGCGATGGTCAGCCTCGGCTTCATTCTTATAAATAAGTTATTCTGTTTTATATCCGCTGGGTGCCTGCTCTCGCTATGCGCCAGCATGGCCAGTTTTCAACTCTGGGATGCGTCTTACTGGGGGCGATGGGGAAAAGTATGTCCCGGTCTGGAGGATGTGATCATCTCCTGCGACAATTACCATTTTCTCTATGACTTGGGATGGGAATTGTACGGTATCGCCTTTTTGTTCTTTACCGCGTTAATGCTCACATGTGCGGCCATTATTCTTATCAATATGATTATGGCTTTAGAACGATACTGTGCCGGATGGCGGCGCTAACACGCCTTATCCAGCCCACATTCGAAGAATGCTCATTGAGCGGAACAAGGTTTAGACAATATTTTTTCTTATACAATTTATGTAGTAATATCCAGACCGTTCAAAACGCTATCGCGTCTTTCATTGTTTTCGTAAATATGTTTTGAAAAACCATATTAGAAACAAAAGCTCTTTAATGGTTTCTTATGGATGTTTTTATAAAAGGATATTATATGTCAATAAACAACCCTATTCTTATTTACGTGAATAAGAAACGACAAATAAAATTAGCTCTGTTTTATTCAGTGGTAGCTATAGCTCTTATGATGAGCCTCTTTCTAAATTATAGTATTATGCTAAAGATGGTGTGTGTTTTTTTAATACTCCTCATGATAGCAGGCGCAAGTGCTTACTGGTACTCCGCCTTTTCAGGAAAGCCACAGCTAACGTTGAACCAGGAGGGAGTAACATTACACACAACCAGGCTACCAATAGTTTACTGGCATGAAATCGACTATGTTGGTGAGCGTGTTAGCGATAATACGCCTGTGCTGGCCGTTTTTGTCAAAGATGTTGAGCTTTATTGTCAGCGAATTACTAATGAGAAAATGCGTAATAATTTTCTGTCATTATTAAATAAGCATGGAAGTAATCGCGTGATGAATATCTCTCTAAACGATCTCGATTATGATTCAGATGAGTTACAGGATATTTTTAAAATGGCTGTTGCCAGAAACCTGGAACAATAGGGTAGAGATATATGTTTTTTGTTATTACTCACCATATTGATGTGCTGCCTCTGGCAACCCTACCCACACATGAAACATGCCCTTATTGTAATAATCAGGATGTATGGTTGATTATTCGCCAAAAAAGGACCCGTACATGTGGTCTGTCTCAAGCGAGAAAAAGAGATAAGTTTGGTTTAGCGATATGCAATCATTGCAGCAATGAAATCAAGGAAAAACGTTGGTCACCAGCGTTACGTCAACTTTTTACCGAGCAGAAGCCACTATTTAACCTAACCTTTTGGCAACGCTACGGTTTTTGGGTTGGTTGGTTGAGTGTATGGCCCGCGCTGTTTCTGGCAACCTGGCTGTATTTCACATTTCGGGGTTGGTAATACGACCGCATATCTCGTTAAATATACGCAGGAAAGCGCTATTCTTCTGGCTCTCCTGCGGAATTAAAACTTAGCGAAAACTCACCTTTTCACCCGCCTGCTGCGTTGCCGCCTGCTCCAGCAGATCCCAGAAGGTTTCGCCGCTGCGATCGCAAACCCACTCGTCGCCTTTCAGATCGAAATGATAGCCGCCCTGTTTGGTCGCCAGCCACACCTGGTGCAACGGCTCCTGACGGTTAATAATGATCTTACTGCCGTTCTCAAAGCTGAGTGTCAGCACGCCGCCGTTGATTTCGCAGTCGATATCGCTGTCGCCGTCCCAGTTATCGAGGCGTTCTTCAATGGTGAGCCACAGGGCGTCAGCCAGGCGATGAAATTCACTGTCGTTCATTGTTTTATCCCGCTATTGAGTGATATCGCCAGTATAAGGGGAAGCGTCAGCTTCTGGAACCGATACGAATTACCGTTGTGAGCGGTAAAGGATAAAACTCAGCGGTAGGTAAATGACGATAAATAGCGCACCGGTGATAAGTATGACGGACGCGTTAACCGGGAAATGGTTCAGAGCCGACAGCATTGCCACCATCAGTGCGACGCAGCCGCCGCAGAGGAGAAAATGCAACAGGATTAAGGGGGCGCGCGGCTTTGCTTTGATATCCAAAAGAGCGCTAAGCAGACCGAGTACCGCGCTTATCGTCAGGACTCCGGCAGCTTCAACACCGTTTATCGTGCCGTGCATAATGCTTTCAATAATGACGTAAATGCATGAACCGATCCCCACGCCCCGAAGGGCGTTTTTCAGATGTTTATTCAAACGCGCAAAACGGTTTAGCGGCGTCATTTTTGGCATTCCTGAGCCTGCGTTATGATGATGATGTCTTTATTGTCGGAGTACATACTCTGATTCAAATTGAGCGTCTTATCCGGACAGGGGGATGCTGTTCGGTAAAGCTGGCTGCCAATCCACGTATAAACGTAGCGGTTATCATACGCAAAACGTTCGGTGACTTTTAGCGGCCCATTGATGCTAAGGACCTGAATATCCTGAGCCTGCTGGCTATTATGCATAAAGTAGCCGTGCTCTTTTCCGGCGTTAATTTCCCGGTTCAGGAAGGGGGCTGTGCTATCCAGTTCCAGCCCTGAGTTGCCGGGTTAATCAATGAATTGGGTAACCGACGCAGGCGTTTGAAATTCACCTCCGGCAACAAAAGATTGTTCTCCTCTTCTGGCTGGAGATAAACCACGCCGCTGCCTTGCCGTTGATAAACATTGTGCGGAGGTTCACTCAGCCGGCATCCCCAGGCGGGAGGTAGCAGAAGTGAAAGCGAGAAAAGGCAAAACAAATTACGATATTGCATAAGGTCATCCGGGCGTGGTACGTAAACCTGAAGTGATTAGCAAAGCATGTTTCCTGATGTAAATGCGCAATAATCATGGCAACGCGCCGCTTTTCAGATTTTATAAAGAGCCCCTAAACGCTTGCTTTTACGCCTTCTCCTGCGATGATAGAAAATAGAAAGCATGAACTTACAGGCAATCCATAATGAAAAACGTGTTTAAGACACTCGCTGTACTTCTGACTCTGTTCAGCCTGACGGGCTGCGGTTTGAAAGGGCCGCTTTATTTCCCGCCAGCCGATAAAAATGCGCCGCCGCCGACGAAAAAAGTCGATTCGCAAACGCAGTCCACGATGCCCGATAAGAACGATCGCGCAACGGGAGATGGCCCGTCCCAGGTCAATTACTGAGGATAGTTTTCTGTCCCCGCGTGAACGGAGTGAATGATGCAATTCTCTAAAATGCATGGCCTTGGCAACGATTTTATGGTCGTCGACGCGGTAACGCAGAATGTCTTTTTTTCGCCGGAACTGATTCGTCGGCTATCCGACAGACACCTGGGCGTAGGGTTCGATCAGCTGCTGGTGGTTGAGCCGCCCTATGATCCTGAGTTGGACTTTCATTACCGCATCTTCAACGCCGACGGCAGTGAAGTCTCGCAGTGCGGCAATGGCGCGCGCTGTTTCGCGCGATTTGTTCGCCTGAAAGGGCTAACCAATAAACGCGACATTCGGGTCAGTACCGCGAATGGCCGGATGGTACTGAGCGTCACGGAAGATGAACTGGTACGCGTCAATATGGGCGAGCCAAACTTTGAACCCGCGCAGGTGCCTTTTCGCGCCAACAAAGCGGAAAAGACGTATATTATGCGAGCGGCGGAACAGACCATATTGTGCGGCGTGGTTTCAATGGGTAATCCGCACTGTGTCATTCAGGTTGATAACGTCGACACGGCGGCCGTTGAAACACTGGGGCCGGTTCTGGAAAGCCATGAGCGTTTTCCGGAACGCGCCAACATTGGTTTTATGCAGGTTGTAAGACGTGAGCATATCCGGCTGCGAGTCTATGAACGCGGCGCAGGGGAGACCCGCGCGTGCGGCAGCGGCGCGTGCGCTGCCGTTGCCGTGGGGATTCAGCAGGGGCTGCTGGCTGAAGAAGTACGCGTGGAATTACCGGGCGGTCGGCTGGATATCGCCTGGAAAGGTCCGGGTCATACGTTATACATGACTGGTCCGGCGGCACATATCTACGACGGATTTATCCATTTATGAAGCAACCAGAGGAAGAACTACAGGAAACGCTCACGGAACTGGACGATCGAGCGGTCGTCGATTACCTGCGCCATCACCCTGAGTTTTTTATCCGTAACGCCCATGCCGTGGAAGCGATGCGTGTTCCACATCCCGTGCGGGGAACGGTTTCGCTCGTTGAGTGGCATATGGCCCGCGCGCGTAATCACATCAATGTGCTTGAAGAAAATATGACGCTGCTGATGGAACAGGCTCATGCCAATGAAAGCCTGTTTTATCGCTTGCTGAATCTGCAAAGCCGTCTGGTCGCCGCGGATAGTCTGGATGAGATGCTGGTGCGGTTTCACCGCTGGGCGCGTGATTTGGGGCTTGCCGGCGCGACGCTGCGTTTGTTCCCGGATCGGTGGCGTCTTGGCGCGCCATCGCGCTATACGCATCTGGCTTTAAACCGTCAGGCCTTCGAGCCGCTGCGTATTCAACGACTGGGACAGTCGCAGCATTATCTTGGCCCGCTAAACGGCCCGGAACTGCTGGTGGTCTTGCCGGAGGCGAAGGCTGTAGGCTCGGTAGCCATGTCGATGATGGGCAGCGATGGCGACCTCGGGGTGATTCTCTTCAGCAGCCGTGACCCGCACCACTATCAGCCGGGACAGGGGACGCAGCTTTTACAGGAGATCGCGCTGATGCTGCCGGAACTGCTGGAACGCTGGATTAAACGCGTATGACGGATGTCGCGCTTTCTCAGGACGTCTCGCGGTTCCTGCGCTATTTAGGCGTGGAGCGCCAGCTTAGCCCTATTACCCTGCTGAACTACCAGCGTCAGCTTGATGCCATTATCGCTTTAGCCGGAGAAACCGGGCTGAAAAGCTGGCAACAATGTGACGCTGCGATTGTGCGCAGTTTTGCGGTGCGCAGTCGGCGCAAAGGGCTTGGCCCTGCCAGTCTGGCGCTACGTCTCTCGGCATTGCGAAGCTTTTTTGACTGGTTAGTCAGTCAGGGCGAATTGAAAGCTAACCCGGCGAAGGGCGTCTCCGCACCGAAAGCGCCGCGTCATCTGCCGAAAAATATTGATGTCGACGACGTTAACCGCCTGCTGGACATCGATCTTAACGATCCGCTCGCCGTACGTGACCGGGCGATGCTGGAGGTCATGTACGGCGCGGGACTGCGTTTATCCGAACTGGTTGGCCTGGATATAAAGCACCTCGATCTTGATACCGGCGAAGTGTGGGTAATGGGTAAAGGCAGCAAAGAGCGACGCCTGCCGATTGGCCGTAACGCGGTGACGTGGATTGAGCACTGGCTGGATCTGCGCGGCCTGTTCGCCAGCGACGAAGATGCGTTATTCCTGTCGAAGCTCGGCAAGCGTATCTCCGCGCGCAATGTCCAAAAACGGTTCGCCGAATGGGGCATAAAGCAGGGGCTAAACAGCCACGTGCATCCACATAAGCTGCGCCATTCGTTCGCGACCCATATGCTGGAATCGAGCGGCGATCTGCGCGGCGTGCAAGAGCTGCTGGGTCATGCCAACCTTTCCACCACCCAAATTTATACTCATCTTGATTTTCAACACCTTGCTTCAGTGTACGACGCGGCGCATCCGCGCGCTAAACGGGGGAAATAATGCGTTTTTACCGGCCTTTGGGGCGTATTGCCGCGCTCACCTTTGACCTGGATGATACCCTTTATGATAACCGTCCGGTGATTTTGCGTACTGAGCAGGAAGCGCTCGCTTTTATGCAAAATTATCACCCGTCGCTACGTTCGTTTCAAAACGTCGATTTACAGCGGATACGGCAGGCGGTGCGTGAAGCGGAGCCGGAAATCTATCATGACGTTACCCGCTGGCGCCATCGCGCGATAGAGCAGGCCATGCGGGATGCGGGATTATCGGCGCAGGAGGCCATTGCCGGCGCGAATGCGGCGATGATGCATTTTGCCAAATGGCGCAGCCAGATTGAGGTTCCGCAGGCTACCCATGAGACGTTACAGCAGCTTGCGAAAAAATGGCCGCTGGTGGCGATCACTAACGGCAATGCCCAGCCAGAACTGTTTGGCCTCGGCGATTACTTTAAGTTTGTACTGCGCGCTGGCCCGGATGGACGTTCCAAGCCGTTTAGCGACATGTATTTCCTGGCGGCGGAAAAACTGCATGTGCCGATCGGCGAGATCCTGCATGTCGGCGACGATCTGACTACCGATGTGGCTGGCGCTATTCGCTGTGGGATGCAGGCCTGCTGGATTAAACCTGAAAATGCCGACCTGATGCGGACGCAGGACAGCCGTTTACTGCCGCATATCGAAATTTCGCGGTTGGCATCTCTCACCTCGCTGATATAATCACCAGTAGTTCTGTATAAATTCCCAGTTATTCTGGCGGATGGCGCTATGCTTATCCGCCCTACGATAAGTAGCCCCGGTAAGCGAAGCGCCACCGGGCGTTTTTAGTTTTCATGTTTTTACGCGGCGGTGCCAATGGACGTTTCTTACCTGCTCGACAGCCTTAATGATAAACAGCGCGAAGCGGTGGCCGCGCCACGTAGCAACATGCTGGTGCTGGCGGGCGCGGGAAGCGGGAAAACCCGCGTGCTGGTGCACCGTATCGCCTGGTTACTGAGCGTAGAAAACAATTCGCCATACTCCATCATGGCGGTGACCTTTACCAATAAAGCGGCGGCGGAAATGCGCCATCGTATTGGCCAGTTGATGGGGACCAGCCAGGGCGGAATGTGGGTAGGGACGTTCCACGGTCTGGCGCACCGCCTGCTGCGCGCGCATCATATGGACGCTAATTTGCCGCAGGATTTCCAGATTCTCGACAGCGAAGATCAGATGCGTTTGCTTAAACGCCTGATTAAGGCGATGAATCTTGATGAGAAGCAGTGGCCGCCGCGTCAGGCGATGTGGTACATCAATAGCCAGAAAGACGAAGGGCTACGCCCGCACCATATCCAAAGCTATGGCAATCCGGTGGAGCAGACCTGGCAGAAGGTGTATCAGGCCTATCAGGAAGCGTGCGATCGCGCTGGTCTGGTGGATTTTGCCGAGCTACTGCTGCGCGCTCATGAACTATGGCTGAACAAGCCGCACATCCTGCAACACTATCGCGAGCGGTTTACTAACATCCTGGTGGACGAATTCCAGGATACCAACAACATTCAGTACGCCTGGGTTCGTCTGCTGGCGGGCGATACCGGTAAAGTGATGATTGTCGGCGACGATGACCAGTCGATTTACGGCTGGCGCGGGGCCCAGGTAGAGAACATCCAGCGCTTCCTCAATGATTTCCCCGGCGCGCAGACCATTCGTCTGGAGCAGAATTACCGCTCGACCAGCAACATCCTTAGCGCGGCGAACGCCCTGATTGAAAACAACAACGGGCGTTTGGGTAAAAAGCTGTGGACTGACGGCGTTGATGGCGAACCGATATCGCTGTACTGCGCTTTCAACGAACTGGATGAAGCGCGCTTTGTGGTTAATCGTATCAAAACCTGGCAGGACAACGGCGGCGCGCTTGCGCAATGCGCCATCCTTTATCGCAGCAACGCCCAGTCGCGCGTGCTGGAAGAAGCGTTATTACAGGCCAGTATGCCGTACCGCATTTACGGCGGGATGCGCTTCTTCGAACGCCAGGAGATCAAAGATGCGCTCTCTTATCTGCGTTTGATTGCCAATCGCAACGATGATGCCGCCTTTGAACGCGTGGTGAATACCCCAACGCGCGGTATCGGCGACCGCACGCTGGACGTGGTGCGCCAGACCTCGCGCGATCGCCAGCTAACATTGTGGCAGGCGTGCCGTGAATTGTTACAGGAAAAAGCCCTGGCCGGGCGTGCGGCCAGCGCGCTACAACGCTTTATGGAACTGATTGACGCTCTGGCGCAGGAAACCGCCGACATGCCGCTGCATGTGCAGACTGACCGGGTGATCAAAGATTCCGGCCTGCGCACCATGTATGAGCAAGAAAAAGGCGAGAAAGGCCAGACGCGCATCGAAAACTTAGAGGAACTGGTGACGGCGACGCGGCAGTTCAGCTACAACGACGAAGATGAAGATTTGATGCCGTTGCAGGCCTTCCTCTCTCACGCGGCGCTGGAAGCGGGCGAGGGGCAGGCGGATACCTGGCAGGATGCGGTACAGCTGATGACGCTGCACTCGGCCAAAGGCCTGGAGTTTCCGCAGGTGTTTATTGTCGGCATGGAAGAGGGCATGTTCCCCAGCCAGATGTCGCTGGATGAGGGCGGGCGTTTGGAAGAGGAGCGTCGTCTGGCCTACGTCGGCGTTACCCGTGCCATGCAGAAACTGACGCTAACCTATGCCGAAACGCGTCGTCTGTACGGTAAAGAGGTCTACCATCGCCCGTCGCGTTTTATCGGCGAACTGCCGGAGGAGTGCGTGGAAGAGGTCCGTCTGCGCGCCACCGTCAGTCGTCCGGTGAGCCATCAACGAATGGGAACGCCGCTGGCGGAAAACGACACAGGCTACAAACTCGGCCAACGCGTGCGCCATGCGAAGTTCGGCGAGGGAACTATTGTCAACCTGGAGGGCAGCGGCGAGCATAGCCGGTTGCAGGTGGCTTTTCAGGGGCAAGGGATCAAATGGCTGGTTGCCGCGTATGCGAAGCTGGAAACGGTTTGACCGACTCTCATAGTGCCGGGTGGCACCTCTTATCCGGCCTACGCGCTGGCTAACATTTTGATTTGTAGGCCGGATAAGGCGAAGCCGCCATCCGGCGATATATTGATGTTAATATTCTGAAATCATAGATAAATACTCTCACTCTGCTAACCTTTCTGCATAAGGGGAAATTATTGCTTTTTCGCGTTTCGTTGCGTGTTGACGGCAAATTTTTGCTGGCGTAACATGCGCCCACGATTACGCTAAGAGGACATTCGCCTTGGACACACCCAGTAGATACTGGCTCATTATCCTGTCATCCAGGATCAACTCCTAAGGCTATCCCTTTTTGCTGATAGCCTTAGCGGTTGTCAGCGACCTTTCATTTTTTCCCGTCGCGTTGAGTCAGGCTGTTTAATGGTCTGAAACCCAATTTGTTTCTGTGTGCCCATCTGAACTGTCCGATATTTTTACGCATTGGGAGTCCCGGTCATGCTGAGCGCATTTCAACTGGAAAAAAACCGACTGACCCGGCTGGAAGTCGAGGAGTCACAAAGCCTGATTGATGCCGTATGGGTCGATTTGGTCGAACCGGACGACGACGAGCGATTGCGCGTACAATCTGAGCTGGGCCAGAGTCTGGCGACGCGTCCTGAACTGGAAGATATCGAAGCATCCGCGCGCTTCTTTGAAGACGAAGACGGACTGCATATCCACTCCTTCTTCTTCTTCGAAGATGCGGAAGATCATGCCGGTAACTCTACGGTGGCATTCACTATTCGCGATGGCCGTCTGTTTACGCTGCGTGAACGCGAACTGCCCGCCTTCCGTTTGTATCGTATGCGCGCCCGCAGCCAGGCGATGGTCGACGGTAATGCTTATGAACTACTGCTCGATCTGTTCGAAACCAAAATTGAACAGTTGGCGGATGAAATCGAAAACATCTACAGCGATCTGGAAAAACTGAGCCGCGTCATTATGGAAGGGCATCAGGGCGATGAATACGACGAAGCGCTCTCCACGCTGGCGGAACTGGAAGATATCGGCTGGAAGGTACGCCTGTGTCTGATGGATACCCAACGCGCGCTGAACTTCCTGGTGCGCAAGGCGCGCTTACCGGGCGGACAGCTGGAGCAGGCGCGTGAGATCCTGCGCGATATCGAATCTCTGCTGCCGCACAATGAATCGCTGTTCCAGAAGGTGAACTTCCTGATGCAGGCGGCGATGGGTTTCATCAACATTGAGCAGAACCGCATTATCAAAATCTTCTCGGTGGTTTCCGTGGTGTTCCTGCCGCCGACGCTGGTCGCTTCCAGCTATGGGATGAACTTCGAGTTTATGCCGGAACTGAAGTGGAGCTTTGGTTATCCAGGCGCGATTATCTTTATGATTCTGGCGGGGCTTGCGCCGTATCTGTACTTTAAGCGCAAGAACTGGCTGTAAGACATTAAGGCCAGGGTGATTCAGCTGCGGCTGAACCACCCTGAAAAGTTACAGGCTCCAGGTATTGATACCTTTAACCTCTTTCTCATAGAACCACTTATTTGTATTGACGCCGACATAAGCTGCGACAACAAGTCCAAGTATGTTAACGCCGATTAATGCTCCAATAAATATTGCAACGATCCCTAATAAAATAACTATAATTGCTTTTTTCCACAGACCCAATACAAACAAATAAATCCATGAGAAGAAAAAGGCAATAAAGTTTATTTGAATAGTCAACCGTTGTCGGGGCTTTAATGCTTTAAATGCCTGTTTATATTCTGGGCTTACTTTCCAAAATCCAGGGAAACCATGTTGATCGTAAAATGAAAAACGGTATTTCCATTTTTCAGATAGCGAACCATCATTAATATAATCCTTGTCCATGTAAACTCCATTAAATTACTTGTTGAGTGAATTCGAATCCGGGGGGGCCAGAAGTAGCAGAGAAAATGTTGCAAAATACCAGATTAGAAAAAGAGGCATACCAAAGCCATCGCAAGCGAAATCTTCAGCAACCATTATCACGAAGGAGGCAATATAGATTACAAGCGTACCCCATACATAGAATTTTATATATTCAAAGCCACTGTCTCTGAATCGCTGACAGTTTAAATTAATGACGAGATAATGTAGTAAAATTGTGAATAAAATTGCCAGTATCACAAAGCTTAAATATAATAAAACCCCAACCAAAATGGAAAATATTATATTTATTAGTACGAATGATAATAAATAACGACATCTGGAAACACATCTCTCAGATGAAGGAATAAAAACACTTAACATTAATTTCACATCCATATGTTGGGTTACGTCGTTAGCATGACAATATGCTACCCCCCTTACAAGGGGAGGCATATTTTTTCAGATTATATTTAGAATAATAGTCGCGTTATTTTTTACGCTGCGTATAAATCGCATCCATCACGAAAATCGCCAGCGCGACCCAGATAAACGCAAATGTCACCATCTTATCCGCGCCCGGCACTTCGCCATAAAACGTCACCGCCAGTAAAAACATCAGCGTTGGGCCGATATACTGGAAAAAGCCCAGTGTAGAAAGACGCAGACGCGTAGCCGCTCCGGTGAAGCACAGCAGCGGAATCGTAGTGACCACACCCGCCGCCATTAACAGCAAGTTCAACGATAGTGCGTTTTGCCCCATATGGCTGGTAGGGCTATCGGCGATGCCAAACAGATAAATCGCGGCGACCGGCAACAGCCATAGCGTTTCGACCAGCATACCCGTCTGCGCTTCAACGGCGATCTTCTTACGCACCAGGCCGTAAAACGCAAAACTAAACGCCAGCCCCAGCGCGATAATCGGCAGTGAACCAAAGGTCCAGAGTTGCACCAGCACGCCGCACACCGCCAGAATCACCGCCAGCCACTGCATTCGACGGAAGCGTTCGCCAAGAAAAATCATCCCCAGCAAGATGTTAACCAGTGGATTAATGAAATAACCCAGGCTGGCCTCCAGCATATGGTGATTATTTACCGCCCAAATGAATAATAGCCAGTTACCGCCGACCAGTACGGCGGACAGGGCCAGCAGGAAAATCTTCTTTGGCGTTTTCAGTAAGCGCTTAACCTGTCGCCACTGCCGGCTGACGCTAAGCAGCGCCACCATAAAGAAAAATGACCAAATCACGCGGTGCGTCAGGATCTCATCTGCGGGAACGTAATAGATCAGCTTGAAATACGCGGGGGCGATCCCCCAAATAAAATAGGCGGCAAGAGCGAGTAATACGCCCTGCCGTGTTTGTTTTGCGTCCATCCGGAAAACTCGTATCTGAAGTGTAACAACAGTTTACCTGCTTTTATCCCACCATATAAGTAGCGGTGGCGCTGGCGATGTACAGCTGATCTTCATTGTGTAATTCCACGCGGGCGACGGCCACTTTATTCCCTGCGCGCAGCAGGCTACTGGTGGCCGTAAAGCGGTTGCCTCTGCCCGGACGCAGGTAATCGACGCGCAGGTCAATCGTTCCCATCCGCGACAGGCGCTGGCGTAGTTCATCTTCGCTGATGGTTTCGTGGCGAGTTAGCGTGCTGCCGACGCATACCAGTCCGGCGGCGACATCCAGCGCAGAGGCGATCACGCCGCCGTGTAAAATGCTTTGCGCCCAGTTGCCGACCATCATCGGCTGGTTGTTGAAGGCCAGTTGGGCGAACGCTTTTTCATAGCGTTCCAGCTCCAGCCCTAACGCCCGATTAAACGGCATGTAGTAGACAAACATTTCACCCACTAATTTCAGAGCTTGTTCAGCGGTAAGTACAGCGGACATAGATTCCTGACACTCCATTGGTTAATGAAATGTTGATATTATGCTTCTTAATTGTTGTTTTCTACTTTAAGAAGGGATAACTAACGGCTATGTGTGTAAATATGTAAAAATGGTTGGCAGAGAATGATTCAAGCTGAAAATACTTCGTCAGGAGAACGTCAAGAATGCGGGCGATTTTGAGAGGGTTGTTGCCAGCCACGCTACTGCCATTAGCGGCATATGCACAAGAAGCTACGATAAAAGAGGTTCATGATGCGCCTGCAGTACGGGGAAGTATCATCGCTAACATGCTACAGGAGCATGATAACCCTTTTACGCTTTACCCTTATGACACGAACTACTTGATCTACACGAACACCAGCGATCTGAACAAAGAGGCCATAAGTACCTACAACTGGTCTGAAAACGCACGTAAAGATGAAGTGAAATTTCAGTTGAGCCTGGCGTTTCCGCTGTGGCGCGGAATACTGGGGCCGAACTCGGTACTGGGCGCTTCCTATACGCAGAAATCCTGGTGGCAGCTTTCCAACAGTAAAGAGTCTTCGCCGTTTCGCGAAACCAACTACGAACCGCAGCTTTTTCTTGGTTTTGCTACCGATTATCGCTTTGCCGGCTGGACGCTGCGCGACGTAGAGATGGGCTACAACCATGACTCTAACGGACGTTCGGACCCCACCTCGCGTAGCTGGAACCGTCTGTATACCCGTCTGATGGCCGAAAACGGTAACTGGCTGGTAGAGGTCAAACCGTGGTACGTGATTGGCAGTACCGATGATAATCCGGACATCACCAAATATATGGGTTATTACCAGCTTAAAATCGGTTATCACCTGGGCGAGGCGGTATTAAGCGCCAAAGGCCAGTACAACTGGAATACAGGCTACGGCGGCGCGGAAGTTGGATTAAGCTATCCGGTCACTAAACATGTCCGGCTTTATACCCAGGTGTACAGCGGCTATGGCGAATCGCTGATCGACTATAATTTTAATCAGACACGTGTCGGCGTCGGCGTGATGCTTAACGATATCTTCTGATTGGATTGTGTTTTAAACATTGCAGTTTCTCTCGCAGGCGCTGAAAATAGCGCCTGTTTTGATTTATGGTGAACGGGGTTAATGTGGCGCAGGCGGAAGTGTTGAATCTGGAATCAGGGGCCAAACAGGTTTTGCAGGAAACCTTTGGCTACCAACAGTTTCGCCCGGGTCAGGAAGCGATTATTGATACTGCGCTCTCCGGTCGCGACTGTCTGGTCGTCATGCCCACCGGCGGCGGCAAATCTCTGTGCTATCAAATCCCCGCGTTGTTGCTGGACGGATTGACCGTCGTCGTTTCGCCCCTGATCTCGTTGATGAAAGACCAGGTCGATCAGCTACTGGCGAACGGTGTGGCGGCGGCGTGCCTGAACTCCACTCAAAGCCGCGAGCAGCAGCTTGAGGTGATGGCGGGGTGCCGTACCGGACAGATTCGTCTGCTGTATATTGCGCCGGAACGCCTGATGCTGGACAACTTTCTTGATCATCTGGCGCACTGGAATCCGGTATTGCTGGCGGTGGATGAAGCGCACTGTATCTCGCAGTGGGGTCATGATTTCCGTCCGGAATATGCGGCTCTCGGTCAGCTTCGCCAGCGTTTTCCCGCTTTGCCGTTTATGGCATTGACCGCCACCGCCGACGACACCACGCGCCAGGATATTATTCGTCTGCTTGGGCTTAACGATCCGTTAATCCAGATCAGTAGCTTTGACCGACCGAATATCCGCTACATGCTGATGGAGAAGTTTAAGCCGCTCGACCAGCTAATGCGCTATGTTCAGGAGCAACGCGGCAAATCGGGTATTATCTACTGCAACAGTCGGGCGAAAGTGGAAGATACCGCTGCGCGCTTGCAGAGTCGCGGCATTAGCGCGGCGGCCTATCATGCGGGGCTGGAAAACGCTATTCGCGCCGATGTGCAGGAAAAATTTCAGCGCGACGATCTGCAAATCGTGGTGGCGACCGTCGCTTTTGGAATGGGCATAAACAAACCTAACGTACGTTTCGTCGTGCATTTCGATATCCCGCGCAATATTGAATCCTACTATCAGGAAACGGGCCGCGCCGGGCGCGACGGACTGCCTGCGGAAGCCATGCTATTTTACGATCCGGCTGACATGGCCTGGCTACGCCGTTGTCTGGAAGAGAAACCAGCCGGACAGCTTCAGGATATTGAACGGCATAAACTGAATGCGATGGGCGCTTTTGCCGAAGCGCAAACCTGCCGCCGCCTGGTATTGCTTAATTACTTTGGCGAAGGCCGACAAGAACCGTGCGGCAACTGCGATATCTGTCTCGATCCGCCCAAACAATATGATGGCTTAAACGATGCCCAGATTGCGCTTTCTACCATTGGTCGGGTTAACCAGCGTTTTGGCATGGGCTACGTTGTCGAGGTGATCCGCGGCGCGAATAACCAACGCATCCGCGATTTCGGTCATGACAAACTCAAGGTTTATGGCATGGGACGCGAAAAGAGCCATGAGCACTGGGTGAGCGTGATTCGCCAGCTCATTCATCTGGGGCTGGTAATGCAAAATATTGCGCAGCACTCCGCATTACAGCTGACGGATGCCGCGCGTCCGGTACTCCGTGGAGACGTTCCGCTAAAGCTTGCGGTGCCGCGCATCGTCGCCCTCAAACCCCGCGTGATGCAGAAATCGTTCGGCGGTAATTACGATCGCAAATTGTTCGCTAAGTTGCGCAAGCTGCGTAAAGCTATCGCTGATGAAGAGAATATCCCGCCGTATGTGGTCTTTAACGACGCCACGCTGATAGAAATGGCGGAACAGATGCCGGTTTCCGCCAGCGAGATGTTAAGCGTTAACGGGGTTGGGATGCGCAAACTGGAGCGCTTCGGGAAAGAATTCATGGCGCTCATCCGCGCGCATGTCGATGGTGATGACGAAGAGTAGTCAGCCCGGCAAAAAAGTGCCAGGATGGTGACTCACTGAACTATTTCCCCGCGAGCCATTTTTATGATGATGCTATTTTTCACCGTGGCAATGGTGCACATCGTTGCGCTAATGAGCCCCGGCCCCGACTTTTTCTTCGTGTCTCAAACTGCTGTCAGCCGTTCGCGTAAAGAAGCGATGATGGGCGTACTGGGCATCACCTGCGGCGTGATGGTATGGGCGGGCGTGGCGCTGCTTGGCCTGCATCTCATCATCGAAAAAATGGCCTGGCTGCATACGATCATTATGGTAGGCGGCGGCCTGTACCTGTGCTGGATGGGCTATCAGATGCTGCGCGGCGCGCTGAAAAAACAGGATGCGGCGGCGTCTTCTCCGCACATTGAACTGGCGCAGAGCGGGCGCAGCTTTCTCAAAGGGCTGCTGACCAATCTGTCGAATCCGAAAGCGATTATCTATTTTGGTTCCGTTTTTTCACTGTTTGTCGGCGATAACGTCGGCGCTGCGGCGCGCTGGGGTATTTTCGCGTTAATTACCCTGGAAACGTTGGCCTGGTTTACCGTAGTCGCCAGCCTGTTCGCGCTGCCGAAAATGCGCCGCGGCTATCAGCGTCTGGCGAAATGGATTGATGGTTTTGCCGGCGCTCTGTTTGCGGGCTTTGGTATTCACCTGATTATTTCGCGCTAATTTACCTCCGGGCCGGATAAACATCATCCGGCACGACTATCACGCGTGTCTTGCCGACGCCAGGAGCGCGCCTACCAGCATAAACAACGAACCAAACGCTTTATTCAGCGCCTTCATCTGCTTTGGTCCTTTAATCCAGGCGGCAATGCGCTGCGCCAGCGTGGCGTAACCGGTCATCACAATCATATCCACCACAATCGTAGTGACGCCGAGAATGAGGTACTGCGCCAGTTGCGGTTGCTGCGGCATGATGAATTGCGGAAACAGTGCGGCAAGAAAGACAATGCTTTTGGGATTGGTTAGATTGACAAAGACCGCGCGTTTGAACAGCCGACCCCGCGATTGCGTCTGGGCAAGAGTATGCAGATCGATAGCGCCTGCGGCGCGCCATTGCTGGATACCCAGCCAGATAAGATAAGCCGCGCCAGCCCATTTCAGGATTTCAAAAGCGAGGAGCGAGCGCGAAAAGAGCGTACCCAGTCCGACGCCCACCAGTACGATATGTATCCCCAGTCCGGTCTGGAGTCCGGCGATAGAAGCCGCTGCGCCACGATATCCATGGTTGATAGACGTCGTCATGGTATTGATGGCGCCTGAACCCGGAGAAAGACTCAGCAGAGTTGAGGTCAGTAGATAGGCGAACCACCATTCAAAGGTCATGCGAAACTCCCTGGTTGTCTGTTTTTGTGCCACAATACGCTACTGCCGCTGTGTTGTGTCAGGCACGACGCAAAAAACGATTTTACCTGGTAAACGAGGCCGAAAACCCGATGTTTCAGCAGCAAAATGACTGGGAAACAAGAGAAAATGCGTTTGCCGCTTTTGCTATGGGGCCGCTGACCGATTTCTGGCGTCAGCGGGAAGAGGCGGAGTTTATCGGCGTGGGTAACATTCCGGTGCGCTTTGTCCGTTTTCGAAATGATTCCAACGATCGGACGATCGTCATTTGTCCTGGCCGCATTGAGAGTTATGTAAAATACGCTGAACTGGCGTATGACCTTTTTCATCTCGGTTTTGATATCTTCATCATCGACCACCGTGGTCAAGGGCGCTCCGGGCGGATGTTATCGGACCCGCATCGGGGTCATGTTGATCATTTTAACGATTATGTTGAGGACTTAGCGGCGTTCTGGCAGCAGGAAATTGAGCCGGGGCCGTGGCGTAAGCGTTATATCCTGGCGCACTCAATGGGGGGCGCGATAGCCACCCTGTTCCTGCAACGCCATCGTGTGCGGTGCGACGCTATTGCGCTCACCGCGCCGATGTTTGGTATTGTGATACGCTTGCCTTCCTTTATGGTGCGCCATATTCTCGACTGGGCCGAGGGGCACCAGCGTATCCGTGAAGATTACGCTATTGGTACCGGTCAGTGGCGGGCGTTGCCGTTTGGGATGAATGCGCTGACCCACAGCCGCCAGCGTTATCAGCGCAACTTACGATTTTATGCCGACGAGCCGCAGCTGCGCGTTGGCGGCCCCACCTGGCATTGGGTACGCGAAGGCATTCTGGCGGGTGAGCAGGTACTGGCTGGGGCGAGCGATGACACGACGCCTACGCTACTGATTCAGGCGGAAGAAGAGCGGGTAGTGGATAACCGCACCCACGATCGTTTTTGTGAAATTCGCGCCGCGGCGGGATACCCTTGTGAAGGGGGAAAACCGCTGGTTATCAAAGGCGCGTACCATGAGATCCTTTTTGAAAAGGACGCCATGCGCTCAGTCGCGCTTAACGCCATTGTTGAATTTTTCAACAAGCCTAATTTATCCAGCGGAAATCGCTTTGCTTAGAGGTTAAATTTTATTATGTATCAGGTTGTTGCGTCTGATTTAGATGGCACGCTGCTCTCCCCCGACCATACGTTGTCCCCTTATGCCAAAGAGACTCTGAAGCTGTTGACCGCACGCGGCATCCATTTTGTCTTTGCCACTGGTCGTCATCATGTCGATGTAGGGCAAATCCGCGATAATCTTGAAATCAAGTCTTACATGATCACCTCCAACGGCGCGCGAGTGCACGATACCGACGGGAATTTGGTTTTTACGCATAATCTGGACAGCGACATTGCCAGCGACCTGTTCGGCGTGGTGAATGCGAACCAGGACATCGTGACTAACGTTTATCGCGACGACGAATGGTTTATGAATCGTCATCGCCCCGATGAAATGCGTTTTTTCAAAGAGGCGGTATTTAACTACTCGTTGTTTGAGCCTGCGCTGCTGGAGCCGGAGGGCGTCAGCAAAGTGTTTTTCACCAGCGACACTCATGAAAAGTTGTTGCCGCTGGAGCAGGCGATTAACGCGCGCTGGGGCGATCGGGTAAACGTGAGCTTCTCTACGCTAACCTGTCTGGAAGTGATGGCGGGCGGAGTGTCGAAAGGTCATGCGCTGGAAGCGGTCGCTCAGGCGATGGGGTACAGCCTGAAAGAGTGTATCGCCTTTGGCGACGGAATGAACGACGCTGAAATGCTCACGATGGCGGGCAAAGGCTGCATCATGGGCAATGCGCACCAGCGTCTGAAAGACCTGTATCCCGAACTTGAGGTGATCGGCATCAACGCGGATAACGCCGTGCCGCATTACCTGCGCGATCTTTTCTTACGCTGATGTGATTGTTTGTTAGTTGACCAGTTGTCAACTTCACTCTCCGCTACAATGGGTGTTCCCTGTTTTAAGAGACATCCATTGTGGCGCTACTCATCATTACCACTATCCTGTGGGCTTTCTCCTTTAGTCTATTTGGCGAGTATCTTGCCGGGCATGTCGATAGCTATTTCGCGGTGCTGATACGCGTTGGGCTGGCGGCGCTCGTTTTTCTGCCGTTTTTGCGTTCTCGCGGGCACAACCTAAAAACCATCAGCCTGTATATGCTGGTGGGGGCGATGCAGCTTGGCATCATGTATATGTTGAGCTTCCATGCTTACCTCTACCTGACCGTATCCGAACTGCTGCTGTTTACCGTTCTGACGCCGCTCTATATCACGCTGATTTACGATGTGATGAGTCAGCGTCGTTTGCGCTGGGGCTATGCATTTAGCGCGTTGCTGGCGGTGATTGGCGCCGGGATTATTCGCTACGATCGCGTGACCGACCATTTTTGGGTCGGTTTGCTCCTGGTGCAGCTTTCTAATATCAGTTTCGCTATCGGAATGGTGGGGTATAAACGTCTGATGGAGATCCGTCCCATGCCGCAGCACAACGCCTTTGCGTGGTTCTATCTGGGAGCGTTTTTGGTGGCGGCGGTGGCGTGGTCGCTGTTGGGGAACGCGCAAAAGCTGCCGGAAACCACGCTGCAATGGAGCATTCTGGTGTTTCTCGGCGTGGTGGCGTCCGGCATTGGCTACTTTATGTGGAACTATGGCGCTACCCAGGTAGACGCCGGGACGCTGGGTATCATGAATAATATGCATGTTCCCGCAGGACTGCTGGTTAATCTTGCCATCTGGCATCAGCAGCCCCACTGGCCAAGCTTTATTACAGGCGCGGCTGTGATCCTGGCTTCGCTGTGGGTGCATCGAAAATGGGTCGCTCCGCGCTCCGCACAAACGGCAGATGATCGCAGGCGTGATCCCGCGTCGAGCGAATAAACGCCTCGGTCACCGCCTGACGCTGGTCGCCGTCGCGCACGGCGGCATACAGGCGGCTCCACAGACCATCACCCAGGGTTTTGGTCACCACCAGACCCTGGCGCTCAACGCTTTCCACCACCCAGTGCGGCAGGGCGGCAATACCCATTCTGGCCGCCACCATCTGAATCAGCAGTAGCGTATTATCCACGCTTTTCAGCAGCGGACTGATACCCGCCGGTTGCAGGAAATGTCGCCAGACATCCAGTCGGCTGCGCTGCACCGGGTAAATCAACAGCGTTTCGCTGGCTAAATCTTCCGGCGTAATCTGCGTTTTGCTGGCCAGCGGATGGTCGGGCGCCAGCACCAGTCGGACTTCAAAATCAAACATCGGCGAATAATGCAGCCCGCTGCGCGGCAAAATATCCGACGTCATCACCAAATCCAGCTCGCCTTGTTGCAAGGCCGGTTGCGGATCAAAAGTGACGCCGGATGTGAAATCCATTTCTACCTGCGGCCAGCTTGCACGGAAGTTTTCCAGCGCCGGGGTCAGCCACTGAATACAGCTATGACATTCAATAGCGATGCGCAGACGAGTTTGCTGCGGTTCGTTGCACGCCTGCAGCGCACGGCTGATTTGCGGCAGCACCTGGTTTGCCAGTTGCAGCAGAACTTCCCCCTGCGGCGTAAAGCGCAGCGGCTGGCTTTTACGCACGAACAGGCGGAAGCCAAGGCGTTGTTCCAGATCGCTGAACTGATGAGACAGAGCGGATTGGGTCTGGTGCAGCACCGCAGCAGCAGCAGCCAGCGATCCACTATTCCGCAATGCCTGGAGTGTTTTCAGATGTTTAATTTCGATCATGAAAGTCCTTCACTTCGCCATGAACAAATTGCGCTTGAGGAATATACAGTACCTTTACATTATGGATGTGTAAACATCCAGACGTCTAAAACTCGTCATATTTCGACTTGCAGATGCGTTGGCTTCCTTGCTTACCCCAGTCACTTACTTCAGTAAGCTCCTGGGGATGCGCTGTGTCGCCGCCTTCCTGCAAGCCGAACTATTTAGAGTTTTACTTTCAGATTCAATAAAATAAGAGAGGAAGTAAAATGACAATATTGACTCATACCCTCGGTTTTCCTCGCGTTGGCCTGCGTCGCGAGTTGAAAAAAGCGCAAGAGAGCTACTGGGCGGGGAACTCAACGCGTGAAGCGTTACTGGCGGTGGGCCGCGAACTGCGCGCGCGTCACTGGGAGCAGCAGAAACAAGCGGGTATTGACCTGTTACCGGTAGGCGACTTTGCCTGGTACGACCATGTTCTGACCACCAGCCTGCTGTTAGGCAATGTGCCGGCTCGTCATCAGAACAACGACGGTTCCGTGGACATCGACACTCTGTTCCGCATTGGCCGCGGTCGCGCGCCAACCGGCGAACCGGCGGCGGCAGCGGAAATGACCAAATGGTTTAATACTAACTATCACTACATAGTACCGGAGTTCAGCAAAGGCCAGCAGTTCAGACTCACCTGGACACAGTTGCTGGAGGAAGTGGACGAAGCGCTGGCGCTGGGGCATAAGATCAAACCCGTACTGCTGGGGCCTGTCACGTATCTGTGGCTGGGTAAAGTGAAAGGCGAGCCGTTTGACCGCCTGACGTTGCTGAAAGACATTTTGCCGGTGTATCAGCACGTACTGGCTGAACTGGCAAAACGTGGTATTGAGTGGGTCCAAATTGATGAGCCAGCACTGGTGCTGGAACTGCCGCAGGCGTGGCTGGATGCCTTCAAACCGGCTTACGACGCGCTCGCCGGCCAGGTGAAGCTGTTGCTGACGACCTATTTTGAAGGCGTGACGCCAAACCTGGACACTATTATCGCGCTACCGGTACAGGGGCTACATGTTGACCTCATTCATGGCAAAGATGATGTAGCGGAACTGCATCAACGTCTGCCGGTCGACTGGCTGCTCTCCGCAGGCTTGATTAACGGGCGTAATGTCTGGCGCGCCGATTTGACCGAAAAATACGCGCAGATTAACGCCATTGTGGGCAAACGCGCGCTGTGGGTAGCATCCTCCTGCTCTTTGCTGCACAGCCCGATCGATCTCAGCGTCGAAACGCGTCTGGATACGGAAGTTAAAAGCTGGTTTGCCTTTGCGCTGCAAAAATGCGGTGAACTGGCGTTGCTGCGCGATGCGCTGAACAGCGGCGAAACGGCGGCGCTTGAGGAATGGAGCGCACCGATTCAGGCTCGTCGTCACTCCCGCCGCGTACATAATGCCGCGGTAGAAAAACGCCTGGCGGCGATCACCGCGCAGGACAGCCAGCGTGAGAATCCGTATGAGGTGCGCGCTGAAGCGCAACGCGCCCGCTTTAAACTTCCCGCCTGGCCGACGACGACTATCGGTTCGTTCCCGCAAACCACGGAAATTCGCGGCCTGCGTCTGGACTTCAAAAAGGGCAACCTCGACGCGAACCACTACCGCACCGGCATCGCCGAACATATCAAACAGGCTATCATCGAGCAGGAGCGTTTAGGGCTGGATGTGCTGGTACACGGCGAAGCCGAGCGAAACGACATGGTGGAATACTTCGGCGAGCATCTGGACGGCTTCGTCTTTACCCAGAATGGTTGGGTGCAAAGCTATGGCTCCCGCTGTGTGAAACCGCCGGTAGTGATTGGCGATATCAGCCGTCCGGCACCGATTACCGTGGAGTGGGCGAAATATGCCCAGTCGCTGACCGACAAGCCGGTAAAAGGGATGTTGACCGGCCCGGTGACTATTCTTTGCTGGTCATTCCCCCGCGAAGACGTGACCCGCGAAACGATTGCGAAACAGATTGCGCTGGCGCTGCGTGATGAAGTCGCGGATCTGGAGGCGGCGGGGATTGGGATTATTCAGATCGACGAACCGGCGCTGCGCGAAGGTCTACCGCTGCGTCGCAGCGACTGGGACGCCTATCTGGAATGGGGTGTGGAAGCCTTCCGCATCAACGCGGCGGTGGCGAAGGATGAAACCCAGATCCACACCCACATGTGTTACTGCGAGTTCAACGACATTATGGATTCGATCGCCGCGCTGGATGCGGATGTGATCACCATTGAGACCTCCCGCTCGGATATGGAGTTGCTGGAGTCGTTCGAAGCATTCGACTACCCGAACGAAATCGGGCCGGGCGTGTACGATATTCACTCGCCGAACGTGCCGAGCGTCGAGTGGATTGAAGCCCTGCTGAAGAAGGCGGCACAGCGTATTCCGGCACAACGCCTGTGGGTGAATCCGGACTGCGGTCTGAAAACTCGCGGTTGGCCGGAAACCCGCGCGGCGTTAGCGAACATGGTCAAAGCGGCGCACAATCTGCGTCAGGCGAAATAACCCATCCTGGCCGCTGCGTTTATCCGGCAGCAATGCGGCGCTACCCTTTGACGGGTAGCGCCCGTGTCTGACCTGATTAACAGCGCCTCTTTCTCCTCATTTCCCTTTTTCTTATTTTCCGCGCTGTCTTTTTCAGGATCTGGCTATTTGGCGATCTTGATAATAAAAAGGTTCTCCGTATGAATGACAACCAGGCGGATAGCGTCCCTGGAAGCAGCGCGGCGGATTTTATTGCCTCGCAGATCGTTTTTCCTGTCATGATCGCCCAGCGCTCTCATAGCACAAAACGAGGTTTTCCATTCTGTTATGTTCCCTGGCGACGATAAACGTCGCATTGTCTCATGGCGCTGGTGAACCTTATTTTTTAACGGAGATGTCTGACATGGCGGTAGCAGGTTGTCACGTAATGGCCAAACCCGGCGGCGCGATCTGCAATATTGATTGCACATATTGCTTCTATCTTGAAAAAGAGGCGCTGTACCCGGAACGCAATAAAAACTGGCGAATGTCGGACGAGACGCTGGAACAGTTTATACGCCAGCATATTGCCGCGCAGAGTGGCGACCGCATTGACTTTGCCTGGCAGGGCGGCGAACCGACCATGATGGGGCTACCGTTTTTCCGCCGGGTTGTCGCATTATGTGAAAAGTACGGCGATGGGCGAAAAATCACTCATGCGTTGCAGACGAACGGCATCCTGGTGAATGACGAGTGGGCGCGCTTTTTCGCTGAACAGCATTTTCTCATCGGTCTCTCTATCGACGGCCCGGCGTCGTTACACAACCACTATCGGCTTAATCGCGCTGGAAAAGGAACTCATGAACAGGTCGTCGCAGCAATGGCGCGGCTTAAAGCGCACCATGTCGACTTTAATACCTTAACCGTCGTGGGAAAACATAACGTCGGTCATGCAGCAGACGTCTACGAATTTCTTCTGGCGGCGGGATCGCGTTTTATTCAGTTTATCCCGCTGGTAGAGCGAATGAGCACCGATAACTCATCGGTACTTAATCTGGTGATGCCCGGCGAAAGCGCGGCGACGCTGGCGCCATGGACGGTACCGTCGTGGCAATATGGCGAATTTCTCAACCAGATCTTTGATATCTGGGTTCGTCGCGACGTAGACCGCGTCTATGTGCAGATGTTTGACGTGGCGTTAGCCGCCTGGACGGCGCAGCAGCCGGTACTGTGTGTACATTCCGAGACTTGTGGACATGCCTTCGCGTTGGAGTCGAACGGCGATCTCTACAACTGCGACCACTTTGTCTACCCGGAGCATCTGCTGGGGAATATCCACCAGCACAGCATCAAAACCTTAAATAATAGCGAGCGGGCTATTGCCTTTGGTGAGGCCAAGCGGGAGACCCTGACCGCCGATTGTCGTCGCTGTGACTACCGCTTTGCGTGTCATGGCGGCTGTCCGAAGCATCGCTTTGCCGTCTCGCCGTCCGGTCATCCTGCGCATAATTACTTGTGTGCGGGCTATAAGCATTTTTTCCAGCACGTTACGCCGTATATGAATGTCTGGCGGGAGCTGCTGGCGCAAGGCTATCCGATGGCATCGATCATGCGCTGGCTGGCGCAGGACGCGCGTAAAGACACAGGAGCCGTCAGTCGTAACCATCTCTGTCCCTGCGGCAGCGGTAAAAAATATAAAAAATGCTGTGGTAAAGCATAGCTAACGTGGCGATGACGCTTTGTTGAGCCTATACCGACTCCGGTCTCGTAGGCCCAACAAACATCGTAATGCGCTGTGGTTAGCCTTTTTTCCCGCCGTACTGCGCGAACCATTCCAGCATTCTTTGCCAGCCGTCTTTCGCCGAGGCTTCGTGGTAGCCCGGACGATAATCGGCATTAAACGCGTGCCCTGCATCGGGATAGACCACGATTTCCGCCTTCGCATTAGCGGCGCGTAGCGCCTGACGCATGGTTTCCACGCTCTCCTGTGGAATACTGGTATCCTGCCCGCCGTATAAACCCAGTACCGGCGCGTTAAGATCGGTGGCGATATCAACGGGATGCTTCGGCGAATTGAGTGACGTGTCGCCCACCAGCTTGCCGTACCATGCTACCGCCGCTTTTAACTGTGGGTTGTGCGCGGCGTACAGCCAGGTAATTCGGCCTCCCCAACAAAAACCGGTGATCATCAGCCGATGCGCGTCCCCGCCGTTGCGCGAAGCCCAACTGGCGACGTGATCCAGGTCGGCAAGGACTTGCGAATCCGGTACTTTAGCCACCAGCCCGCTCAATAATGTGGGTATATCGGCGAAATCATTGGGGTCGCCTTCGCGGAAATAGAGCTCCGGCGCGATAGCGAGATAGCCTTCCAGCGCCAGTCGTCGGCAAATATCGCGAATGTGTTCATGTACGCCAAAAATTTCCTGTACCACAATGACCACAGGCAATGCGCCGTCGCTCGCTTTTGGTCTGGCGTAATAGGCGGGCATATCGTCGCCCTGAGAGGGGATCGACGTTATCCCCGCGCTAATGGCCCCATCAGGCGTATGAATCATCGTAGGGGCAAGTGGGGAGGCTGCAGGTGCAAAGCCGGATGGATGTGTCGTTGTCATGGTATTCTCCGTACCCTTAAAAAATAGCGCAATCTTAACTATAGACAGTGTGTAACAAACCACATTGCCTTAAAGCGGCTATCTTTTGTGCAATGCCTGGCGATATTGATTATTTATTGTGATGTGCATCACTTTTTAATGGTAATCGAGTGCAATTGTTTTACGCCATAGTGATGGCTGTCACGAAAATATCTTTATGCCTTAGGTAAAGTGTCTTTTTGCTTCTTCTGACAAACCCGATTCACAGAGGAGTTTTATATGTCCAAGTCTGATGTTTTTCATCTCGGCCTCACCAAAAACGATTTACAAGGGGCCCAGCTCGCCATCGTCCCTGGCGATCCTGAGCGTGTGGAAAAGATCGCCGCGCTGATGGATAAGCCGGTTAAGCTGGCATCTCACCGCGAATTCACCTCCTGGCGCGCTGAGCTGGATGGCAAAGCAGTTATCGTTTGCTCTACCGGTATCGGCGGCCCGTCTACCTCTATTGCCGTGGAAGAACTGGCGCAACTGGGTATTCGTACCTTCTTGCGTATCGGCACCACGGGGGCTATTCAGCCGCACATTAACGTCGGCGACGTTCTGGTAACGACCGCATCCGTTCGTCTGGATGGGGCGAGCCTGCATTTTGCGCCGATGGAATTCCCGGCGGTTGCCGACTTTGCCTGCACCACTGCGCTGGTTGAAGCCGCGAAATCGATTGGCGCCACGACTCACGTTGGCGTAACCGCCTCTTCCGACACTTTCTATCCGGGTCAGGAACGTTACGACACCTATTCTGGCCGCGTTGTGCGTCGCTTCAAAGGCTCTATGGAAGAGTGGCAGGCGATGGGCGTAATGAACTACGAAATGGAATCCGCTACGCTGTTAACCATGTGCGCAAGCCAGGGGTTACGCGCAGGTATGGTGGCGGGCGTTATCGTCAACCGTACCCAACAAGAGATTCCGAATGCGGAAACGATGAAACAAACTGAAAGCCACGCGGTGAAAATCGTCGTGGAAGCGGCCCGTCGTCTGCTGTAATTCTCCTCTCTTTTGCAAAGGCCGACGCGTTCGGCCTTTTCTTTTTGCGTGGCGCCTCGCAGGAAATCCCTTTTAAACTGGACGTTTATACAGCACAATTCTATTTTGTGCAGGACAGTGTGGTTCCAGGAGAGGTGTTGTGGATATTACTCTTATGATAAGCGCCGTCGTGGCGCTGGCGGCTGGGGCGGTGATTGGCTGGCTGGCGACGAAAGCGCACGCCGATCAAATCCGCGCCGATCTTATCGAAGAACGGCGTGAGCTGGATATCGAACTTAGCGCGGCCCGGCAGCAATTAGCGCAAGAAGCGCACTGGCGCAGTGAATGCGAGTTACTTAATAACGAACTGCGTAGCCTGCACAGTATCAATACCTCTCTGGAAGCCGATCTGCGTGAAGTCACGACCCGTCTGGAAGCGACTCAGCAACACGCGGAAGACAAAATCCGTCAGATGATCAACAGCGAACAGCGTTTAAGCGAGCAGTTTGAAAATCTGGCGAACCGTATTTTTGAACACAGTAATCGTCGCGTAGACGAACAAAACCGACAAAGCCTGAATAGCCTGCTGACGCCGCTGCGTGAGCAACTGGACGGTTTTCGCCGCCAGGTTCAGGAGAGTTTTGGCAAAGAAGCGCAGGAGCGGCATACGCTGGCGCACGAAATTCGTAATTTGCAGCAGCTTAACGCGCAAATGGCGCAGGAAGCGATCAACCTGACGCGCGCCCTGAAAGGGGACAATAAGGCGCAAGGAAACTGGGGCGAAGTTGTGCTGGCGCGGGTGCTGGAGGCATCCGGACTGCGTGAAGGCTACGAATACGAAACCCAGGTTAGTATTGAGAACGATGCGCGCTCGCGGATGCAGCCGGATGTCATCGTCCGCTTGCCGCAGGGCAAAGATGTGGTCATCGACGCTAAAATGACGTTGGTCGCCTACGAGCGTTACTTTAACGCTGAAGATGACTATACGCGCGAGGCCGCTTTACAAGAGCACATCGCCTCGGTGCGCAATCATATTCGCTTACTGGGGCGTAAAGACTACCAGCAGCTTCCCGGCCTCCGCTCGCTGGACTATGTTCTGATGTTTATCCCCGTAGAACCCGCTTTCCTGCTGGCGTTAGATAAACAGCCCGAACTGATAACCGAGGCGCTGAAAAATAACATTATGCTGGTAAGCCCCACGACGCTGCTGGTGGCGTTACGGACAATCGCCAACCTGTGGCGCTATGAACACCAGAGCCGCAATGCGCAGCACATCGCAGACAGAGCCAGTAAGCTCTACGATAAAATGCGGTTGTTCGTTGATGATATGTCAGCGATCGGTCAGAGTCTGGATAAAGCGCAGGATAACTACCGCCAGGCGATGAAAAAACTTGCGTCGGGGCGTGGCAACGTTTTGGCGCAGGCGGAGGCCTTCCGGGGGCTAGGCGTGGAAATCAAACGCGAGATTAATCCGGATTTAGCGGAACAGGCCGTTACGCAAGATGAAGAATATCGTTTACGATCGATCCCTGAAGGGCGGCAGGATGAACATTATCCCAATGATGAACGGGTGAAGCAGCAGTTAAGTTAACCCATACGGAGTAGTTTAGTCCTGGCGCAGAGTAGGGCAAATTGGCCCAATCTGTTACACTTCTTGAACATTTTTATCGATAAGCAGGCACTGAGATGGTGGAAGATTCACAAGAAACGACGCACTTTGGCTTTCAGACCGTCGCTAAAGAGCAGAAAGCTGACATGGTGGCCCACGTTTTTCATTCTGTGGCGTCAAAGTACGATGTGATGAATGACTTAATGTCATTTGGCATTCATCGTTTGTGGAAGCGCTTCACCATTGATTGCAGTGGCGTGCGTCGTGGACAAACCGTTCTCGATTTAGCGGGTGGTACGGGCGATCTTACCGCGAAATTTTCACGTATGGTCGGGGAAACTGGCAAAGTTATCCTGGCGGATATTAATGATTCTATGCTCAAAATGGGGCGTGAGAAGCTGCGTAATATCGGCGTGATCGGCAACGTAGAGTATGTGCAGGCGAATGCCGAAGCTCTGCCTTTCCCTGATAATACGTTTGATTGCATTACCATTTCGTTTGGTTTGCGCAATGTAACGGAAAAAGAAAAAGCGCTGCGGTCAATGTTCCGTGTGTTGAAACCCGGCGGACGTTTACTGGTGCTTGAATTTTCCAAGCCTATCATTGAGCCGCTGAGTAAAGCGTATGACGCCTATTCTTTCCATATTTTACCGCGTATTGGCTCGATGGTCGCAAACGATGCGGATAGCTATCGGTATCTCGCGGAATCCATCCGTATGCATCCCGATCAGGATACCTTAAAAGCCATGATGCAGGACGCCGGATTTGAGAGCGTGGATTATTACAATCTGACGGCGGGCGTTGTGGCATTGCACCGTGGTTATAAATTCTAGGAGGGTGGAATGCCTTTTAAACCCTTAGTGACCGCAGGAATTGAAGGTCTCCTCAATACGTTTCTGTATCGTTCGCCAGCGCTGAAATCAGCCAGAACGCGCTTACAGGGAAAAGTACTGTGTGTGAAACTAAAGGGATTTTCGACGCCATTAGTCCTGGTATTCAGTGAACGCCAGGTTGATGTGCTGGGGGCATGGGAAGGCGAAGCGGACTGTACGGTAATCACTCAAGCTAGCGTTTTGCCAAAACTACGCGATCGTCAGCAGTTGGCCGCGCTTATTCGCAGCGGCGAACTGGAAGTGCAGGGCGATATTCAGGTCGTGCAAAATTTTGTGGCGCTCGCCGATCTCGCCGAATTCGATCCTGCGGAGCTGTTGGCGCCATACACGGGTGATATTGCGGCGGAAAGTATCGGTAAGGTCGTGCGTGGCGGGGCTAAATTCCTGCGCCACGGGTTTCAACGCCAGCAGCGTTATGCCGCTGAAGCGATCACTGAAGAGTGGCGTATGGCGCCTGGCCCGCTGGAAGTCGCATGGTTTGCCGAAGAAACCGCGGCTGTTGAGCGCGCCGTAGATGCTCTGACCACACGGCTGGAAAAACTGGAGGCCAAATGACGCCAGGTGAAGTACGGCGCCTATATTTCATCATCCGCACGTTTTTAAGCTACGGCCTTGATGAACTCATCCCCCGAATGCGTCTTACACTGCCACTCCGATTATGGCGCTATTCGCTGTTCTGGATGCCAAACCGGCATAAAGATAAATTGCTGGGTGAACGATTAAGACTGGCGTTGCAAGAGCTGGGACCGGTCTGGATCAAATTTGGTCAGATGCTCTCCACGCGCCGTGACCTGTTCCCGCCGCAAATCGCCGATCAGCTCGCTTTGCTCCAGGATAAAGTCGCGCCATTCGATGGTCGGCTGGCGAAAGCCCAGATTGAAGAGGCGATGGGGGGGCTACCTGTCGAAGCCTGGTTTGACGACTTTGATATCCAGCCTTTAGCGTCGGCGTCAATCGCCCAGGTACATACCGCGCGATTGAAATCAAACGGTAAAGAAGTGGTTATTAAGGTCATTCGCCCGGATATTTTGCCGGTAATTCAGGCAGACCTGAAACTGATTTATCGCCTTGCTCGCTGGGTACCACGCCTGTTGCCGGATGGGCGTCGTCTGCGCCCGACGGAAGTGGTGCGTGAGTATGAGAAAACGCTGATCGATGAGCTGAATCTGCTGCGGGAATCGGCCAACGCGATTCAGTTACGCCGCAATTTTGAAAATAGTCCCATGCTGTATATCCCGGAGGTGTACTCCGATTACTGTAGCCAGAACATGATGGTGATGGAGCGGATATACGGCATTCCGGTTTCGGATGTGGCGGCGCTGGAAAAGAACGGCACCAACATGAAACTGCTGGCGGAACGCGGGGTTAAAGTTTTCTTCACCCAGGTTTTCCGCGACAGCTTTTTCCATGCGGACATGCATCCGGGAAATATTTTTGTCAGCCATGAACACCCTGAAAATCCGCAATATATCGGCATTGACTGCGGTATCGTCGGGTCGCTAAACAAAGAAGATAAGCGCTATCTGGCAGAAAACTTTATCGCGTTTTTTAACCGCGATTACCGAAAGGTGGCAGAACTGCATGTCGATTCAGGCTGGGTTCCGCCAGATACCAACGTTGAAGATTTTGAGTTTGCCATCCGCACCGTCTGTGAACCTATCTTTGAAAAGCCGCTCGCGGAAATCTCGTTTGGTCATGTGTTGTTAAACCTTTTCAATACAGCGCGTCGATTTAACATGGAAGTCCAGCCGCAACTGGTGTTGTTGCAGAAAACATTATTGTATGTTGAAGGGGTTGGGCGGCAACTTTATCCTCAGCTTGATTTGTGGAAAACGGCGAAGCCGTTTCTTGAGTCCTGGATCAAAGATCAGGTGGGTATTCCGGCTCTCACGCGGGCTCTTAAAGAAAAAGCGCCGTTCTGGGTCGAAAAAATGCCAGAAATACCTGAACTGGTGTACGACAGTTTGCGCCAGGGCAAATATTTACAGCACAGTGTTGATAAGATTGCGCGCGAGTTACAGGTAAACCATGTGCGCCAAAGTCAGTCTCGTTATTTATTGGGAATTGGCGCAACGCTGTTACTGAGCGGGTCATTCTTACTCGTCAACCGCCCTGAATGGGGATTGATGCCTGGCTGGCTCATGGTCGGCGGCGTAGTTGTCTGGCTGGTTGGCTGGCGTAAAACTCGTTGAGATTTTTTATCGCTCAACGCCGGTTGTGTCACGCAGGTACATATTATCACTCGAGGCAGTACTCAGGCCGCAAGTCAATGTCGTCCCGGTCGTATGTAAAAGTATGTGAATAGGGCGGGCGAAAGCGGCTAACAAAGAGGCAGCGCGAAGGATAATGTGTATAATGCGGCCCTATTAATTCATCATCTATCACAGAGGAACATGTATGGGTGGTATCAGTATTTGGCAGTTGTTGATTGTTGCCGTTATCGTCGTACTGCTGTTCGGCACCAAAAAACTCGGTTCCATCGGTTCCGATCTTGGCGCGTCTATCAAAGGCTTTAAAAAGGCCATGAGCGATGATGATGCCAAACAGGATAAAACCAGTCAGGACGCTGATTTTACCGCTAAATCTATCGCGGATAAGCAAGGCGAAGCGAAAAAGGAAGACGCTAAAAGCCAAGATAAAGAGCAGGTATAATCCGTGTTTGATATCGGTTTTAGCGAACTGCTGTTAGTGTTCGTTATCGGCCTCATTGTGTTGGGGCCGCAACGATTGCCAGTAGCGGTAAAAACGGTAGCGGGCTGGATTCGCGCGTTGCGGTCCCTTGCGACAACGGTTCAGAATGAACTGACTCAGGAACTGAAACTTCAGGAGTTCCAGGACAGTCTGAAAAAAGTCGAAAAGGCGAGCCTGGAAAATCTGACTCCCGAACTGAAAGCATCTATGGATGAACTGCGTCAGGCGGCGGAGTCGATGAAACGCACCTACAGCGCTAACGATCCCGAACAAGCGAGCGATGAAGCGCATACCATCCATAATCCGGTGGTAAAAGGGAACGAAACGCAGCATGAGGGCGTCACCCCTGCCGCCGCTGAAACACAGGCGAGCGCGCCGGAACAAAAGCCGGAGCCCGTTAAAGCTAACGTGCCTGAGTTAACGGAAACCGCTTCCGTAGCCACGATAGACGCCGAGAAGAAATCCGCTGCGCCTGTTGTCGAATCTTCCCCCTCGTCGAGTGATAAACCGTAAACATGGCTGTAGAAGATACTCAACCGCTTATCACGCATCTGATCGAGTTGCGTAAGCGCCTGCTAAACTGCATCGTCGCAGTACTTCTGATTTTTCTGGCGTTAATTTATTTCGCCAATGATATTTATCATTTAGTCGCCGCACCGCTGATTAAACAGATGCCGCAAGGGGCGACAATGATTGCGACGGATGTGGCGTCGCCGTTTTTTACGCCTATCAAACTCACCTTCATGGTGTCTTTGATCTTATCCGCGCCTGTCATTTTGTACCAGGTTTGGGCCTTTATCGCCCCGGCGCTGTATAAGCATGAGCGTCGTCTGGTCGTACCGCTGCTGGTATCCAGCTCGCTGCTTTTCTACATTGGTATGGCCTTCGCCTATTTTGTCGTATTCCCTTTGGCCTTTGGTTTCCTGACGCATACGGCGCCGGAAGGGGTACAGGTTTCGACAGATATCGCCAGCTATCTTAGCTTTGTCATGGCGCTTTTTATGGCCTTTGGCGTAGCCTTTGAAGTGCCGGTGGCGATTGTGTTGCTGTGCTGGATGGGCATCACCACGCCAGAAGATTTGCGTAAAAAACGGCCTTATATCCTGGTCGGGGCATTCATTGTGGGAATGCTGCTTACGCCGCCAGATGTTTTCTCGCAAACGTTGCTGGCGATACCGATGTACTGCCTGTTTGAAATTGGCGTTTTCTGCTCACGCTTTTATGTCGGTAAGCGACGGACGCGCGACGAAGATAACGAGGCCGAAACCGAAAAGGCCGAGCACACTGAAGACTAAACACAACCGCCCGCCAGGGCGGTTGTCATATGGGGGCAAGCATGTTTGATATTGGCGTTAATTTAACCAGTAGCCAGTTTGCAAAAGATCGTGATGATGTGGTCGCCCGTGCGTTTGCGGCGGGAGTAAAAGGTATGCTACTGACCGGAACGAACATCCATGAAAGTCAGCAGGCGTTAAAATTGGCGCGGCGCTACCCCCATTGTTGGTCGACGGCTGGCGTCCATCCCCATGACAGCAGTCAGTGGTCATCCGCGTCTGAAGACGCCATTATTGCGCTGGCGAACCAGCCGGAAGTCGTCGCTATCGGTGAGTGCGGGCTGGATTTCAATCGCAATTTTTCCACGCCGCAGGAGCAGGAGCGTGCCTTTCAGGCGCAGCTACAAATTGCCGCCGAATTGCAGATGCCAATCTTTATGCACTGCCGGGACGCGCATGAGCGATTTCTGGCATTGCTTGATCCCTGGCTGGATAGTCTTCCTGGTGCAATACTGCACTGCTTTACCGGTTCACGCCAGCAAATGCAGGCCTGTGTGGACAGAGGGCTCTATATCGGTATTACCGGGTGGGTTTGCGACGAACGACGCGGGCTTGAGCTACGTGAACTCTTACCGTTTATTCCAGCGGAAAAGCTACTGATAGAAACCGACGCGCCGTATCTGTTGCCTCGCGATCTTACGCCGAAACCAACGTCACGACGCAACGAGCCCGCGTATCTGCCTCACATCCTGGAGCGCATTGCGCTATGGCGTGGTGAAGATCCGCAATGGTTAGCGGCGATGACAGATGCCAACGCCAGAACCTTATTTGAGGTTGTATTCTGAACGATCGCTAAATCTTGCGAAAACCGGTGTTTTTTACGCTCTGCTTCACTTCTTTATTGAGTAAATTAAGCAGTAACATCGAACGCGTTTCGCCATCCGGTTCGGTAAAAATCGCTTTCAGCCCTTCAAATGCGCCTTCCGTGATGATGACGCTATCGCCGGGATAGGGGGTTTCAGGATCGACAATGCCTTCGGGCTTGTAGATAGAAAGCTGATGAATAACGCTGGAAGGCACGATCGCAGGATGCGCGCCAAAGCGCACAAAATGGCTGACGCCGCGCGTGGCGTTGATTGTAGTGGTATGTATCACTTCCGGATCAAATTCAACGAACAGATAATTAGGAAAGAGCGGTTCGCTGACGGAGGTACGTTTTCCGCGTACCATTTTTTCCAGGGTGATCATCGGTGTCAGGCAACTTACCGCTTGTCTTTCGAGGTGTTCCTGAGCACGCTGAAGTTGCCCGCGTTTGCAGTACAGTAAATACCAGGATTGCATAATGACTCTTATCCGCTTGTTCGGGGCGCAAGCATAGCAAAAGCCATGCGCGAAGTTAATTATACACTTCATCCTTTAAGCCGTATCTGGATTAGCGTTGGTTGCCAGAGTTCACGCTAATTTAACAAAAATACAGCATCCCGATGATGAACGCCGTATAATGATGCGCTTACCAAGAGGCTACAATGGACGCCATGAAATATCACGATTTACGCGACTTCCTGACGCTACTTGAGCAGCAGGGGGAACTAAAACGCATCACGCTACCTGTGGATCCTCATCTGGAAATCACGGAAATCGCTGACCGCACGCTGCGTGCGGGTGGACCGGCGTTGCTGTTTGAAAATCCTAAAGGTTACGCCATGCCGGTGCTGTGCAACCTTTTTGGCACGCCAAAACGCGTGGCGATGGGCATGGGGCAGGATGATGTTTCCGCCTTACGGGAAGTGGGTAAATTATTAGCGTTTCTGAAAGAACCTGAGCCGCCGAAAGGCTTTCGCGATCTGTTTGACAAGCTGCCGCAGTTTAAGCAAGTGCTGAATATGCCGACGAAACGGTTACGCGGCGCGCCTTGCCAGCAGAAAATCGCGTCTGGCGATGATGTCGATTTAACGCGTCTTCCAGTCATGACCTGTTGGCCGGACGACGCCGCGCCGCTGATTACCTGGGGACTGACGGTAACGCGTGGCCCGCACAAAGAACGGCAAAACCTGGGCATTTATCGTCAGCAGTTGATAGGTAAAAATAAGCTGATTATGCGCTGGCTGTCTCACCGCGGCGGCGCGCTGGATTTTCAGGAGTGGTTAGCCGCGCGTCCGGGTGAACGTTTCCCGGTCTCCGTCGCATTGGGCGCCGATCCGGCGACGATTCTTGGCGCCGTGACTCCTGTTCCCGATACTCTGTCGGAGTATGCCTTTGCGGGCCTGCTGCGCGGCACGAAAACTGAAGTGGTTAAATGCCTTTCTAACGATCTGGAAGTGCCTGCCAGCGCCGAGATTATCCTTGAAGGTTACATTGAGCCGGGAGAGATGGCGCCGGAAGGACCGTATGGCGATCATACGGGCTATTATAATGAAGTGGATAACTTTCCGGTCTTTACCGTCACGCATATTACGCAGCGTGAGGATGCCATCTATCACTCCACCTATACCGGGCGTCCGCCCGATGAGCCTGCGGTATTAGGGGTGGCGCTCAATGAAGTCTTCGTGCCTATTCTGCAAAAACAGTTTCCGGAAATCGTCGACTTTTATCTGCCGCCGGAAGGGTGTTCTTACCGCCTGGCGGTAGTGACGATGAAAAAGCAGTACGCTGGTCATGCGAAACGCGTCATGATGGGCGTCTGGTCGTTTTTGCGCCAGTTTATGTATACGAAATTTGTTATCGTTTGCGATGATGACGTTAACGCACGCGACTGGAATGATGTGATCTGGGCGATTACCACCCGTATGGACCCTGCGCGGGATACGGTGCTGGTTGAAAATACGCCGATTGATTACCTGGATTTTGCCTCGCCGGTCTCCGGGCTGGGTTCAAAAATGGGGCTGGATGCCACAAACAAATGGCCGGGCGAAACCCAACGCGAGTGGGGTCGTCCTATTGTTAAAGATCCTGAAGTTACCGCGCGTATTGATGCGATTTGGGATGAGCTGGCTATCTTTAAATAACTGAAAGCGGACATCGACATTTCAGGCTGCGGCGACTCGGCTTGAAAAATGTCGGTATTGACCCGACACCCGACAGAGGGAGCGCATGACAACCTTAAGCTGTAAAGTGACCTCGGTAGAAGCTATCACCGATACCGTATATCGGGTTCGTTTAGTGCCGGACGCGGCGTTTTCATTCCGCGCTGGTCAGTATTTGATGGTCGTAATGGACGAGCGTGACAAACGCCCGTTTTCGATGGCCTCAACGCCGGACGAGAAAGGGTTTATTGAATTACACATTGGCGCTTCCGAGCTCAATCTGTATGCGATGGCGGTCATGGATCGAATTCTGAAAGACCGGGAAATCGTCGTCGATATTCCGCATGGCGACGCCTGGCTACGTGACGATGAAGAGCGTCCGTTGATTCTGATCGCGGGCGGTACGGGCTTTTCTTATGTGCGCTCCATCCTGTTGACGGCGTTAGCGCGCAACCCGGCCCGCGATGTTACCATTTACTGGGGCGGTCGCGAAGAAAAGCACCTCTATGATCTCTCTGAGCTGGAAGCACTCTCTGTTAACCATCCGAATTTGCGTATTGAACCTGTTGTCGAGCAGCCGGAAGAAGGCTGGCGTGGACGTACAGGAACGGTACTTACGGCGGTATTGCAGGATTATGGTACGCTGGCGGGGCACGATATTTATATTGCCGGACGTTTTGAGATGGCGAAAATCGCCCGCGATCTGTTCTGTCATGAGCGTAACGCGCGGGAAGATCGTCTGTTTGGCGATGCGTTCGCATTTATTTAACTATTTTATGGGACGCAGTAGCGTCCCTTTTTACGTTAGCCTACCTAAAAGTCCTCTTAAATATTAATTAATCGTCAACTATAAAACCTTATGATATTGAATATCTACAGGCTTTGTATTGCGTGTAATAAATTAAGTAATATTATGTCCTGAGGCTATCAATAAAAATAGTTAATTATATATGCTTCATTTATTTTTATAAAAGAAACATAAAATGGAAAGTTAGTTATTTATTTATAAGATGGAGAGTGTTATGAAATTTAAATATGCTTTAACTTCTCTCGCATTATCTGTTGCAATTTTGTCATCAGTACCTTCTACTGCTTTCGCCATCGGCGGCGCCAGCGGCGCTAAAGTGGACTATCAGGTCCAGGGAAAAATTGGCGAAGTTGTTATGAACCCCTATGATATCGCGCCGCTAACCGCCGTTATTCGTAATGGCGGTTACCAGTTACGTGACGTGCATGTACGGATTGTCCCCAAAGAAAATGGCCAGGAGATCGCGTATAAAGTTAATAATAAATACCTTTTAACGTATGGCGGTATTCCCGTCTTTGGTCTTTACCCAGATTATGTCAATACCGTTGAAGTTGAATATACAAGAATCCAGGGTAGTAAAACCGAAAATATAAAAGAAAGCTATAAAATGTATGCACCGCCTACCTATATTGAATCAGCGGGTACAAAAGAAGAACAATCAGCACTCTTTACTATCGATGTTAAAAAGGTTTCCCCAGAATTTAAAGATCGCTTGTATCTTTTGAATAATACGAAAGATAAGTCTGGGAATGGAACGCGTACTGTCTGGAACAACCCTACTGGGGGTGCATTAGAATGGAACTTCACTACAGCTAACGCTATTATCGACACCTCCGGTGATATTCGTTGGTTTATGAATCCAAGTTCAATTTATGATTTAAAGTCAATTTATCGTGCTGGCGTTATGATGGGCTTTAAACAAAACCAGGATGGCGCACTATCGTGGGGCTACGGTCAGCGTTATGTGAAATACGATATCATGGGGCGTGAAATCTTTAACCGCCGCCTGCCGGATAATTATAACGATTTTTCACACTCAATGGATAACGCGGCCAACGGTCACTACTTCCTGCGTGTAGCCAGCTCTAACTATAAACGTCCTGATGGGAAAAATGTTCGTACCGTGCGTGATGTGATTGCCGAAGTTGATCAGAACGGCGTGGTAGTGGATGAATGGCGTCTGTTTGATATCCTCGATCCTTATCGTGATGTGATAATGAAAACCCTCGATCAGGGCGCTGTGTGCCTGAATATCGACGCCAGCCAGTCCGGCCATACGTTGAGCGAAGAAGATCTGGCGGCGCTGGACTCCTCCGACAAATTCGGGGATATCGTGGGTAGTGGGGCTGGCCGCAACTGGGCGCATGTCAACAGCGTCGACTATGACAGTGAAGATGATTCCATCATCATCAGCTCCCGCCACCAGAGTGCGATTATCAAAATCGGCCGCGATAAGAAAGTGAAGTGGATACTGGGTACGCCTGCTGGCTGGAAAGCGCCATTTAATGCCGCAATTCTGACGCCAGTGGATAGCAAAGGCCAAAAAATCGCCTGCCAGGACAGTGGCTGCGAGGGTGACTTCGACTGGACATGGACGCAACATACGGCCTTTAAAATTGATAGTAAGAGTAAAGGCGATATCTTATACCTTTCCGCTTTCGACAATGGCGATGGCCGCGGCTTAGAACAGCCTGCTATGCAGAGTATGAAATACAGCCGCTCCGTGATTTACAAAATCGACCAGAAAAACAAGACAGTCCAACAGATCTGGCAATACGGTAAAGAGCGCGGGAACGAGTGGTTTAGCCCGGTAACCTCTATCACCGAGTACCAGACTGACAAGAATTCTGTGTTCGTGTATTCCGCAACAGCAGGTGGTGCGTTTGATTTGTCGGTAGGCGCATTTACCAGCTTACCTAATCCGTATCTGGAAGAGTTCAAATGGGGAGAAAAAGAGCCTGCGGTCGAAATGCAAATACATGGTGCGCGTGGATATCAGGCTATGCCATTTAGCCTGACCAAAGCGCTTACTGAGTAGAACGGGCCATACGGTGAAAAAACCCGCCCCTGACGGGCGGGAAAAACGGCAACTAAACTGTTTCCCGTCATAATTCGCGCAGCCTCTTTGTTGGCTGCCTTTGCTCACCCCGGGCACATAGTTATCTATGTGCCCGGGGATTCGCTCAGTTGCCGCTGCGCTGCAATGCGAGTTATTTAGGGGATATTATCTTTGATTAAACCCGCTCAAACACCGTGGCGATGCCCTGACCCAGACCAATACACATCGTCGCCAGACCAAACTGAGCGTCTTTGCGCTCCATCAGGTTGATAAGCGTGGTGCTGATACGTGCTCCGGAGCAGCCGAGCGGATGACCAAGCGCGATCGCGCCGCCGTTGAGGTTGATCTTCTCGTCTATCTGCTCCATCAATCCCAGATCCTTAATGCATGGCAGGATCTGTGCGGCAAACGCTTCGTTCATCTCAAACACATCGATATCGCTGGCCGACAGTCCCGCTTTTTTCAACGCCAGTTTTGATGCCGGAACCGGCCCGTAACCCATAGTTGACGGATCACAACCCACCACTGCCATTGCGCGAATACGGGCGCGAGGTTTCAGGCCCAGCTCACGGGCACGACTTTCGCTCATTACCAGCATGGCGGCTGCGCCATCGGAAAGCGCGGATGAGGTGCCCGCCGTGACCGTGCCACTAACCGGATCAAATGCCGGACGCAGCGTTGATAGCGCTTCGACCGTGGTTTCCGGGCGGATCACTTCATCGTAGTTAAACTGCTTCAACACGCCGTCTGCATCATGACCGCCAGTCGGGATAATCTCCGTTTTGAATGCGCCAGACTGGGTAGCGGCCCAGGCGCGAGCGTGAGAGCGGGCGGCGAACTGGTCCTGCATTTCCCGGCTAATGCCGTGCAGGCGGGAGAGCATTTCCGCCGTTAGCCCCATCATCCCTGCCGCTTTGGCGACGTTGCGACTCAGACCCGGGTGAAAATCCACGCCGTGGCTCATCGGCACGTGCCCCATATGCTCCACGCCGCCAACCAGACAAACCTGCGCATCGCCGGTCATGATCATTCGCGCTGCATCGTGTAACGCCTGCATCGAGGAACCACACAGACGGTTGACGGTGACCGCCGGTACCGAATGGGGAATTTCTGCCAGCAGCGCGGCGTTACGGGCAATGTTGAAGCCTTGCTCCAGCGTTTGTTGTACGCAGCCCCAGTAAATATCATCGAGGGTCGCCGCTGTAAGCGACGGATTACGCGCCAGCAGGCTACGCATTAAGTGGGCGGAGAGATCTTCTGCCCGCACGTTGCGAAACGCGCCGCCCTTCGAACGGCCCATCGGGGTGCGAATAGCATCGACAATGACAACCTGTTCCATTGTGACTCCTTAAGCCGTTTTCAGAGAACCAACCGGACGGGCTGGTTCAACCGGGGGATAATACGGTTCGTTATGGCGCGCTTTATTACGCAGCCCTTCCGGCACTTCATACAGCGGGCCGAGGTGTTGATACTGCTGCGCCATATCAAGATATTTCGCGCTGCCCTGTGTATCCAGCCAGCGGAATGCGCCGCCGTGGAACGGAGGGAAGCCCAGGCCGTAGACCAGCGCCATATCGGCTTCCGCCGGGCTTGCGATAATGCCTTCTTCCAGACAGCGAACCACTTCGTTAATCATCGGGATCATCATACGGGCGATTATCTCGTCGTCGCTGAAGTCGCGTTTCGGCTGGCTGACGCTTGCCAGCAGGTCATCCACCGCGGCATCTTCTTCTTTCTTCGGCTTACCCTTGCTGTCTTCTTTATAGCGCCAGAAGCCCAGACCGTTTTTTTGCCCAAAACGGCTGGCGTCAAACAATGCGTCGATCGCGTCGCGATACTCTTTCTGCATACGCTGTGGGAAGCCTGCCGCCATTACCGCCTGCGCGTGATGCGCGGTATCAATACCCACCACGTCGAGCAGATAGGCCGGGCCCATCGGCCAGCCGAACTGTTTTTCCATCACTTTATCGACTTTGCGGAAATCCGCGCCGTCGCGCAGCAGTTGACTGAAACCGGCGAAATAGGGGAACAGCACGCGGTTAACAAAGAAGCCGGGGCAGTCGTTGACTACAATCGGTGTCTTGCCCATTTTGCTGGCCCAGGCGACGACTTTGGCAATGGTTTCGTCTGAACTCTTCTCGCCGCGAATGATTTCAACCAGCGGCATCCGGTGTACCGGGTTGAAGAAGTGCATTCCGCAAAAGTTTTCCGGACGTTCCAGGGCGCTTGCCAGTTCGCCAATTGGGATGGTGGAGGTATTTGAGGCCAGCACGGTTTCCGGGCGCACTTTCTGCTCGGTTTCCGCCAGTACCGCTTTTTTGACTTTCGGATTTTCGACTACCGCTTCGACAACAACATCTACGCGATCGAAACCGGCATAATCGAGAGTCGGGTGGATGGTCGAAATGACGCCCGCCAGCTTCAGACCGTCGATCTTGCCGCGCTCCAGCTGTTTGTTCAGCAGCTTGGCCGCTTCGGTCATGCCGAGGTTCAACGATTTATCGTTGATATCTTTCATGATGACCGGTACGCCTTTCCAGGCCGACTGGTAAGCGATACCGCCGCCCATAATGCCCGCGCCCAGTACGGCTGCCTGTTTCGGCGTCTCAATATCTTTGGTCAGCTTTTTGGCTTTACCTTTTACATATTGATCGTTGAGGAAGATACCGACCAGCGCACGAGCCTCATTGGTATGCGCCAGCGGAACAAAGCTTTTATTTTCCAGATTCAGCGCTTCTTCACGACCAAAACGCGCGGCGGCTTCAATGGTTTTCACTGCGGTCATCGGCGCCGGATAATGTTTACCCGCCGTTTGTGCGACCATGCCTTTAGCGATGGTAAAGCTCATCGCTGCTTCAATTTTGCTGAGTTTCAACGGTTCCAGTTTCGGCTGGCGTTTAGCTCTCCAGTCGAGATCGCCGGTAATGGCCTGGCGTAACACCGCTATCGCGCCTTCAATTAGCTTCTCTTGTTTGACCACGCCGTCCACAAGGCCGATTTTCAGCGCGTGCTCAGCACCGACATCTTTACCTGCCGCGATAATCTCTAGCGCGCTGTCTGCGCCCAGCATACGCGGCAGACGAACGGAGCCGCCGAAACCCGGCATGATGCCCAGTTTAGTTTCCGGCAGACCGATACGGAGGTCTGGCGTCGCCAGACGGTAATCGGTGGCCAGCACGCATTCGCACCCGCCGCCCAGCGCATAGCCGTTTACGGCGGCAAGGGTCGGTACGGGTAAATCTTCCAGACGGTTAAAGACGCTATTAGCGAAATGCAGCCATTGGCTTAACTGCTCTTCGGGGACGAGGAACAGTGAAAGAAATTCGGTGATGTCCGCGCCGACAATAAAGGCCGCTTTATTCGAGCGCAGCAGCAGCCCTTTTAAATCGTGTTGCTTTTCCAGCACCTCAAGCGCCTGGCCGAGGCTGGCGACGGTTGCGGTGTCGAGTTTATTGACCGAGCCTGGAGCATCGAACACCAGTTCGGCGATGCCATCTTCCAGCCAGTCGAGGTACAGGGTGTCGCCTTTATAAAGCATGTCAGTCTCCTGAATCCACAAGGTGATCTGGTCGTACCAGATGAAGCGAAGTGTGTATTTTGTGTTAATAAAATGCAAATAAATGATTAAAGAAATGCCGATGTGATCACGCTCGGCAGAGATCACGCTCTCGTGGGGCGATGTGCTAAGATGCGGGAACTTGAGGTCAAAAAAACAGAAGGGTAAAAAATGGAATCACTGGCCGCGCTCTATAAAAATCATATTGTTACCTTACAAGAACGGACGCGCGATGTTCTGGCGCGCTTTAAGCTGGATGCGTTACTTATTCATTCCGGCGAGCTTTTCAACGTCTTTCTCGACGATCACCCTTATCCGTTTAAGGTCAATCCGCAGTTTAAAGCGTGGGTGCCGGTAACTCAGGTTCCAAATTGCTGGCTGCTGGTCGATGGCGTCAACAAACCCAAATTGTGGTTTTATCTGCCGGTCGATTACTGGCATAACGTTGAACCGCTGCCAACATCCTTCTGGACGGAAGAAGTCGAGGTCGTCGCCTTACCGAAAGCGGATGGCATCGGCAGCCAGCTGCCTGCCGCGCGTGGCAATATCGGCTATATCGGCCCGGTTCCTGAGCGCGCGCTACAATTGGATATCGCCGCCAGCAACATCAACCCGAAAGGTGTTATCGACTATCTGCATTACTACCGCGCCTATAAAACGGATTATGAACTGGCCTGTATGCGCGAAGCGCAGAAAATGGCGGTGAGCGGTCATCGTGCGGCGGAAGAGGCCTTCCGTTCCGGCATGAGTGAGTTCGACATCAACCTGGCATACCTGACCGCCACGGGACATCGCGATACTGATGTTCCATACAGCAACATTGTGGCGCTGAACGAACATGCCGCCGTGCTGCATTACACGAAACTGGATCATCAGGCACCGTCTGAAATGCGCAGTTTCCTGCTGGATGCGGGCGCGGAATACAACGGCTACGCGGCGGATCTGACGCGAACCTGGTCGGCGAAAAGCGATAACGACTACGCCCACCTGGTGAAAGATGTTAACGACGAACAGTTGGCGCTGATCGCTACCATGAAGGCGGGCGTCAGCTATGTGGATTATCATATTCAGTTCCATCAGCGCATCGCGAAGCTGCTGCGTAAGCATCAAATCATTACCGACATGAGTGAAGAGGCGATGGTGGAAAATGATCTCACCGGGCCGTTTATGCCGCACGGTATTGGTCATCCGTTGGGTCTGCAGGTACACGATGTGGCCGGGTTTATGCAGGATGATTCCGGTACGCATCTCGCCGCGCCGTCCAAATACCCGTATCTGCGCTGCACGCGTGTGTTACAGCCGCGAATGGTGTTGACCATCGAACCGGGGATTTACTTCATCGAATCGCTGTTAGCGCCGTGGCGCGAAGGCCCGTTCAGCAAGCACTTCAACTGGCAGAAAATTGAAGCGCTCAAGCCTTTCGGCGGTATTCGCATTGAAGATAACGTGGTCATCCACGAAAACGGCGTGGAAAACATGACGCGGGATTTAAAACTGGCGTAATGGACAGTTGGTTAATCCCTGCAGCGCCGGTCACCGTTGTTGAAGAGATCAAAAAAAGCCGCTTTATTACGCTATTGGCGCATACCGATGGCGTAGACGCGGCGAAAGCGTTTGTTGAGTTAGTCAGAGCTGAGCACCCTGATGCGCGCCACCATTGTGTGGCGTGGGTGGCGGGTGCGCCGGACGACTCACAGCAACTGGGCTTTTCAGACGACGGCGAACCGGCGGGAACGGCAGGCAAGCCGATGCTTGCGCAATTGATGGGCAGCGGCGTCGGAGAGATTACTGCCGTCGTCGTGCGCTACTATGGTGGTATTCTGCTGGGTACGGGCGGGCTGGTAAAAGCCTATGGCGGCGGTGTGAATCAGGCATTACGTCAGCTTGCCACACAACGCAAGACGCCATTAACCGAATATACTTTGCAGTGTGAGTACGGTCAGTTGGCCGGAATCGAAGCATTATTAGGACAGTTTGCCGGGAAGATCGTTTCCAGCGATTATCAGGCGTCTGTTCGGCTCAGGGTGGCGCTTCCTTTTGCTCATGTGAATGTATTTTCCACAAAACTGGCGGATTTTAGCCGTGGTTCATTGCAATTGTTAGCGATTGAAGAATAATCCCCACCTCATTTTTAAGAATAAAGGAAGCGGCAGAGATGCATTTTCGCGCCATTACCCGAATCGTTGGACTACTGGTTATCTTATTTTCGGGGACAATGATTCTCCCGGGACTGGTAGCGCTAATATATCGTGATGGCGCAGGAAGAGCGTTCACGCAGACCTTTTTTGTCGCGCTGGCGATCGGTTCCATACTGTGGTGGCCGAACCGTAGGGAAAAGGGCGAGCTGAAATCCCGCGAAGGATTTCTTATCGTGGTGCTGTTCTGGACCGTGCTGGGCAGCGTGGGTGCGCTGCCGTTTATTTTCTCGGAAAGCCCAAACCTCACCATTACCGATGCTTTTTTTGAATCGTTTTCCGGGTTAACCACCACGGGCGCCACTACTCTGGTGGGGCTGGATTCATTACCGCACGCCATTCTCTTTTATCGTCAGATGCTGCAATGGTTTGGCGGTATGGGGATCATTGTGCTGGCGGTGGCGATTCTCCCTATCCTCGGCGTCGGGGGGATGCAGCTCTATCGGGCGGAAATGCCGGGGCCGCTCAAAGATAACAAAATGCGCCCGCGTATTGCCGAGACGGCGAAAACGCTGTGGCTTATCTATGTCTTGCTAACGGTAGCCTGCGCGCTGGCGCTATGGTTTGCAGGGATGCCCGCGTTTGACGCTATCGGACACAGCTTCTCCACTATCGCTATCGGCGGCTTCTCAACGCATGACGCCAGCGTAGGCTATTTTGATAGTCCCACTATTAATACCATCATCGCTATTTTCCTGCTGATCTCCGGTTGTAACTATGGCCTGCATTTCTCTTTATTAAGCGGGCGTAGCCTGAAAGTATACTGGCGCGATCCGGAATTCCGCATGTTCATCGGCGTACAGTTGACGCTGGTGGTAATCTGCACGCTGGTACTGTGGTTCCATAATATCTACGACTCGGCGCTGACAACGCTAAATCAGGCATTCTTCCAGGTTGTGTCGATGGCGACAACGGCAGGGTTTACCACGGACAGCATTGCGCGCTGGCCGCTGTTTTTGCCCGTCTTGCTGCTATGTTCCGCGTTTATTGGCGGTTGCGCCGGGTCAACGGGCGGGGGGTTAAAGGTCATCCGTATTCTGTTGTTGTTTAAACAGGGGAACCGCGAACTCAAACGTCTGGTGCATCCGAATGCCGTTTACAGTATTAAGCTGGGGAACCGGGCGCTGCCAGAACGTATTCTGGAAGCCGTCTGGGGATTCTTTTCTGCCTACGCGCTGGTATTTATCGTCAGTATGCTGGCCATTATCGCTACAGGCGTAGATGATTTCTCGGCTTTCGCCTCGGTAGTGGCTACGCTTAATAACCTGGGACCGGGGCTGGGGGTGGTTGCTGATAACTTCGCCAGTATGAATCCGGTTGCGAAATGGATACTCATCGCCAACATGCTATTTGGTCGTCTGGAAGTATTCACTTTGCTGGTACTTTTTACCCCGACTTTCTGGCGTGAATAATGGAGTAACACGTGAAAACATTGATTCTTTTCTCTACCCGGGACGGACAAACGCGCGAAATTGCCTCTTATCTGGCTTCTGAACTCAAAGAGATGGGGATCTGGGCCGATGTCGTTAATCTGCATCGCGCAGAAGAACCGGACTGGGATAGCTATGATCGCGTAGTGATTGGCGCGTCTATTCGTTATGGCCATTACCACAGCGCCTTTCAGGAGTTCGTTAAGAAATACGCCACGCGGTTGAACGGAATGCCGAGCGCCTTTTATTCCGTTAACCTGGTGGCGCGTAAAGCTGAAAAACGGACGCCGCAGACTAACAGCTATGCGCGTAAGTTTTTAATGAGCTCTCCGTGGCGACCTGACTACTGTGCCGTCATTGCAGGCGCGCTTCGCTATCCCCGCTATCGCTGGTATGACCGTCTGATGATCAAGCTTATTATGAAGATGTCGGGCGGCGAAACGGATACCAGTAAAGAAGTGGTGTACACCGACTGGGAGCAGGTTGCGCACTTTGCCCGTGAAATAGCCCATTTAACCAACAAATCGTCGGCAAAATAAACGCAAAGAATAAAAAGTGCGCACTCAGAAAATTATTTTAAATTTCCTCTTGTCAGGCAGAAATAACTCCCTATAATGCGCCACCACTGACACGGAACAACGGCACACAGGCCGCCGGGTCAGCGGGGTTCAGACCAGAACCTCACGGAGAAAAGCGAAAATAAACGCTTGACTCTGAAGCGGGAAAGCGTAATATGCACACCCCGCGCCGCTGAGAAAAAGCGAAGCGGCACTGCTCTTTAACAATTTATCAGACAATCTGTGTGGGCACTCGAAGATACGGATTCTTAACGTC
>NZ_JBEUKJ010000014.1:0-106292 GCF_043357055.1 Salmonella sp. SJTUF15570 | reverse complement strand
AATAAATATCCTCCGGCATAGCCGGAGGTTTTTCAGATGCGCCTGTAAGGCTCTCTTACCAGCCGCGCCCTAACAGGCGCATACGATCTGACATTTGCATCAAACTTCGTTACTTACGGCCCGTAAACGGGCTGCCCGGATAAGGGATCGATAATTGCTCACCCATTTTATCCTCTTCAAGCTGGTGCTTTATGTAGTCCTGTATCTTCGCCGTGTTCTTACCCACCGTATCGACATAGTACCCTCTGCACCAGAACTCCCTGTTCCTGTATTTGAATTTTAGATCCCCAAACTGCTCGTAAAGCATCAGACTACTTTTACCCTTCAGATATCCCATGAAGCTCGACACACTCATCTTCGGCGGGATCTCCAGAAGCATGTGAATATGATCTGCACAACATTCCGCTTCCAGAATTCGTACGTTTTTCCATTCACACAATTTTCTTAATATGCTGCCTACTGCCCTACGCTTCTCTCCATAGAACGCTTGTCTTCGGTATTTGGGCGCGAAAACTATGTGATATTTACAGTTCCATCGGGTGTGCGCTAAGCTCTTTTCGTCCCCCATTGGGACCCCCTTTTGATTTCTTGTTGAACTTTTGCAGTTGCCAGACCGCAAGATGTTTTAACAAATCAAAAGGGGTTTTAATAACTGGCTTAAAGCTGAAAGCTTTCCGGAACCCCCAGCCTAGCTGGGGGTTTTCCATAGACAAAAAAAAGACGCTTTTCAGCGTCTTTCTTTCGGAATATTGGTACCGAGGACGGGACTTGAACCCGTAAGCCCTATTGGGCACTACCACCTCAAGGTAGCGTGTCTACCAATTCCACCACCTCGGCACGGATACTGCTATTAGCGCGGGATATCGCTGGTCGGCTGGGCCGGTGCAGCAGGTTGAGTCTGCTCGGTCTTCGCCGGCGCGCTCAGATTTTCCCACTCGCTTCCTTTATTGGTTTTGTTGCTATTGATATTACCCAACACCAGACTGATGATGAAGAACAGCGTCGCCAATACCGCCGTCATTCGGGTCATGAAGTTACCAGAACCACTTGAACCAAATAGCGTAGCGGAAGCGCCTGCTCCGAAGGAGGCTCCCATATCAGCGCCTTTACCTTGCTGCAGCATGATCAGACCTACAAGGCCAATTGCCACAATAAGGAAAACAACTAAAAGAGCTTCGTACATAATCAACCTGTTCCTTGCGGAGTTGCCGCGTACCAATGCTTCTACCAATAAAGCGGGATTTTTACTGTTTCCCACTGAAGCGGGTGTGAATACTAACCAAAGCGAATGACCTTCGCAAGGGCAATTTAAGCGCATTGTATCAACTGCGGAAAAAAACAGCAAAAGCGTTGTTTTTTGCGGGCCGTAAGGCGGCAACCGCCGCCTTTTTAGTCACTTAAACGCTTAAACGGCTTTTACCGCATCCGCGATACGATGGGCGAATGCCGTAACCTGCGCTTCATCCTCGCCTTCCACCATCACGCGAATCAGCGGTTCGGTACCGGATTTACGTAGCAGTACCCGCCCACGATTGCCGAGCGTGGCTTCTACGTCCGCCGTTACCGCTTTCACCGCTTCATTTTCCAGCGGATCGCCGCTACCGGCGGTGTAACGCACGTTAACCAGAATCTGCGGGAACATTTTCATACCGCTGCACAGATCGTGCAGACTCATATGATTACGCACCATCGCCGCCAGAACTTGTAGCCCCGCTACAATACCGTCGCCAGTGGTCGTTTTATCCAGCAGAATAACGTGACCAGAGTTTTCCGCGCCGATGCGCCAGCCTTTTTCCTGCAATTTTTCCAGCACGTAGCGGTCGCCCACTTTCGCCCGGGCAAACGGAATGCCAAGCTGCTTGAGCGCCAGCTCCAGCCCCATATTGCTCATCAGCGTCCCCACCGCGCCGCCGCGCAGTTGCCCCTGGCGCAGCCCTTCGCGCGCGATGATATACATGATCTGATCGCCATCGACTTTATTGCCTTCATGGTCAACCATGATGACCCGGTCGCCGTCGCCGTCAAGCGCGATGCCGAGGTCCGCCTTCTCCGCCAACACGCGCGCCTGCAACGCGCGCACGTCGGTCGCGCCCACTTCTTCGTTAATGTTGACGCCGTTTGGCTCACAGCCGATGGCGATAACGGTCGCGCCCAGCTCGCGCAGCACATTCGGCGCGATATGGTAGGTAGCGCCGTTGGCGCAATCCACAACCACTTTCAGGCCGTTGAGGCTCAGTTCGTTCGGGAAAGTGCCTTTACAGAACTCAATATAGCGTCCGGCGGCATCGACGATGCGGCTCGCTTTCCCCAGCTCGGCGGAGTCTACGCAGGTGATCTCTTTTTCCATTTCGGCTTCGATGGCTTCTTCCACATCGTCAGGCAGTTTCGTACCGTCGATAGAGAAGAATTTAATGCCGTTATCATAGAACGGGTTATGCGAAGCCGAGATAACGATACCCGCCTCCGCGCGGAAAGTCCGCGTCAGATAGGCGACGGCTGGCGTTGGCATAGGTCCGGTAAACGAGGCCGACAGTCCCGCAGCGGCAAGGCCCGCCTCCAGCGCGGACTCCAGCATATAGCCGGAAATACGCGTATCTTTACCGATAATGATTTTACGCGAGCCATGACGCGCCAGCACTTTTCCGGCAGCCCAACCCAGTTTAAGCACGAAATCAGGTGTAATGGGGGCATTGCCTACACGTCCGCGAATCCCATCGGTACCGAAATATTTACGATTACTCATAGCGTTTGTTTCCCTTTGCAGACAGAGTGGCTTCTACCACCCGCATCGCCTCTACGGTTTCTTTGACGTCATGGACGCGAATGATCTGCGCGCCCTGCATCGCGGCAATTACCGCGCACGCAAGGCTGCCGTTCAGACGGTCTGATGGTCCCACGTTAAGTAACTGACCAACCATCGTTTTACGTGACATGCCCACCAGCAGCGGCAGGTTAAAATGATGAAACTCACCCAGTCGCGCCAGTAAGGTATAATTGTGAGAGAGATTTTTACCGAAACCGAATCCTGGGTCGAGCAACAATTTCTCTTTTGCGATGCCGGCCTTCTCACAACGTGCTATTTGCTCAATAAAGTAGCGATTCACCTCGGCAAAGACATCGTCATATTTCGGCGCCTCCTGCATGGTTTTGGGGTTGCCCTGCATGTGCATAAGACTGACCGGCAAGCCGGTTTCCGCTGCCGCTTCCAACGCGCCGGGCTCGGAGAGCGAACGGACATCATTGATAATATGCGCGCCCGCCCTTGCCGCTTCACGGATCACCTCGGGTTTAGAGGTATCCACAGAAATCCACACTTCAAAACGTTGCGCGATTGCTTCCAGTACCGGAATAACGCGATCCAGCTCTTCTTCCACGCTCACTTCCGCCGCGCCTGGTCGCGTTGATTCCCCCCCCACATCAATAATTGTCGCCCCGGCATTCACCATTAAATTCGCATGTTTCACCGCCTCAATCAGCGTGTTATGCGCGCCGCCGTCGGAGAACGAATCCGGCGTTACGTTCAGGATACCCATAACATGCGGATGAGTGAGATCGAGCGTGGCGCCCTGAGCGAAGAGTTTCATGGTCAAAATCCCTGTTTTATTTGTGGTGAGTTAAAAAAAGAAAAACCCCGGGGCAAGCCCCAGGGTTTCGGTGAGCGCTAAACATAATGTTGTACAACAAACGTTTATTTGTCGCCCAGCTGCTCTGACATCGTGTTGCCCGGGTTCGGCGTGCGTGGTTCATCAACCGGACGCGGCGCCTGAGGCGTACCATTGCTGTCAGAGTTATTGGTGCCGTTTGGATCTTCCCAGCCCGCAGGCGGACGCACTTCACGACGCGCCATCAGGTCATCAATCTGCGGCGCATCGATGGTTTCATATTTCATCAGCGCATCTTTCATCGCGTGCAGAATATCCATATTGTCAGTCAGGATCTGACGAGCGCGATTGTAGTTACGTTCAATCAGCGCTTTCACTTCCTGGTCGATGATACGCGCAGTTTCATCAGACATATGTTTCGCTTTTGCGACGCTACGGCCGAGGAACACTTCGCCCTCTTCTTCCGCGTACAGCAACGGACCAAGTTTCTCCGAGAAGCCCCACTGGGTGACCATGTTACGCGCCAGGTTAGTCGCGACTTTAATGTCGTTCGACGCGCCGGTAGAAACATGCTCAACGCCGTAGATAATCTCTTCCGCCAGACGGCCGCCGTACAGCGTGCTGATTTGGCTTTCCAGCTTCTGACGGCTGGCGCTGATCGCGTCGCCTTCAGGCAGGAAGAAGGTCACGCCCAGCGCACGACCACGCGGGATAATCGTCACTTTGTGCACCGGATCGTGTTCCGGCACCAGGCGACCGATAATCGCGTGGCCCGCTTCGTGGTACGCGGTCGACTCTTTCTGCGCTTCCGTCATCACCATGGAGCGACGTTCGGCGCCCATCATGATTTTGTCTTTCGCTTTCTCGAACTCAACCATCGACACAACGCGCTTGTTACCACGAGCCGCAAACAGCGCCGCTTCGTTCACCAGGTTCGCGAGGTCAGCACCGGAGAAGCCCGGCGTACCGCGCGCAATGATCGCCGCATCAATATCCGTCGCTAACGGTACGCGACGCATATGCACCTTCAGAATCTGCTCACGACCGCGAACATCCGGCAGGCCTACCACCACCTGACGGTCAAAACGACCTGGACGCAGCAGCGCCGGGTCCAGAACGTCCGGACGGTTGGTTGCCGCGATAACGATGATACCTTCGTTACCTTCGAAGCCGTCCATCTCAACCAGCATCTGGTTCAACGTCTGCTCACGTTCATCGTGACCGCCGCCCAGACCTGCGCCACGCTGGCGACCTACGGCGTCGATTTCATCGATGAAGATAATGCACGGCGCCGCTTTCTTGGCCTGTTCGAACATGTCACGCACACGAGATGCGCCGACACCGACGAACATTTCCACAAAGTCAGAACCGGAAATCGTAAAGAATGGCACCTTCGCTTCACCCGCAATGGCTTTTGCCAGCAGGGTTTTACCGGTACCCGGCGGGCCGACCATCAGGACGCCTTTCGGAATTTTACCGCCCAGCTTCTGGAAACGGCTCGGTTCACGCAGGTATTCGACCAGTTCCGCCACTTCTTCTTTCGCTTCGTCACAACCCGCGACGTCAGCAAACGTGGTTTTGATCTGATCTTCCGTCAGCATACGCGCCTTGCTCTTACCGAACGACATGGCGCCTTTGCCACCGCCGCCCTGCATCTGACGCATGAAGAAGATCCAGACGCCGATCAGCAACAGCATCGGGAACCAGGAAATGAAGATAGAAGCCAGCAGGCTTGGCTCTTCAGGTGGTTCGCCAACAACCTTGACGTTTTTAGTCAGCAGGTTATCAAGCAGCTTCGGATCATTAATCGGAATGTAAGTCGTGTAACGGTTACTATCTTTCTTGGTAACGTTGATCTCACGTCCGTTGATACGCGCTTCGCGAACCTGGTCCTGATTGACCTCTTGCAGGAAGGTAGAGTAATCCACCTTACGGCCATTAGACTCGCTGGGCCCAAAGCTCTGGAATACTGACATCAGCACAACGGCAATGACCAGCCAGAGTATTAGGTTTTTCGCCATGTCACTCAAGGGATTAACCTCTTATTACAACTGTGTTAAAAACAGCGTCAGGATACTCTATATCCAGTTTCTTTCAAACCTTACGTCTGAAATCTGCCGGTTATCACTTTCGCCCGGTCGCTACAATGTACACTTCACGCGAACGCGCACGCGAAGAGTCCGGCTTACGAACTTTAACCTTCGTAAACAGGGAGCGAATTTCCCTTAGATACTCATCGAAACCTTCGCCCTGGAACACCTTCACTACAAAACTTCCGCCTGGCGCCAGCACATCGCGGCACATCTCTAACGCCAGCTCCACCAGATACATGGCGCGGGGGATATCCACCGCCGGTGTTCCGCTCATGTTTGGTGCCATATCCGACATGACAACTTGTACTTTACTGTCACCCACGCGTTCCAGTAACGCTTTCATGACAAGTTCATCACGAAAATCGCCCTGAAGAAAGTCCACACCAACGATAGGATCCATAGGTAAAAGATCACAAGCGATGATGCGGCCTTTGCCGCCAATCTGCGTGACCACATACTGTGACCAGCCTCCTGGCGCAGCGCCGAGATCAACTACCGTCATTCCCGGCTTAAAAAGTTTGTCACTTTGCTGTATTTCATCAAGTTTAAACCAGGCACGGGAGCGTAGCCCCTTTTTCTGCGCCTGTTGAACATATTTATCGCTAAAGTGTTCCTGAAGCCAGCGGCTTGAGCTGGCAGAACGCTTTTTACCTGTCATTTAACTTTCCCGTCGGGGCAGTTCATCGTAGCCAATGGCGTAAATTTCTACACGCCTATTTGGCGATATAAGGGAGATGGCGGTAGAATGACCCGTTTTCAATCCCAACGTAAGCAAAAATATACGATGAATCTGAGTACTAAACAAAAACAGCACCTAAAAGGTCTGGCACATCCGCTCAAGCCTGTTGTTATGCTTGGCAATAATGGTTTGACCGAAGGGGTACTGGCCGAGATTGAACAAGCGTTAGAGCACCATGAACTTATCAAGGTGAAAATCGCCTCGGAAGATCGCGAAACAAAAACCTTGATCGTGGACGCTATCGTGCGCGAAACCGGCGCCTGTAACGTACAGGTCATCGGTAAAACGCTGGTGCTGTATCGCCCAACTAAAGAGCGTAAAATCTCGCTGCCGCGTTAAGGATATCCTAAAGTCGAACACAAAATCTGTGTAAAACGAGGGGTTTTCCACGAGCAGGAGAGCAAAATGCCACGCTCTCTCCGTTGATAAAAGGCCGCTATGCGGCCTTTTTCCTTTCTTTACAATACACCAACAATTTGCGTATTGAGTACTGCTTAAAGGTATTCCACTTTAAGCACTTCGTATTCCACATCGCCGCCAGGCGTTTTGATCACCACGACGTCATCCTGCTCTTTGCCGATCAGACCGCGAGCGATTGGCGAGTTTACCGAAATGAGATTTTGCTTAAAATCCGCCTCATCATCGCCAACAATGCGGTAGGTCTGCTCTTCGTCGGTGTCCAGGTTCAGCACCGTGACGGTAGCGCCGAAAATCACGCGACCATTGTTCGGCATTTTAGTGACATCAATCACCTGCGCATTCGACAGTTTTGCTTCGATATCTTTAATGCGCCCTTCGCAGAAACCCTGCTGTTCGCGTGCAGCATGATACTCCGCGTTTTCTTTTAAATCGCCATGTTCGCGCGCTTCGGCGATAGCGGCGATGATTTCAGGACGGCGCACAGATTTCAGAAAATCCAGCTCTTCGCGCAGTTTTTCGGCTCCGCGTAAGGTCATCGGAATAGCTTGCATTTGTTATACCTCTTGAACATTCCTGTAGGGGGCAATGAACTCTACCCCGGCTGCTAAGCCAGCCCCGGCATATGCCATACCAGGGTCAGAAGCAAAAAAACACCAACCCGGGCGCGCAGTCCCAGGTCAGCTACAATTTCCTCTTTGATAACCATTTTACCCTGGAGTTCCCTATGGGTCATCGTTTACTTTTTAGGGCGTTGCGCCGTAGTATGACGGCTTGTTTCCAGGGTGTTAGCGCGAGATTATGCGATTTTCCAGATTTATCATCGGATTGACCACCAGTATAGCGTTCAGCGTTCAGGCCGCGAATATTGACGAATACATCAAACAGCTTCCGGCCGGCGCCAACCTCGCGCTGATGGTGCAAAAGATTGGCGCGCCCGCGCCGGCTATTGATTATCATAGTCAGCAGATGGCGCTTCCCGCCAGTACCCAAAAGGTGATTACCGCGCTGGCGGCGCTGATTCAACTCGGCCCGGATTTCCGTTTTACGACCACGCTGGAGACTAAAGGCAACGTCGATAACGGCATCCTGAAAGGTGACGTAATTGCGCGCTTCGGTGGCGATCCAACGCTAAGACGTCAGGATATTCGCAATATGGTCGCGACGCTGAAAAAGTCCGGCGTCACGCAAATCGACGGCAATGTGCTTATCGACACGTCGATTTTCGCCAGCCACGATAAAGCGCCAGGCTGGCCGTGGAACGACCTGACGCAGTGTTTCAGCGCGCCTCCCGCCGCCGCCATTGTTGACCGCAACTGTTTTTCTGTGTCGCTTTATAGCGCGCAAAAACCAAACGATTTAGCCTTTATTCGCGTGGCCTCTTATTATCCGGTAACGATGTTCAGCCAGGTACGGACTCTACCGCGCGGTTCGGCAGACGCGCAGTATTGCGAGTTGGATGTGGTGCCTGGCGATTTGAACCGTTATACGCTTACCGGCTGTTTACCACAGCGCGCCGACCCGCTGCCGCTGGCCTTTGCTATTCAGGACGGCGCCAGCTACGCGGGCGCGATCCTCAAGCAGGAACTGAAAGAGGCCGGGATAACTTACCGCGGCACGCTGCTGCGCCAGACGCAGGTTAACGAGCCCGGAACGATCGTCGCCAGTAAACAGTCGGCGCCACTGCACGATCTGCTTAAGATTATGCTGAAAAAGTCAGACAACATGATCGCCGATACTGTTTTTCGGATGATTGGTCATGTCAGGTTTAACGTGCCTGGCACCTGGCGGGCGGGATCGGATGCCGTTCGCCAGATCCTGCGCCAACAGGCGGGAATTGATATCGGCAATACCATTATTGCCGACGGTTCCGGTCTTTCTCGCCATAATCTGATCGCTCCCGCCACGATGATGCAGGTGCTGCAATATATCGCCCAACACGATAACGAGCTGAACTTTATCTCTATGCTGCCGCTGGCGGGCTATGATGGTTCATTACAATACCGCGCCGGGCTGCATCAGGCGGGCGTAGACGGTAAGGTTTCAGCGAAAACCGGGTCACTGCAGGGCGTGTATAATCTGGCGGGCTTTATTACCACCGCAAGCGGGCAACGGATGGCATTTGTACAGTATTTGTCCGGCTACGCGGTTCCACCTGCCGATCAGCGTAATCGCCGAATCCCGCTGGTACGCTTCGAGAGTCGGTTGTATAAGGATATTTATCAGAATAACTGAGTGCATTATTGCCGGATGGCGGCGCTAACGCGTCTTATCCGGCCTACAACGAACATAATAAAACGGGCCGCAAATGCGGCCCGTTGGCTTTTATAGGCCGGATAAGCGTAAGCGCCATCCGGCTACGAGATTAACGTTTGTAGATGAACTCGACGCCTTCTTCGTCGTCTTCATCCCAGTCGTCATCCCAGTCATCGTCTGCGTCTTCTTCCACTTCAGCCAACTGCTGGCGATGATAATCGTCCCACATGAACTCGACTTTTTCCGGCTGTTTTGCTTCTTCAGCCTGCGCGATCGGATTCTCGATGATAAAGGTCATCACATCCCAGCAGAGATCTTTCACCCCTAGCTGGCTGGCGGCGGAAATCAGATAGTATTTCCCTTCCCAGCCCAACGCTTCGGCGATCGCTTTCGCTTTCTCTTCCGCTTCGGTTTTATCCATCAGATCGATCTTGTTGAACACTAACCAGCGCGGTTTAGCCGCCAGATCCTGGCTGTATTTTTCCAGTTCGCCAATAATGATACGGGCGTTTTCCACCGGATCGGAACCGTCGATCGGATCGATATCAATGAGGTGCAGCAGTACGCGGCAACGTTCGAGGTGCTTCAGGAAGCGAATCCCCAGGCCCGCGCCTTCCGCCGCGCCTTCGATCAACCCCGGAATGTCGGCCACCACAAAACTCTTTTCGCTGTCCATACGTACCACGCCCAGGCTCGGCACCAGCGTGGTAAACGGATAGTCCGCGACTTTCGGTTTTGCTGCCGATACCGCACGAATGAACGTTGATTTACCGGCGTTTGGCATCCCCAGCATCCCGACATCCGCCAGCAGCATCAGTTCCAGCAGCAGGTCGCGCTTATCGCCCGGCGTACCATTGGTTTTCTGGCGCGGCGTACGGTTAACCGAGGATTTAAAACGGGTATTGCCTAACCCATGCCAGCCGCCCTTCGCGACCAACAGACGCTGACCGTGTTTGGTCATGTCGCCCATCGTTTCACCGGTTCCCTGGTCGATAACGCGCGTACCGACCGGCACTTTAATGGTCACGTCTTTACCGCGTTTACCGGTACAGTCGCGGCTCGCGCCATTCTGACCACGTTCAGCGCGGAACGATTTTTCAAAGCGGTAATCGATCAGCGTATTCAGGTTTTCATCGGCTTCCATCCAGACGTCGCCGCCGTCGCCGCCATCACCGCCGTCCGGGCCGCCTTTCGGGATATATTTTTCGCGGCGGAAGCTCACACAGCCATTACCGCCATCACCTGCAACGACCAGAATCGATGCTTCATCAACAAACTTCATTTTATTCTCCGTAAATCATTCGCCTGAGCGGGGTTGCGAAACCACCGTTTCATGCTTGCGTAAACCGCCCCAAATACGATGACCAATGGCGGAATACATCGCGCCCGCAACCACGACAAACGCACCGAGATAACCTAAAAGGTTTAACATCGGTCTGGCGAAGAAATCGGGCCAGGCCATAGATAAAAGATCTGAAAACAGCAGGGTAAATAGCGGTGTAAGCGTGATTATCGCGCTCACCTGCGCCGCCTGCCAACGCGCCATCGCTTCCGCCAGGGCGCCATATCCTACCAGCGTATTTAGCCCGCAGAAAATCAAACAGGCGAGCTGCCAGTCGCTCAGTTGCGCTATCACCATCGGTTTTGCCAGCGGCAAGAGCGCCATCGTACATAAAGTGTACAGTAAAAACAGGATCTGCTGCGAGGCCAGACGTCGCAATAATACTTTTTGCGCCACGCCATAGCTCACCCACACCATCGCCGCGCCTACGCCAAAAATAACGCCCCAGGTGTAGTCGGTCAGTCGGGTAAAAATCTCGATCAGACTGGTGTTAAAAAACATCACCAGCCCGCTCAATAACATCAGCGCGCCAATCACCTGCGTACCGCGCATCTTTTCTTTCAGAATAAAGACGCTGGCGACCATCATGCCAACCGGCGAGAGCTGGCCGATAACCTGCGACGCGGTTGGGCTTAAATATTGCAGGGAAGAACTGAACAAAATGAAATTACCGAACAGTCCGCAGGTCGCTATCGCCAATAACACCAACCAGCGCGGCTTACGAAAAATACGCAGCGGCGGCAGCTTTCTTTTTACTGCCAGTATCGCCCCGAGGCCAATACTGGCCATTAAGAAGCGGTAGAAGACAATGGTTGAAGGCTCCATCACCTCCAGCACTTGCTTCATTGCTATTGGCAACGCTCCCCAGCACATCGCGGTAGTGAGCGCTAAAAGAATGCCAATGCCTGCCTGCTGCTTCATGCCGTGTTCCCTGCAAAGACCCGTTAACGGCATTCGCACAGCCACACGGGTATATTTTAGTCGGTCATCGAATGTAAAAAGCCCCGCAACAGGTGCGGGGCTTTCATCCGTTACCGGACCACAAAAAACTTACTCAGCAACGATGCTGATGTATTTACGGTTTTTCGGGCCTTTAACTTCGAATTTCACTTTACCGTCTGCTTTAGCAAACAGAGTGTGGTCACGACCGCAACCAACGTTGGTGCCAGCGTGGAATTTAGTACCACGTTGACGAACGATGATGCTGCCTGCCAGAACTGCTTCACCGCCAAAGCGTTTTACGCCCAGACGTTTAGCTTCAGAATCGCGACCGTTACGAGTCGAGCCGCCAGCCTTTTTATGTGCCATTTAATCTGCTCCCCTAATCTTAAGCGCTGATGCCGGTAATTTTCACATCAGTGAACCACTGACGATGGCCCTGCTGCTTACGGTAGTGTTTACGGCGACGAAACTTAACGATTTTAACTTTCTCGCCACGACCGTGGGCAACAACTTCAGCTTTGATTACGCCGCCATCAACGAAAGGAACGCCGATTTTGACTTCTTCACCGTTTGCGATCATCAGAACTTCAGCGAACTCGATAGTTTCGCCAGTTGCGATGTCCAGCTTTTCCAGGCGAACGGTCTGACCTTCGCTTACTCGGTGTTGTTTACCACCACTTTGGAAAACCGCGTACATAAAAAACTCCGCTTCCGCGCACACCTTTCAATGATTCAGAGCGCGCTATAAATATTCACAATAGGGCGCGAATATTACGCAAATTGCACGGCTTTGACAAGTGCTACCATCAATACATGAAGAAAAAAAACACAACGCATACGGTAACGTTTATCTGCGGCGTTTTTTCAGTACAATCAGGGTATATTTCTAACCATAAACCCTACGTTACCTCATTCAGACATGGGATAATCGGGGCGATAAGCCCGGCTTTTGCGATGAATTTAGAAAAAATCAACGAGTTAACCGCGCAAGATATGGCGGGTGTCAATGCGACAATCCTTGAACAGCTTAATTCCGACGTTCAACTGATTAATCAGCTAGGATATTACATTATTAGCGGCGGCGGAAAACGCATTCGTCCGATGATTGCCGTTCTTGCCGCGCGTGCGGTGGGTTATCAGGGTAACGCGCACGTGACTATCGCCGCTCTGATCGAGTTTATCCATACGGCGACGCTGCTACATGATGATGTGGTGGATGAATCTGATATGCGTCGCGGCAAAGCGACGGCAAATGCCGCTTTCGGTAATGCCGCCAGCGTGTTGGTCGGCGACTTTATCTATACCCGCGCCTTCCAGATGATGACCAGCCTCGGCTCGTTAAAAGTGCTGGAAGTGATGTCGGAAGCGGTCAACGTGATTGCAGAAGGCGAAGTGCTGCAATTGATGAACGTGAATGACCCGGACATTACCGAAGAAAATTACATGCGGGTGATTTACAGTAAAACGGCCCGTCTGTTCGAAGCTGCCGCCCAGTGCTCCGGTATTCTCGCCGGTTGTACGCCTGAGCAAGAGAAAGGGTTGCAGGACTATGGCCGCTACCTTGGTACGGCTTTCCAGCTCATTGACGATCTGCTGGATTACAGTGCCGACGGCGAGCATCTCGGTAAAAATGTGGGTGATGACCTCAATGAGGGCAAACCCACCTTACCGTTGCTTCACGCCATGCGCCACGGTACGCCAGAACAGTCAGCGATGATCCGTACCGCTATTGAACAAGGTAATGGCCGTCATCTTCTGGAACCGGTTCTGGAAGCGATGACCACCTGCGGCTCGCTGGAATGGACGCGTCAGCGAGCGGAAGAAGAAGCCGACAAAGCGATATCCGCGTTGCAGATATTGCCGGATACCCCATGGCGTGAGGCGCTAATCGGTCTCGCACACATCGCGGTGCAGCGCGATCGTTAATGCCGTTCTCTTATCCCGCGTACTGCGCGGGATATCCCATTAAGTTCTAATAAACTCCAGATACCCTATCGCCTGTCTTTCACATACTCATCCAGGACTTCCCCTGGCATATTCTGAATATTGCCGCCACTTACATGAACTTTTTAGAACATTCCTTCACGAAGCGTTATAGTATCGAACGTCGTCGGGTTGTTAAAACCGTAAGTGATTAACCTAAGGAGTGATGGATGTATGGAAAGCAAGCTTATTGACTGGCATCCGGCCGATATCATTGCCGGACTACGTAAAAAAGGGACTTCAATGGCCGCTGAGTCACGCCGGAATGGATTGAGTTCATCCACGCTGGCCAATGCATTAACGCGCCCGTGGCCGAAAGGAGAGTTGATTATTGCGAAAGCATTGGGAACGGAACCCTGGGTTATTTGGCCATCGCGTTATCACGATCCGCGCACGCATGAGTTTATCGACAGAACGCGGCTTATGAGAGCGCGTAATAAAGACAAACAGAATGTAGAGTAAGTGCCTGTAAAACAACCCCCGCAATCGCGTTCGCGGGGGTTATTCAGCGTACAGAAGGCTATTCGCCTTTCACGCGTTCAATATTCGCGCCTAGCGCGCGCAGTTTGTCTTCGATGCGCTCATAACCGCGATCGATGTGATAAATGCGATCCACAATCGTCGTGCCTTCCGCAATACAGCCCGCCAGCACCAGGCTCGCAGATGCCCGCAGATCTGTCGCCATGACCTGGGCGCCAGAGAGCGTTTCTACACCATGGCATATGACGGTATTGCTTTCAATTTCCGCACGCGCGCCCATGCGGCTGAGTTCAGGCACGTGCATAAAACGGTTTTCAAAGACGGTTTCAGTGATAAAGCCCGTCCCTTCCGCCACCAGGTTCAGCAACGTGAACTGCGCCTGCATATCGGTCGGAAATGCCGGGTGCGGCGCGGTACGGACATTGACCGCCTTCGGCCGTTTGCCGTGCATGTCCAGACTAATCCAGTCCTCGCCCACTTCGATATCCGCGCCAGCATCGCGCAGTTTCGCCAGTACCGCGTCCAGAGTGTCCGGTTGCGCGTTACGGCAGAGGATTTTGCCGCGAGAGATCGCTGCCGCCACCAGGAAAGTCCCCGTTTCGATACGATCCGGCAGCACACGATAAACGCCGCCGCCCAGACGCTCTACGCCCTCGATCGTAATACGATCGGTGCCCTGCCCGGCGATCTTCGCCCCCAGCGTAACCAGGAAGTTAGCGGTGTCGACAATTTCCGGCTCGCGCGCGGCGTTTTCAATGATGGTCGTCCCTTCCGCCAGCGTAGCGGCGCACATAATGGTGACGGTCGCGCCGACGCTGACCTTATCCATCACGATATGCGCCCCTTTAAGACGTCCTTCGACGGAGGCCTTTACGTAGCCCTCTTCCAGCTTGATGGTCGCACCCAGTTGTTCCAGACCGGTAATATGCAGATCAACCGGACGCGCGCCGATAGTACAGCCCCCCGGCAGAGAGACTTGTCCCTGACCAAAACGGGCAACCAGCGGCCCCAGCGCCCATATCGAGGCGCGCATGGTCTTAACCAGATCATAAGGCGCGCAGAACACGTTCACCTGGCTGGCGTCAATGTGTACCGATCCATTGCGTTCCACTTTCGCGCCTAATTGGCTCAGGAGCTTCATCGACGTATCCACGTCTTTCAGTTTTGGAACGTTTTGGATCTCTACCGGTTCTTCTGCCAGCAGAGCGGCGAACAGGATCGGCAGCGCGGCGTTTTTGGCGCCGGAAATTGTGACTTCGCCCTGGAGCGTCGTTGGCCCCTGTACACGAAATTTATCCATTATTGTATTCTCAGTTAAGCATTCATCTCCGCTACCGGCAGGTTACCCGTAGCTTAAAATCCGTTAAGTTTACGATCGCGCGCCCATTCCGCCGGGGTATATGCTTTGATCGATACGGCATGGATACGGTTGTCCGCAATGTACTCCATTAGCGGCCCATAGACCGTTTGCTGTTTCTTGACCCGGCTCATGCCGTCAAACATCTCGCCCACGGCAATAACCTGAAAGTGACTGCCATCGCCGGAGACGTGGACTTCCTGGAGGGAGAGGGCATTCATCAGCACACTCTGAATTTCATGATTTTCCATGGGTTCTTTATTCGTCAAATAGTGAAAACAGCCCAACATCTTAGAGCAAAGTCGCGCCGTCTTAAATAAGCAAAAGATTACGCTGATAAATCAGCGCGGTAAAAGTGCCGGATGGTGCTGCTAACGCAACTTATCCGGCCTACGGGGATCATGCGAAGTGTAGGCCGGATAAACCATCCGGCATTCATTACATACGGGGAAGTACGTCTTCGGGCAAGTTATATAATTGCGCCAGCGCGTAAACCTTGTCGTTAACGCCAGACAGCGACACGGCATTGCCCTGCTTTTTTGCCTGGTTCACAAGGTGCGCCAGCAGCGCCAGTCCCCCCGTATCCACCCTGGAGATCTGGCTCAGGTCGATACGGGTAACGCCAGTCATCGCTTCTACGCGCGCGTCCCATAGCGGCGCCAACACGTCCTGATCCAGCTCTCCCGCCAGCACCAGAGTGTCCGCCTCACGCGTCCAGGTGAGTTGCGGCGTCATTACTGTTTCTCGTCCAAAGTAATTTTCTGTTGAGAGATAGATTTCAGTTGTGCGGTCAGGCCGTCGATGCCTTTAGTACGCAGCAGATCGCTCCACTCATTTTGCTTGGTGGTGATCATGCTGACGCCTTCCGCAATCATGTCATACGCCTGCCAGTTGCCGGTCTGAGTGTTTTTGCGCCACTGGAAATCCAGGCGTACCGGCGGACGACCGTTGGGATCGATAATCGTTACACGGATAGGCACAATGGTCGCATCGCCCAGCGGTTGCTCAGGCGCTATCTGGTAAGTCTGACCGTGGTACATCGCCAGCGCCTGACCGTAGGCCTGTTTCAGGTATTCGCGAAACGCGGCAAAATAGGCTTCACGCTGCGCCGGGGTCGCCTCTTTGTAGTAGCGGCCCAACACCAGCGCGCCGGCATATTTTACCTGCACGTACGGCAGAAGTTCCTGATCAACAACGTCTCGCAGGTAATCCGGATTGGCACGAATTTTCGGCTGTTCGTTTTTCAGGCGATCAAAAGTTTTCTGCGCCGCCTCGTTCATCAGTTTATAAGGATTGCTCTGATCCGCTGCCGTTGCTGCGCTTAATGGCGCAATGACCAGCAGGGCCACCATCATCAGTCGTTTAAACATGCCTCAATTCTCCTGAGATTATTTCGTTTCGCCCGCGGGCGTTGTGGCTTCAGTATGACCTTCCGTTGCGGCTGGCGCATCGCCAGAATTCTTATTGTCGTCGCCTTTGCTGTTATAAAGGAACTGGCCAATCATATCTTCCAGCACCATTGCAGACTTGGTGTCCTGAATCGTACTCCCATCTTTGAGGATAGACGTTCCCAGCTCAGGATCTTCAAAACCGACGTTTAATGCCAGATATTGCTCCCCCAGCAGCCCGGAAGTACGAATACTCAACGAGCTGGTATCGGGAATATGGTTATAACGCTCTTCGATGTCGAGCGTTACGCGCGGCAGGTATGTTTTCGGATCAAGCGAGATATCTTCAACCCGCCCGACAACCACCCCGCCGATGCGTACCGGGGAACGCACTTTCAGACCGCCGATGTTATCGAAGGTCGCATAAACCTTATAGGTCGGCTCCGTGCGCATAGAGGTCACATTTGCCGCCTTCAGGCAAACAAACAGCGCTGCCAGCAACGCTACCAGCAAAAAAACGCCTACCCAAATTTCATTTTTTTTCGTTTGCATGAACTCAATTCCCAAACATCAGTGCGGTCAGCACAAAATCCAGCCCCAGAACGGCCAACGATGCGTGAACCACGGTACGCGTCGTTGCCCGGCTAATCCCGGCAGAAGTCGGTATTGCGTCATAACCGTTGAATAACGCAATCCATGTTACCGTAATGGCGAACACCACGCTCTTTATCAGACAGTTCACCAGGTCCATACGCCAGTCGACGGCATTCTGCATCGCGGACCAGAAGAACCCGGCGTCGATTCCCTTCCAGCTTACGCCGACCAGCGAGCCGCCCCAGATACCGACCGCCACAAAGATAATGGTCAGTAGCGGCAATGAAATCACGCCCGCCCAAAAGCGCGGCGAAATCACCCGGCGCAATGGATCGACCGCCATCATCTCCATACTGGAGAGCTGCTCCGTCGCCCGCATCAGGCCGATTTCCGCCGTCAACGCCGACCCGGCCCGCCCGGCAAACAGCAACGCCGCGACCACCGGTCCCAGCTCGCGCAGCAGCGAAAGCGCCACTAACATGCCAAGACTGGTCTCCGCGCTGTAAGTGGTCAGAACCAGATAGCCTTGCAGCCCCAGCACCATACCGATGAATACGCCGGAGACAATAATGATAAGCATCGACAAGACGCCCACATTATAAAGCTGGCGCACCAGCAGCGGCGCATGTTTGCGAAACTCCGGCTTACCGATAATCGCATTGAATAACATTAACCCGGCGCGCCCGAACGTCCTGACGGTTTTGATCCCGCTGTGTCCGAGTGCTGCCAGCGCATTTAACAGCATGAGTGGCTTAACTCCCTGTTTCGAGTAAATCAAGGTGATAGTCGCCCGCCGGATAGCGGAACGGAACCGGCCCGTCGGCAATGCCGTCAAGGAACTGACGCACGCGCGGGTCCGTATTCTCCTGCAACGCCTGAGCGCTACCGTGAGCGACGATTTTTTTGTCCGCCATAATCCAGGCGTGATCCGCAATACTGAGCACCTCTGGCACATCATGCGAGACCACCACGCAGGTCACGCCCAGCGCGCTGTTCAATTCTGAAATCAGCTTCACCAGAACGCCCATGGTAATCGGGTCCTGGCCAACAAACGGCTCATCGAACATGATGAGATCCGGTTCCAGAGCGATGGCGCGCGCCAACGCGGCACGGCGCGCCATCCCACCGGAGAGCTCGGAAGGCATCAGTTTTGCCGCGCCGCGCAGCCCGACAGCTTCCAGTTTCATCATCACGACGCTTTTTAGCAGCGGCGCGGGTAAATTGGTGTGCTCCCGTAGCGGATAGGCCACATTGTCAAACACGTTCATGTCGGTAAACAGCGCTCCCGACTGAAACAGCATACTCATACGTTTACGGACGGTGTAGAGCCGCGAACGGGACATGGCCGGCACATTCTCGCCATCAAATAAGATCTCGCCCTTATCCGGCGGGATCTGTCCGCCAATCAGGCGCAACAGCGTGGTTTTACCGATGCCCGACGGCCCCATGATCGCCGTGATCTTCCCGCGCGGCACCGTCAGGGAAATATTATCGAAAATGCAGCGTTCGCCACGGGAAAAGCTGACGTCGCGCATATCGACTAAATTGGCCGCAGACTGACCCATTGATTCATCCTTCGTATTGCCTTGTTGAGGTAACCATGGCGCTGAATTTAACCATGGGTTCGACATAATTACAGAATATTAACTGACAGGGTTAGCGAAAGCTGGCATTCGTTTTACTTTTTAGCCGCATAAAGTCAAAATTAGGACTTCGTTACGGCTTCCAGATATCCCTTCCAGGGGACCGGCGAGTATACCTGAAGAAAGGACTTTAGATGCTTTTAGCGATGGCGCTACTCATAATTGGTTTGCTTCTGGTGGCCTACGGCGCCGATCGTCTGGTGTTTGCGGCCTCTATTTTATGCCGTACATTCGGTATTCCCCCGCTGATCATCGGGATGACGGTCGTGAGTATCGGCACCTCGCTGCCGGAAATTATTGTGTCGGCCGCCGCATCGCTACACGGTCAGCTCGATTTGGCCGTCGGTGCGGCGCTCGGTTCTAACATCACCAATATTTTGCTGATCTTAGGGCTGGCGGCGCTGGTTCGTCCATTTACCGTGCATTCCGATGTTCTACGTCGCGAATTGCCATTAATGTTATTTGTTAGCGTGATAGCCGGTTCCGTACTGCATGACGGACAGTTAAGTCGCAGTGATGGTATCTTTCTCCTGCTTCTGGCTGTGCTATGGCTGTTATTCATTGTTAAAATCGCGCGTCTGGCCGAACGCCAGGGGAATGACAGCCTCACCCGCGAACAACTGGCGGAGCTACCGCGCGAAGGCGGGCTCCCCGTCGCGTTCTTATGGCTGGGCATTGCGCTGGTCATCATGCCGATGGCGACGCGCATGGTAATCGATAACGCTACGGTGCTGGCGAACTATTTCGCCATGAGTGAATTAACGCTCGGTCTGACAGTCATCGCCGTCGGCACCAGTCTGCCAGAGCTGGCGACGGCGATTGCCGGCGTGCGAAAAGGCGAAAATGATATTGCCGTTGGTAATCTCATTGGCGCCAATATTTTTAATCTCGCCATCGTGCTGGGACTGCCTGCGCTGATCGCGCCGGGGGAGATCAACCCGCTGGCGTTTGGGCGAGATTATAGCGTGATGTTGCTGGTTAGCGTGGTTTTCGCTTTACTTTGCTGGCGGCATCCGCGCCAGATTGGCCGGGGCGCAGGTATACTGCTGACCGGCGGGTTTATCGTATGGCTGGCGATGCTCTATTGGCTATCGCCACTTCTTGTTGGATAACTGGAAACGGATTATGTCGCATTTAGCGTTGCAACCGGGGTTTGACTTTCAGCAGGCAGGCAAAGAGGTCCTGGAAATTGAACGTGAAGGCCTGGCGGAGCTTGATCAATATATCAACCAGCATTTCACGCTGGCCTGTGAAAAAATGTTCAACTGCACCGGAAAAGTGGTGGTCATGGGGATGGGGAAATCCGGCCATATCGGACGGAAAATGGCCGCCACGTTCGCCAGTACCGGCACCTCTTCCTTTTTTGTACATCCAGGCGAAGCCGCGCACGGCGATTTGGGGATGGTTACGCCGCAGGATGTGGTTATCGCTATCTCCAACTCCGGCGAATCCAGCGAGATCGCGGCGCTAATACCGGTGCTTAAACGGCTGCACGTACCGTTAATTTGCATTACCGGGCGACCGGAAAGCAGCATGGCGCGTGCGGCAGATGTGCATCTGTGTGTTAAAGTGCCCAAAGAAGCGTGTCCGTTAGGCCTGGCGCCTACCACTAGTACCACCGCAACGCTGGTGATGGGCGACGCGCTCGCCGTGGCGTTGTTAAAAGCGCGCGGCTTTACCGCCGAGGATTTCGCTCTGTCGCATCCTGGCGGCGCGCTGGGACGTAAGCTACTGCTGCGCGTAAGCGATATTATGCATACTGGCGATGAGATCCCGCATGTTAATAAACATGCCACCCTGCGTGATGCGCTGTTAGAAATTACGCGTAAAAATCTCGGTATGACCGTCATTTGCGATGAATCCATGAAGATCGACGGTATCTTCACCGACGGCGATTTACGTCGCGTGTTCGATATGGGCGGCGATATGCGCCAGTTGGGGATCGCCGAGGTGATGACGCCAGGGGGCATTCGCGTGCGTCCCGGTATTCTCGCTGTCGATGCGCTGAATTTAATGCAGTCCCGCCATATCACCTCCGTACTGGTTGCTGATGGCGACCAGTTACTCGGTGTGTTACATATGCATGATCTCCTGCGTGCAGGCGTCGTGTAGAAACTCAAGGATAATTAACGATGAGTAAAGCAGGTGCGTCGCTTGCGACCTGTTATGGCCCCGTCAGCACCCATGTCATGACCAAAGCGGAGAATATCCGCCTGCTCATCCTGGACGTGGATGGCGTATTGTCTGACGGCCTGATTTATATGGGCAATAACGGCGAAGAGCTGAAGGCTTTCAACGTTCGTGACGGCTATGGTATTCGCTGTGCTTTGACCTCCAATATCGAGGTTGCCATTATTACCGGACGAAAGGCTAAACTTGTAGAAGATCGCTGCGCCACGCTGGGGATTGTCCATCTTTATCAGGGACAGTCGAATAAGCTGATCGCCTTTAGCGATCTGCTGGAAAAACTGGCCATTGCGCCGGAAAATGTTGCCTATGTCGGCGATGATCTGATTGACTGGCCAGTGATGGAAAAAGTGGGGTTAAGCGTTGCCGTTGCGGATGCGCATCCGCTGCTGAGCCCCCGCGCTGACTATGTGACGCACATTGCCGGCGGGCGCGGCGCGGTACGTGAGGTGTGCGATTTGCTGCTGCTGGCGCAGGGCAAGCTGGATGAGGCCAAAGGGCAATCGATATGAGTAAAACCAGACGTTGGGTTATCATTCTACTGTCGCTGGCCATTCTGGTACTGATTGGTATCAATCTGGCGGATAAAGACGATCCTGCTGCCGTGATGGTCAACAGCAACGATCCCACGTATAAAAGCGAGCATACGGATACCGTCGTGTACAGTCCGGAAGGCGCGTTGAGCTATCGTCTGATCGCGCAGCACGTTGAATATTTTTCCGATCAGGCGGTCTCATGGTTTACGCAACCGGTATTAACCACCTTTGATAAGGATAAAGTGCCGACATGGTCGATCAAGGCCGATAAAGCCAAATTGACTAACGATCGGATGCTCTATCTGTATGGCCATGTTGAAGTCAACGCCCTGGTGCCTGACGCTCAATTACGCAGAATTACCACCGATAACGCGCAGATTAATCTGGTGACGCAGGATGTTACCTCGAACGATCTGGTGACGTTATACGGCACAACATTTAACTCCAGCGGACTGAAAATGCGCGGTAACTTACGCAGCAAGAACGCCGAGCTGATTGAAAAGGTTAGAACCTCTTATGAAATTCAAAACAAACAAACTCAGCCTTAATCTTATGCTTGCCGGCTCGCTGCTGGCCGCCAGCATTCCGGCCTTCGCCGTCACGGGCGATACCGAACAGCCTATTCATATTGACTCGGATCAACAGTCGCTGGATATGCAAGGCAACGTCGTGACCTTTACGGGCAACGTGGTAATGACCCAGGGCACGATTAAGATCAACGCCGATAAAGTCGTGGTTACCCGCCCTGGCGGCGAACAGGGGAAAGAGGTGATCGACGGTTACGGCAATCCGGCCACCTTCTACCAGATGCAGGACAACGGTAAGCCGGTGAAAGGCCACGCTTCCCATATGCATTACGAGCTGGCAAAAGATTTTGTGGTGCTGACCGGCAACGCTTATCTGGAGCAGCTTGACAGCAACATTACCGGCGACAAAATCACCTACCTGGTGAAAGAGCAGAAAATGCAGGCCTTCAGCGAGAAAGGCAAACGCGTCACCACCGTTCTGGTGCCGTCGCAGTTGCAAGACAAAAACAAAGGCCAGACTCCGGCGCAAAAGAAGAGTAACTAATTCGTTATGGCAACATTAACTGCAAAGAATCTGGCGAAGGCCTATAAAGGCCGTCGCGTAGTGGAAGATGTCAGTCTGACCGTTAACTCCGGGGAGATTGTCGGGCTGCTCGGTCCAAACGGCGCGGGTAAAACCACCACCTTTTATATGGTCGTCGGTATCGTGCCGCGTGACGCGGGCAATATCATCATCGATGATGAAGATATCAGTCTGCTGCCGCTGCACGCGCGCGCGCGCCGCGGTATCGGCTATTTGCCGCAGGAAGCCTCTATTTTCCGCCGTCTCAGCGTATTTGATAACCTGATGGCGGTACTGCAAATTCGTGACGATTTGACCGCAGAACAGCGAGAAGACCGCGCCAACGAGCTGATGGAAGAGTTTCATATCGAGCATCTGCGCGACAGCATGGGACAGGCGCTGTCCGGTGGTGAACGCCGTCGTGTAGAAATAGCCCGCGCGTTGGCCGCTAATCCCAAATTTATCCTGCTGGATGAACCCTTTGCCGGCGTCGACCCGATTTCCGTTATCGACATAAAACGCATTATCGAGCATCTGCGCGATAGTGGGCTCGGCGTGCTGATCACCGACCATAACGTCCGTGAGACGCTGGCAGTCTGTGAACGCGCCTATATCGTGAGCCAGGGCCACCTTATTGCCCACGGTACGCCGACAGAAATCCTGCAAGACGAACACGTTAAGCGTGTATATCTTGGGGAAGACTTCAGACTCTGATAGGGTAGAGGGCTATGCTGCTCTAGCGGGAGAAAACGACTCTGAATATGAAGCAAGGTTTGCAACTCAGGCTTAGCCAACAACTGGCGATGACGCCTCAGCTACAACAGGCCATCCGTCTGTTGCAGTTGTCTACGCTGGAACTTCAGCAGGAACTCCAGCAAGCGCTGGAAAATAACCCGCTGCTTGAGCAAACCGATCTTCATGACGAAATCGACACTCAGCAACCTCAGGATAACGATCCTCTCGATACCGCCGACGCGCTCGAACAAAAAGAGATGCCGGAAGAGCTGCCGCTTGACGCCAGTTGGGATGAAATTTACACCGCCGGGACGCCATCCGGCCCCAGCGGCGATTATATCGACGATGAGCTGCCCGTCTATCAGGGCGAAACGACGCAGTCGTTGCAGGATTATCTGATGTGGCAGGTTGAGCTAACGCCCTTCTCGGACACCGATCGCGCTATTGCGACATCCATTGTCGATGCGGTAGATGATACCGGCTATCTCACCGTATCCCTGGACGAAATTCGCGAAAGCATGGGCGATGTAGAGGTGGATCTCGATGAGGTCGAAGCCGTCCTGAAGCGTATTCAGCGTTTTGATCCGGTAGGCGTCGCGGCAAAAGATCTTCGCGACTGTCTGCTGATCCAGCTTTCACAATTCGACAAATCCACGCCGTGGCTGGAAGAGGCGCGGCTTATTATCTGCGATCATCTTGATCTGCTGGCCAACCACGATTTCCGCACGTTGATGCGCGTTACCCGACTGAAAGAAGAGGTGCTGAAAGAGGCGGTAAACCTGATTCAGTCGCTCGATCCCAGACCCGGTCAATCGATCCAGACCGGCGAGCCGGAGTACGTTATCCCGGATGTGCTGGTACGCAAGCATAACGGTCGCTGGACGGTGGAGCTTAATAGCGACAGTATTCCCCGTTTACAGATTAACCAGCACTATGCCGCCATGTGCAATAGCGCGCGCAACGATGCCGACAGCCAGTTCATCCGCAGTAATTTACAGGATGCGAAATGGCTGATAAAAAGCCTTGAAAGCCGTAACGACACGCTGCTGCGCGTCAGTCGCTGCATCGTCGAGCAACAGCAAGCCTTTTTTGAACAGGGCGAAGAATATATGAAACCGATGGTACTGGCGGATATCGCCCAGGCCGTCGAGATGCACGAATCCACTATATCCCGCGTGACCACGCAGAAGTATTTGCACAGCCCGCGCGGTATTTTTGAACTCAAATATTTCTTTTCCAGCCACGTCAATACCGAAGGCGGAGGCGAAGCCTCTTCCACCGCGATTCGCGCGCTGGTGAAGAAGTTAATTGCGGCGGAAAACCCCGCGAAACCACTGAGCGACAGCAAGTTAACCTCTCTGCTGTCAGAACAAGGTATCATGGTGGCGCGCCGCACTGTTGCGAAGTACCGAGAGTCTTTATCCATTCCGCCGTCAAACCAACGCAAACAGCTGGTTTGACCCAACCGATAAGGAAGACACTATGCAGCTCAATATCACCGGACATAATGTCGAAATTACTGAAGCCCTGCGTGAATTTGTGACGACAAAATTCGCCAAACTTGAACAGTATTTTGAGCGGATTAATCAGGTATACGTGGTGTTGAAAGTGGAGAAGGTCACGCACATCTCGGATGCGACGCTACACGTTAACGGCGGCGAAATTCACGCCAGCGCGGAAGGCCAGGATATGTATGCCGCCATTGACGGCTTGATTGATAAACTGGCAAGGCAGTTAACCAGGCATAAAGATAAACTGAAACAACACTAATTGTCCGGGCAGTTAGCCAGTGCAGGACGGCCTGTTGTGTGACACAACGGGCCATTTGTACAGTTAGCGCTCCGAACCTGGCCATCAACCTGACAGGACAGGTTCTTAGGTGAAATTATGATAAATAACGATACGACTCTACAACTGAGCAGTGTACTTAACCAGGAGTGTACGCGTAGCGGCGTTCATTGTCAGAGTAAGAAACGCGCGCTGGAAATCATCAGCGAACTGGCGGCAAAACAGCTCAGTTTACCTCCTCAGGTCGTGTTTGAAGCCATTCTGACACGCGAAAAAATGGGCAGTACCGGTATTGGTAATGGTATCGCCATCCCGCACGGGAAACTGGAAGAAGATACCTTACGCGCCGTCGGCGTGTTCGTTCAGCTCGAAACGCCAATCGCGTTCGACGCCATCGATAACCAGCCGGTCGATCTCCTCTTCGCCCTGCTGGTGCCCGCCGATCAAACTAAAACGCATCTGCACACGCTGTCGCTGGTGGCGAAACGTCTGGCGGATAAAACGATCTGCCGCCGCCTGCGCGCGGCGCTGAATGATGAAGAGCTGTATCAAATCATTACTGACACCGAAGGTGAGCAGAATGAGGCATAACAACTCAATGGCATTTATTTCTGTCGTTGTGAGGAGAAACGGTACATGGTACTGATGATCGTCAGCGGGCGTTCCGGATCAGGTAAATCTGTCGCTCTGCGCGCGCTGGAAGATATGGGATTTTACTGCGTGGATAACCTCCCCGTCGTGCTGTTGCCCGATCTGGCGCGAACGCTGGCCGATCGCCAGATTTCCGCCGCCGTCAGCATTGATGTGCGCAATATGCCTGAATCACCTGAGATTTTTGAACAGGCGATGAATAATCTGCCTGGCGCTTTCTCGCCGCAATTGCTGTTTCTTGACGCCGACCGCAATACCTTGATTCGCCGCTACAGCGACACGCGCCGTTTGCATCCGCTTTCCAGCAAAAATCTTTCTTTAGAGAGTGCGATCGATAAAGAGAGTGACTTGCTGGAGCCGTTACGCTCACGTGCGGATCTGATCGTCGACACTTCAGAAATGTCCGTCCATGAGCTGGCGGAGATGCTGCGTACCCGGCTGTTGGGCAAACGCGAGCGTGAACTGACGATGGTATTTGAGTCCTTCGGCTTTAAACATGGTATCCCGATTGATGCGGACTATGTGTTTGATGTCCGCTTTCTGCCCAACCCGCACTGGGATCCAAAACTGCGCCCCATGACCGGGCTTGATAAGCCGGTAGCCGCGTTTCTTGACCGACACACAGAAGTTCACAATTTTATCTATCAGACTCGCAGCTATCTTGAGCTATGGTTACCGATGCTGGAGACCAACAACCGCAGCTACCTTACCGTCGCTATCGGTTGTACCGGCGGGAAACACCGTTCGGTGTATATTGCAGAACAGCTGGCAGACTACTTCCGCTCGCGCGGTAAAAATGTCCAGTCTCGCCATCGCACGCTGGAAAAACGCAAAACATGACCGTAAAGCAAACTGTTGAAGTCACCAATAAGCTGGGCATGCATGCCCGGCCTGCCATGAAGCTTTTCGAACTGATGCAGGGTTTTGACGCCGAGGTGCTATTACGCAATGACGAAGGCACCGAAGCGGAAGCAAACAGCGTCATCGCGCTGTTAATGCTCGACTCCGCCAAAGGGCGTCAGATCGAAATTGAAGCCACCGGCCCGCAAGAAGTTGAAGCGCTGGCGGCGGTTATCGCGCTGTTCAATTCCGGCTTTGACGAAGACTAAACCTCCCCCTCTATACCCTATTTTCCCCCAACGCCGTCCCGGTATTTGATGACAGTCACCCCAAAACCGGGCGTGTTACGCCTGCCTGCCACTTGTCCCGCAGCCCCACCCTTTCGTAAGATTTGTACATTTCGTGCGCTTTACCTATGCATAAAAACATTAAGAAAACCTTAAAAAATTTCGTTTAGGTTTTGTTTAAGTTCTTTGTCCATACTAAATTTATGTGAATAAATTTTTCCAGGACTTGCCATGATCCTTTTATCCGAACAGACTCCGCTGGGCGCTGGTCGACATCGTAAATGCTATACGCATCCGGATAATGCCCGGCGTTGCATAAAAGTTATTTACAACCGTGACCACGGCGGTGATAAAGAGATTCGGCGTGAACTGAGCTACTATGCGCATCTGTCCCGCTACCTGACGGACTGGAGCGCTATCCCCCGTTATTACGGCACGGTAGAAACCGATTGCGGCACCGGCTATGTCTACGACATGATTACCGATTTCAACGGCGCGCCCTCTATTACCCTGACCGAGTTCGCCGCGCAATGTCGTTATGAAGAGGATGTCGCTGTCCTGCGGCGGCTACTGAAAAAACTGAAACGTTACCTGCTGGATAACCATATTGTGACGATGTCGCTGAAGCCGCAAAATATCCTGTGCCAGCGTATCAGCGAGTCAGAAGTGGTTCCGGTGGTTTGCGACAATCTGGGGGAAAGTACCTTTATCCCGCTGGCGACCTGGTCAACATGGTGCTGTGAACGCAAACTGGAGAGAGTGTGGCAGCGGTTTATCGCCCAGCCTGCGCTGGCCGTTGCCCTGGAGAGGGACGCGCAGCCAAAAGACAAGAAACGGCTGGCGCTTACTTCTCACGAAGCTTAATGGCCTGTGCTTATCAGGCCTGGACGACACAGATCGCAGGCCAGATAAGGCGTTCGCGCCGCCATTCGACAAAATTAATTAAGCTGGTTGCGCGTCATAAAAGATTCCCCGCCCAGTTGGCGCATCTGGCGCATAATCCACGCCTGCCGGCTACGCACATAGCCGGAAGGCGCATTCGCCTTATAGCGTAACGGATTTGGCAATACCGCCGCCAGCAACGCGGCTTCAGACATACTCAAGCGACTGGCAGGTTTATGAAAATACCGTTGCGCCGCAGCCTCCACGCCGAAAATACCATCGCCAAACTCCGCGATATTCAGATAAACCGTGAGAATGCGCTTTTTGCTCCAGACAGTTTCAATACCCAGCGTTAGCCCGGCCTCCAGACCTTTGCGCAGCCAACTGCGTCCATCCCATAAAAAGAGATTTTTCGCCGTTTGCTGCGAAAGCGTAGAGGCGCCGCGAATACGGCTCTCATTCCGCTCATTATGCGCCAGCGCTTTTTCAATCGCCGGAACATCAAAGCCCCAGTGCTCAGGGAACTTCTGGTCTTCCGCCGCAATTACCGCCAGCCCCATCCACGGCGAGATATCCGCCATACTGACCCAGTCAGAATGCGCCACATAACCGAACTCTCCGCCGAGCCAGGCGCTAATCTGCCGTTCCGCCATCACCGCCGAAAAAGGCACCGGAACCACGCTAAACAGCGCAATGCCGCCGCCCCAAAAGACGGCGAGCGCAGCAAGGATACGTAAAAGTAGACGGCGCAAAAACGTTAACGGCGCGATGCGTCGTTTGCTCATTCCGCCAGAACCAGCACGCGCGACACTAATTTATCAATGCCGCTTGCCGCCTGGGCGATATCCTGCGCCAGCATATAGGCAGGGGTGGTCACGACCTTGTTATCCTCGTCCACAACGATATCATCAACCGGGCAAGGTACGTGTTCGGCCCCCATCTCTTCAAGTACTTCAGCGGTATCAATATCCGTCCCTATTGTCAGACGTAGCGGGAAGTCAAAGATTTTCGGCAACATTGCGGGCGCGATACAGATGAATCCCAGCGGCTTGCCGGACTGGTGCATGGCCTTCGCCAGCGCGACGACATCGCTATCCACCCGGCATTCGCTCCCCTGGCTGGCGAAATTACTCAGGTTCTTCGCCGCGCCGAAACCACCAGGCACAATGAGCGCATCCAGTTCCTCTGGTTGAGCCTGGGACAGGGGACGAATATCGCCCCGCGTAATACGCGCCGCCTCAATCAGGACGTTACGCGTTTCCGCCATCGCTTCGCCGGTCAGGTGATTAATAACATCCGCTTGTGGTTTATCCGGCGCGAAGCAGACAGCCTGCGCGCCGCTGCGGGCAATGGCCAACAGCGTCAGAACGGCCTCATGAATTTCGGCGCCGTCATAGACGCCGCATCCGCTGAGCACTACGCCAATTTTTTTCATGGTGAACATCCTCCTGCAACCGACTCAAGCCCATTAATAATTTTGATTAAAATGCTACGCTTCACACATTTAAATGATTCATGTAACAAATCATTTAGGATTTGCTATCTTAACTGCGTGCGGCCTGAAAACAGGACTGCGCCTTTGACATCATCATAATAAGCACGGCGCAGCCACGATTTCCCTGGTGTTGGCGCAGTATTCGCGCACCCCGGTCAAACCGGGGTCATTTTTTTTCCGCGTTTGCCACCCAGGCTTTCAGCACCGCGACATCGTGCTGCCACTCCTGCTTCATCTCTTCAATCCATTCCGCGACATTATCTTCCCAGGCGGGAAGATCCGGCGACTGGATTTGCTGGCCAAGCTGTTGCAGATGACGCAGCCCTACCGAACCGGCGGCGCCTTTAATCTTATGCCCTTCCTCAACGACGCCTTTTTTGTCACGCGCCGTCAGATTGGACTCCAGCACGCTTAAATAGCCAGGCATCATTTTTTCAAATACCGCGAGACCGTCAGTGATCAATTTAGGCCCAACCAACTCGATGTATTGTTCCAGCATCGGGATATCCAGCAGCGCTTGCGCTTTATCGCTCTCTTCAGGCGTCACGGTACTCTCCTCTTTATCGGTGGCATCCCAGAATTTTTTAATCATCGCGGTTAAGGCCGGCACCGACAGCGGCTTACTCAGCACATCGTCCATACCAGCGTCCAGATACTCTTTTTTATCTTTCAGAACGTTAGCCGTAAGCGCTACCAGCGGCGGTAAATCTTCCCGCGTGTGGCGACGGGTCAGTTCTCTGGCAATATCCAGCCCCGTCATATCCGGTAGTTGAATATCCAGTAAGACCAGGTCATATTCGCCCGGCGCGAACATCTCCAGCGCCGCCTTGCCGGTCATCGCGACATCCACGCTGTTACCCAGTTTTTCCAGTACCGAACGCGCCACGATCACGTTCAGTTCAATATCTTCGACCAGCAGAACATGCAGCGCGGGCAGCGGCATGTCATCTTCATCAAAGGCGTCCTCCACCTCTTCCGCCACCGCTGGCGCATGAACCGTTAGCGTAAAGGTCGATCCTTTGCCCGGCAGACTGGAAACGGTAATATCGCCGCCCATATTTTTCGCCAGCCGACGGGAGACCGCCAGCCCGATACCGGTCCCCGTTGCCGGTTTGCCGCCGTTACTGTCTTTCACCTGATAATACATGGCGAAAATTTTATCCTGCTCATCCTGCGGAATGCCGATCCCGGAATCTTCCACTTCAAAGTGCAGCATGTCGCCTTCATCATAGCGCGCCCGCACCGTCACCTGGCCCTGCTGAGTAAATTTCACCGCATTGCTGATCAAATTCCATAAAATCTGGCGCAGACGCGTTCCGTCGGTAATGACTTTGTGCGGCAGCGGCAGCGTCGGCTCAAGCACAAAACGTAGCCCTTTTTGCTGCGCCTGCAAACCGGAAAGGTTTTCCAGATCGGCCATAAAGCTGGTGAAATCAACCGGTTGGTTATCAAGCTGAACCTTACGCCGCTCCATCTTATCCATGTCAATGATATCATTGAAAATATTTCCTAACGTCACGGCGGAGACATGGATTGTTTTAAGGTATTTTTCCTGTTCGGCGGTGAGATCGGTATCCAGCAGGATGCGGCTTAAACCGACGATGCCGTTAAGCGGGGTGCGCAGCTCATGACTGATGGTAGAGATAAATGTGGTCTTGTCGCGGCTGGCGCGTTCCAGCGCGTCCTGATAACGCTTACGTTCGGTAATATCACGACCAAATCCCATCAGGCCATGACGTTTACCGACACGGTCGTAATAAGGCACTTTACGAATTTCAAAGCAGGCCTTTCGTCCGTCCGGGTAATCCAGCCACTGTTCGTAGGTCAGGGAGACGTTATGGCGGAATACTTTTTCGTCGGTTTCAATGACTTTCTCCGCCGCTTCGGGAGAGTACACATCTTCCGGCTTCAAATGCACCAGCTGTTTTTCGCTCTTGCCGGTTAGCAATTCCATTGCGCGGTTACAGCCGGAAAATTCTTTATCCTCATTACGATAAAAAACCAAATCCGGCGAGGCGTCCAGAAAGGAGCGCAGAAAAGAGGATTGCTGTTCTAGCTGGATTTGCGCTTCTTCACGCTCTTTAATTTCTACTTTTAGCTGTTCAAATGTCTCTTGCAGCTCCGCTTCCGCTTTTTCGCGATCGGCAATTTCCTGATTAAGCTGGGCAATATTGTCCTTCAACTGTACGTTAAGCTTGAGATCGCGCTCGCGCATCTCCTCCAGCTTTTGCACCAGACGCGACAGTCGCTGCCTTGACTCTTCCAGTTGTTCAACAACAACGGATAAGAAATAGACCGCCCAGGGCGTAATTAACAGGCCAAAAAAGATGGAACGAATAACGTCGATACTTTCAACCTGACCATGCAGTACCATGGTCACCGCCATCTGCACGACAATCGCCAGCACCACCAATGCCAACGCCAGGAGCATGGAAAAGCGCACCAGACCCAATTTCATCATCAGGTCGACATAGTATTGCGCCAGCATACGAATTTGCTTCATAGAGGATTCCTTCACCACAACTTCGCACATAATACCCAATTATGGGAACCGCGTTGAATATTGTGCGAAATATGCGTAGCGCCCCTCATCACGCTACGCTACAGGTGGTATCCAGGGACGGGCCAGCGCAGAGCCCTGTACGCCATGCTCATTCAGGTATTTGTCCAGCTCAACCATCCCCGTCCAGCGATTCTCGCACCACAGCGGGGCAAGCAGCGTCGGACGGCGAGCGCTGGCTGAAATTCGGTGATAAATTACCTCCGGCGGCGTATGACGAATCATCTCACCTGCCGTTAGCGTGTAGTCGTCCAGTTCGATGCCGTTCAGCCGCCCCGCTTCCCAGGCTTTGGCCATCGTACTGCCTTTCACAATATGCAGCGGATGCAGTTTAATACCGTCAACGCCCGTCTCCACCACACGCTCCATGGTTTGCAGGCATTCTGCCTGCCCTTCGCCCGGCAGCCCCACAATCAGATGCGCGCACACTTTCAGCCCGCGCTCCCGGGCAATCCGGGTGGTACGCTGATAGCAGGCGAAGTCATGCCCGCGGTTAATTCGGTGCAGGGTTTTATCGTGCGCGGTTTGCAATCCCAGTTCCAGCCACACCTCGTAGCCTTGATCTTTATATTCACACAGTAAATCTACTACTGACTGCGGGACGCAATCCGGACGCGTACCGACGCATAACCCGACGATACTGGCCTGGCTGACCGCCTGTTGATACATGGAACGCAGCACCTGCACTTCCGCAAAGGTGCTGGTGTAGGCCTGGAAATAGGCCAAATAGCGTTTAGCGCGGTTCACCAGATGCGCCTGATGCGCAAGCTGCTCGGCAATCGAATGCTGCTGCTGCGCCTCATCGGCAAAAGAGGCGACATTACAGAAGGTGCAACCGCCACGCCCGATGGTGCCGTCGCGATTAGGGCAGCTAAAACCGCCATGAAGCGTCAGCTTATGAACCTTTTGCCCATACCGACGTAAAAGATCCCCACCAAACATATTGACTAATTTCTGTAACTGCATAATCTGATAGACCGCCTCTTAAAAAGAGGCCAAAGCCTGCCATTTTTAGTCTCCTTTGGCGATGACCTGGATCAATCGTCCCGGAAGGCTTTTATCCATTGCATAATCAAGCAAAATAAACGATATTTCATTCATAATCCCGCTGATGATTTTTCCTGATATTCCCCTCTTTTTTCAGCGTTTGCTGGGTCATCGATAAAAACAGTAGCATTCAATACTGCTCACGCTTAAAACAGCATAAAATGCCAAGATTTTTGAAAAAGCAAGGTCAGATAATGCCTGGCGAGCGGCTCTTATAGTGAGACAGATCACAGGCTTTCTGCCGCTCCGTATTAGCAGCCCTTCTATAAAAAACCTTTTAATTTCAACAGATTCAAAAAGTTATCTGTGCTACAGCACACTTTTGCATAAATCAGTTTGCCATTTGACCTGGGTGTGGATTCCCGATAAGTTGGGGATCCGCTGGAAGCTTTCTGGATGAGCCGTCTGCTCATCATATTTATGCAGTAATTGAGATTCCCTCTTAACCGTATTTACCAATGCGCAAAGGACACAAAGAGGGCGAATGCGAGGTAAGCGTATGATGCGCCAGCCCCGTCGCCATGCTCTTGCTGTGCCCGCGCGCCGTCGGTTGGGAGAGCGTCCCGTAGAGCCTGGGGAGGTTCACTGATATGTTGTACGATAAATCCCTTGAGAAGGATAACTGTGGTTTCGGCCTGATCGCCCACATAGAAGGCGAACCTAGCCACAAGGTAGTGCGTACCGCCATACACGCGCTGGCCCGGATGCAGCACCGTGGCGCGATCCTTGCCGACGGTAAAACCGGCGACGGTTGCGGCTTGCTGTTACAAAAACCTGACCGTTTCTTTCGCATCGTGGCCGAAGAGCGCGGCTGGCGCTTAGCCAAAAACTACGCCGTCGGGATGATCTTTTTGAATAAAGATCCTGAACTGGCCGCCGCGTCACGCCATATTGTCGAAGAAGAATTACAGCAGGAAACCCTGTCGATTGTCGGCTGGCGCGATGTGCCAACCAATGAAGGCGTGCTCGGTGAAATCGCCCTCTCCTCTCTGCCGCGTATTGAGCAGATTTTTGTCAACGCTCCGGCAGGCTGGCGTCCGCGTGATATGGAGCGCCGTCTGTTTATCGCCCGCCGACGCATTGAAAAACGCCTGCAGGACGACAAAGATTTCTACGTATGCAGCCTGTCGAACCTGGTCAACATTTATAAAGGTCTGTGTATGCCGGCGGATCTGCCGCGCTTCTACCTGGATCTTGCGGATCTGCGTCTGGAATCGGCCATCTGCCTGTTCCACCAGCGCTTTTCCACTAACACCGTGCCGCGTTGGCCGCTGGCGCAGCCGTTCCGCTACCTGGCGCATAACGGCGAGATTAACACCATCACCGGCAACCGCCAGTGGGCGCGCGCCCGTACCTATAAATTCCAGACGCCGCTGATCCCGGATTTACAGTCCGCTGCGCCGTTTGTTAACGAAACCGGTTCGGATTCCAGCTCGCTGGACAACATGTTGGAACTGCTGCTGGCAGGCGGGATGGACATTATCCGCGCCATGCGCCTGTTGGTGCCGCCCGCCTGGCAGAACAACCCCGATATGGACCAGGATCTGCGCGCCTTCTTTGACTTTAACTCCATGCATATGGAGCCGTGGGACGGACCGGCAGGCATCGTGATGTCCGACGGGCGCTTCGCCGCCTGTAACCTTGACCGTAACGGCCTGCGCCCGGCACGCTATGTCATTACCAAAGACAAGCTGATCACCTGCGCCTCCGAAGTCGGTATCTGGGACTATCAGCCGGATGAAGTGGTCGAGAAAGGCCGCGTCGGCCCAGGCGAGCTGATGGTGATCGACACCCGCGGCGGACGTATTCTGCATTCCGCGGAAACCGATGACGATCTGAAAAGCCGCCATCCGTATAAAGCGTGGATGGAAAAGAATGTTCGCCGTCTGGTGCCGTTTGAAGAGTTGCCTGATGAAGAAGTCGGTAGCCGCGAGCTGGACGATGACCTGCTCGCCAGCTATCAGAAACAGTTTAACTACAGCGCCGAAGAGCTGGACTCGGTTATCCGCGTGTTGGGCGAAAACGGCCAGGAAGCCGTCGGTTCAATGGGCGACGATACCCCCTTTGCCGTGCTCTCCAGCCAGCCGCGTATTATTTACGACTACTTCCGCCAGCAGTTCGCGCAGGTCACTAACCCGCCTATCGACCCGCTGCGTGAAGCGCACGTCATGTCGCTCGCCACCAGCATCGGTCGCGAAATGAACGTCTTCTGCGAAGCGGAAGGTCAGGCCCATCGCCTGAGTTTTAAATCGCCAATTCTGCTGTACTCCGATTTCAAACAGCTCACTACCATGAGCGAGCATCACTACCGCGCCGACTGGCTTGACATTACCTTTGATGTCACCGAAACCACACTGGACGCGACGGTTAAGGCGCTGTGCGATAAAGCGGAACAGATGGTGCGCAACGGCACCGTGCTGCTGGTCCTCTCGGATCGCAATATCGGTAAGAATCGCCTGCCGGTGCCCGCGCCGATGGCGGTGGGCGCGGTGCAAACGCGTCTGGTGGAACAAAGCCTGCGCTGCGACGCTAACATCATCGTAGAAACCGGAAGCGCCCGCGATCCGCACCACTTTGCGGTACTGCTCGGCTTTGGCGCAACGGCCATCTATCCGTACCTGGCCTACGAAACGCTGGGGCGTCTGATTGATACCCAGGCCATCGCTAAAAACTACCGTACCGTGATGCAGAACTACCGTAACGGCATCAACAAGGGGCTGTACAAGATTATGTCCAAAATGGGCATTTCGACCATTGCCTCTTACCGCTGCTCCAAACTGTTTGAAGCGGTCGGGCTGCACGATGATGTGGTAAACCTGTGCTTCCAGGGCGTGGTCAGCCGTATCGGCGGCGCGAGCTTTGATGACTTCCAGCAGGATCTGCTGAATCTCTCCAAACGCGCCTGGCTGGCGCGCAAACCCATTAGCCCGGGCGGCCTGCTGAAGTACGTCCACGGCGGCGAATATCACGCCTATAACCCGGATGTCGTGCGTACCCTGCAACAGGCGGTACAGAGCGGCGAGTACAGCGATTATCAGGAATACGCCAAGCTGGTCAATGAGCGTCCGGCGGCAACGCTGCGCGATCTGCTGGCGATACATCCAGACGGCGAGGCGGTGACTATCGACGAGGTTGAGCCCGCCAGTGAGCTGTTTAAACGCTTTGATACCGCAGCCATGTCTATCGGCGCATTAAGTCCGGAAGCGCACGAAGCGCTGGCGGAAGCGATGAACAGCCTCGGCGGCAACTCCAACTCCGGCGAAGGCGGCGAAGACCCGGCGCGCTACGGCACCAATAAAGTGTCGCGTATCAAACAGGTGGCCTCCGGTCGCTTTGGCGTGACGCCGGCCTACCTGGTCAATGCCGATGTGATTCAGATTAAAGTCGCGCAGGGCGCGAAACCGGGCGAAGGCGGTCAGTTACCGGGGGATAAAGTCACTCCGTATATCGCTAAACTGCGTTATTCAGTGCCGGGCGTGACGCTGATCTCCCCGCCGCCGCACCACGATATTTACTCTATCGAGGACTTAGCGCAGCTCATTTTCGACCTCAAACAGGTCAACCCGAAGGCGATGATCTCCGTGAAGCTGGTGTCCGAACCGGGCGTCGGCACCATCGCGACCGGCGTGGCGAAAGCCTATGCGGATCTGATCACCATCGCCGGTTACGACGGCGGTACCGGCGCCAGCCCGCTCTCTTCGGTGAAATATGCGGGCTGTCCGTGGGAACTCGGACTTGTTGAAACCCAGCAGGCGCTGGTCGCCAACGGTCTGCGTCACAAGATTCGTCTGCAGGTGGACGGCGGTCTGAAAACCGGCGTCGACATCATTAAAGCGGCGATTCTCGGTGCGGAAAGTTTCGGCTTCGGCACCGGCCCGATGGTGGCGCTGGGCTGTAAATACCTGCGCATTTGCCATCTGAACAACTGCGCAACCGGCGTGGCGACGCAGGATGAAAAACTGCGTAAGAACCACTATCACGGCCTGCCGTTCAAAGTAACCAACTACTTTGAATTTATCGCCCGCGAAGTGCGCGAGCTGATGGCTTCGCTTGGCGTGACCCGCCTGGTGGATTTGATTGGCCGCACCGACCTGCTGAAAGAGCTGGAGGGCTTCACCGCTAAACAGCAGAAGCTGGCGCTGTCTCGTCTACTGGAAACCGCTGAACCTCATCCGGGTAAAGCGCTGTACTGCACCGAGAATAACCCGCCGTTTGATAACGGCGTGCTGAATGCGCAACTGTTGCAGCAGGCGAAGCCGTTTGTCGATGCGCGCCAGAGCAAAACCTTCTGGTTCGACATCCGCAACACCGATCGTTCCGTCGGCGCGTCGCTTTCCGGCTACATCGCACAGACCCACGGCGATCAGGGGCTGGCTTCCGATCCGATTAAAGCGCACTTCAGCGGTACCGCAGGCCAGAGCTTTGGCGTGTGGAACGCGGGCGGCGTAGAGTTATATCTGACTGGCGATGCCAACGACTATGTCGGTAAAGGTATGGCAGGTGGTTTGATCGCCATCAGACCACCGGTAGGTTCCGCCTTCCTCAGCCATAAAGCCAGCATTATCGGCAACACCTGCCTGTATGGAGCCACCGGTGGCCGTCTGTACGCGGCGGGCCGCGCGGGCGAACGTTTCGGCGTGCGTAACTCCGGGGCGATTACCGTAGTAGAGGGCATCGGCGACAACGGCTGTGAATACATGACCGGCGGCATCGTCTGCGTGTTGGGTAAAACCGGCGTTAACTTCGGCGCGGGGATGACCGGCGGCTTCGCCTATGTGCTGGACGAAGATGGCGAATTCCGTAAACGCGTGAACCCGGAACTGGTAGAAGTACTGGACGTTGATTCGCTGGCTATCCACGAAGAGCATCTGCGCGGCCTGATCACCGAGCACGTGCAACATACTGGTTCGCAACGCGGCGAAGAGATCCTGTCCAGGTGGTCAAGCTTCTCAACCCAATTCGCGTTAGTGAAGCCCAAGTCCAGCGATGTCAAAGCCCTGTTGGGCCACCGTAGTCGTAGTGCGGCAGAATTGCGCGTGCAGGCGCAGTAAGGAATTGAAATGAGCCAGAATGTTTATCAATTTATCGACCTGCAGCGCGTTGATCCGCCGAAGAAACCGCTGAAGATCCGTAAGATCGAGTTTGTTGAAATCTACGAACCGTTTTCTGAAGGTCAGGCGAAAGCCCAGGCGGATCGCTGTTTGTCCTGCGGTAACCCCTACTGCGAGTGGAAATGTCCGGTACATAACTACATCCCGAACTGGCTGAAACTGGCTAACGAAGGGCGTATTTTTGAGGCGGCTGAGCTATCGCACCAGACCAACACCCTGCCGGAAGTGTGTGGCCGCGTCTGCCCGCAGGACCGCCTGTGCGAAGGCTCCTGTACGCTGCACGATGAGTTCGGCGCGGTGACCATCGGTAACATTGAGCGCTATATCAACGATAAAGCGTTTGAAATGGGCTGGCGCCCGGATATGACCGGCGTGCGCCAGACGGACAAACGGGTAGCGATTATCGGCGCAGGTCCGGCAGGGCTGGCGTGCGCCGACGTGCTGACCCGCAACGGCGTGAAGGCGGTGGTCTTTGATCGCCATCCGGAAATCGGCGGCCTGCTGACCTTCGGTATTCCAGCTTTCAAACTGGAAAAAGAGGTGATGACCCGTCGTCGCGAGATCTTCACCGGCATGGGTATTGAGTTCAAACTTAATACCGAAGTGGGTCGTGATGTACAGCTTGAAGATCTGCTGAAAGATTACGATGCGGTATTCCTTGGCGTCGGCACCTATCAGTCGATGCGCGGCGGGCTGGAAAATGAAGATGCGGACGGGGTTTTCGACGCTCTGCCGTTCCTGATCGCCAATACGAAGCAGATCATGGGGTTTGGCGAAACCAGCGACGAACCATATGTCAGCATGGAAGGCAAACGCGTGGTGGTGCTGGGCGGCGGCGATACCGCAATGGACTGCGTACGCACTTCCATACGCCAGGGCGCAACGCACGTAACCTGTGCTTATCGTCGTGATGAAGAGAACATGCCGGGCTCCAGACGCGAAGTGAAGAACGCGCGCGAGGAAGGTGTCGAGTTTCAGTTTAACGTTCAACCGCTGGGCATTGAAGTCAATGCCAACGGCAAAGTGAGCGGCGTAAAAATGGTGCGCACTGAAATGGGCGAACCGGATGCCCAAGGCCGTCGACGGGCGGAGATCGTCGCCGGTTCCGAGCATGTGGTTCCGGCTGATGCGGTGGTGATGGCGTTTGGTTTTCGTCCACACAGCATGGAATGGCTGGCGAAACACAGCGTGGAGCTGGACTCGCAGGGACGAATTATCGCGCCGGAACGCAGCGATAATGCTTTCCAGACCAGCAACCCGAAAATCTTCGCCGGTGGCGACATCGTGCGCGGTTCCGATCTGGTGGTGACGGCGATTGCCGAAGGCCGTAAGGCGGCTGACGGGATTATGAACTACCTCGAAGTGTAACCCTTCCGGCTCCCCGGTTGATGCCTTGTGCTGATGGCTGGGGAGCCGATATTCCTCTCCTCAATATCTCTCCTGCCGATTCTGGAAACCCGCTCGTAAATCGAGATGTAATGCCATGTAAAATCCGTTCATGGATTGATCCGTTTACGCCTGAAGCGTATTGATAGCGTTCTAATTTCACAATGAAACTATCACGTAAGGGATGACATGACGAATCCAACTTTAGCGCCACAGTCTGATGAATATCAGCAAATTCATGACGGTATTATTCGTCTGGTCGATACGGCACGTACCGAGACCGTGCGCAGCATCAATGCCATTATGACTGCCACCTACTGGGAAATTGGCCGACGCATTGTCGAATTTGAACAGGGAGGAGAAGCGCGAGCGGCCTATGGTACTCAGCTTATCGAACGATTATCGGTAGATTTAAGTCAGCGCTATAAGCGCGGTTTTTCCACCAGAAACCTATGGCAAATTCGTACATTTTATCTTTGTTTTCAAGATATTGAAATTCCGCAGACACTGTCTGCGGAATCTTCAAATCTCATACCGCTCGCCAAAACATTCCCTCTCCCCTGGTCAGCGTATGTCCGCCTCTTGTCGGTAAAAAATCCCGATGCCCGCACTTTTTACGAGAAAGAGACGCTACGTAACGGCTGGTCCGTACGGCAGCTCGACAGGCAAATCGCCACTCAATTTTACGAACGAACGCTACTGTCCCACGACAAATCCGCCATGTTGCAGCAGCCTGCACCCGCCGGGCCAAACGTTTTGCCGGAGCAAACCATACGCGACCCGTTCATTCTGGAATTTCTTAACCTGAAGGACGAATATTCCGAATCAGATCTCGAAGACGCGCTGCTCAGCCACCTGATGGACTTTATGCTGGAGCTCGGTGACGATTTTGCTTTTGTTGGCCGCCAACGCCGACTACGCATAGACGATAGCTGGTTCCGCGTCGACCTGCTGTTCTTCCATCGTCGCTTGCGCTGCCTGTTGCTTGTTGACCTGAAGGTAGGCAAATTCGGTTATGCGGATGCCGGGCAGATGAATATGTACCTGAACTATGCCAAAGAGCACTGGACAATGCCCGGAGAAAACCCGCCAGTCGGCCTGGTTTTGTGCGCAGGGAAAGGCGCGGGGGAAGCGCATTACGCGCTGACTGGCCTGCCAAACACCATCATGGCGAGCGAGTACAAAGTGCAGCTGCCTGACGAAAAATTACTCACAGACGAACTTATTCGTTCGCAAACCATGCTGGAAACTCAACTCACACGCGGTGGTTCACTGACAACGGAGAAAAACTAACGAACCATTAATTCCATGAATAATTATCAAAAAAATATCACACGAAAACGTTTGCTTTATTCTGAGAACTGTATATTATGCGGCGGATTTTTTGGGCAAAATTCATGGAGGCGTTGTGTCGCAGGACAACAATTATAGCCAGGGCCCCGTCCCTCTGGCGGCGCGGAAGGGCGTGATTCCACTGACGTTTGTCATGTTGGGTTTAACGTTTTTTTCCGCCAGTATGTGGACCGGAGGGACACTCGGCACCGGTCTTTCTTATAATGATTTCTTCCTCGCAGTTCTCTTCGGTAATCTCCTCCTCGGTATCTACACTGCATTTCTTGGTTACATCGGCGCAAAAACCGGACTCTCCACCCACCTCCTTGCACGTTACTCCTTTGGCGTTAAAGGCTCATGGCTTCCCTCGCTGCTGTTAGGCGGTACTCAAGTGGGCTGGTTTGGCGTTGGCGTAGCGATGTTCGCTATTCCGGTCAGTAAAGCGACGGGCATTGATGCCAATATCCTGATTGCCGTTTCGGGTCTGCTGATGACCCTGACCATTTTTTTCGGCATCTCGGCGTTGACCATTTTGTCTATCGTTGCCGTACCCGCGATCGTTATACTGGGCAGCTACTCCGTCTGGCTGGCGATCAGCGGCGTGGGTGGGCTGGAGCATTTAAAAACGATAGTGCCGCAGACGCCGCTGGATTTTTCCAGCGCGCTGGCGCTGGTGGTGGGCTCGTTTGTCAGCGCCGGTACATTGACCGCCGACTTCGTCCGCTTCGGGCGCCATGCCAAAAGCGCCGTACTGATTGCGATGGTCGCTTTTTTCCTCGGCAACTCGCTGATGTTTATCTTTGGCGCGGCAGGCGCTGCCGCCGTCGGTCAGGCGGATATCTCTGACGTGATGATAGCGCAGGGGCTGCTGCTGCCCGCGATTGTGGTGCTTGGCCTGAATATCTGGACCACCAACGATAACGCGCTGTACGCATCGGGTCTGGGCTTCGCCAATATTACCGGTCTTTCCAGCCGTACGCTGTCGGTGGTGAACGGGATTATCGGTACCGTGTGCGCGCTGTGGCTTTACAATAATTTTGTCGGCTGGCTGACGTTCCTGTCATCTGCCATCCCACCGATTGGCGGAGTGATTATTGCCGACTATCTGTTGAACCGTCGCCGCTATGCCGACTTCAACACCGTGCGCTTTATTCCCGTTAACTGGATTGCTATTCTTTCCGTCGCGCTGGGCATCGCCGCCGGACATTATGTTCCTGGTATTGTGCCCGTCAACGCCGTACTCGGCGGCGTCTTCAGCTATATCCTGCTGAATCCACTTTTCAACCGCAGCCTTGCTAAATCACCAGAGGTCAGCCATGCAGAACAATAACATCACCATTCGTCAGGCGCGTCTGCAGGGACACGAAGGATTATGGCAGATTACGATTGAAAACGGGCGCTTTAGCCGGATTGAGCCTCAGGAAGCCGCATCGTTACCGCAGGGCGAAGTGCTTGATGCCGAAGGCGGTCTGGCTATTCCACCGTTTGTTGAGCCACATATCCACCTGGATACCACGCAAACGGCGGGTGAACCGAGCTGGAACCAGTCCGGCACACTGTTTGAAGGGATTGAGCGCTGGGCAGAACGTAAAGCAATGCTCACGCATGAAGATGTGAAAGCGCGCGCGATGCAGACCCTGAAATGGCAGATGGCTAACGGCATCCAGTACGTTCGTACTCACGTTGACGTTTCAGATCCTACGCTCACCGCGCTGAAAGCCATGCTGGAACTGAAGCAAGAGGTTGCGCCGTGGGTAGATCTGCAAATCGTCGCCTTTCCGCAAGAAGGTATTCTGTCTTATCCCAACGGTGAAGCGCTGTTAGAGGAAGCCGTGCGTTTGGGCGCTGACGTTATTGGCGCCATTCCGCACTTTGAGTTCACGCGGGAATATGGCGTTGAATCGCTGCACAAAATCTTTGCACTGGCGCAGAAATACGATCGCTTGATCGATGTGCACTGCGACGAAATTGATGACGAGCAGTCTCGCTTTGTCGAAACGGTCGCGGCGCTGGCGCATCGTGATGGCATGGGGGCGCGCGTGACCGCCAGCCACACCACGGCTATGCACTCGTACAACGGCGCGTATGCGTCACGCCTGTTCCGCCTGTTGAAAATGTCGGGGATTAACTTCGTCGCCAACCCGCTGGTGAATATTCATCTGCAAGGGCGGTTTGACACTTACCCGAAACGTCGTGGCGTCACGCGGGTGAAAGAGATGCTGGAAGCGGGGATCAACGTCTGCTTTGGCCATGATGACGTCTTCGACCCGTGGTATCCATTAGGCACAGCAAATATGCTGCAGGTGTTGCATATGGGGTTACACGTTTGCCAGTTGATGGGGTATGGGCAAATCAACGACGGGTTAAATCTGATCACTACCCACAGCGCAAAAACCCTGCATTTACAGGACTACGGTCTGAGCGTCGGCAATGCCGCGAATCTGGTTATCTTACCCGCTGAGAATGGATTCGACGCGGTACGTCGCCAGACGCCTGCCCGTTACTCGATTCGCCACGGGCGGGTAATTGCCGAGACGGTGCCGAGCCAGACGACGCTGCACCTGACCCAGTCGGAAGCCGTGACGTTTAAGCGTTAACCCGTCATACCCGCGCTCTCCGGCACATTCACCACGCAGCCCCGTAAGGGGCTGCGTTCGGAAGACTGCTCCGGCAAGAGATTCAGGCCGCCAGCAGACTGGCGCGTACTTTCACTACCACTTTCTTGATGTCATCCGGCTCACCCACTGCACATCCCGGTTTATGCGGTTCTCCCGGCATAAACACAGCAAACATCCCCGCTTGCAGCGTAATAGTCTGCTCGTCGACAATTTGACTACAAAGCTGGTAATCCTCTTCAACGTGCATCTCCTCGCACTGGCGAGCGGCACCGGACATCCCAAACGCAATACGCTCGACGCCGGTTAGTAGTAGCTGAATATCAATGTATTGTTCATGCAATTCCGCTTTCTTCTCGGCCGGCATTTGCGTCGTTAACTGCATTACATTCATAAAGATATTGTCGCCCTGCAATTCATAGCGCCCCGGTGCTTTCTCCTGCGGCCTTGCCGCCAGCGCGAGAGTCAAGGCATCCAGCAGTCGCGGATGCAACCCGCAAGAAGGCAACGACTGTACTTCCCCCATCATCATAATGTGTCTCCTTGAGCTAACAAAGCAGCGCCTAATAATCCTGCGTCATGCCGATAGCGAGCGGCGCTCAGCGCCACGTGATAAGGCGCAGGCTCTTGCATCAAAAACGCGCGAACCTGCTCCAGGTATCCCTCAGCTAACCCTACGCTGCCGCCAATGACCACACACTGGCAGTCGGTAGTCGCTTTCACATCGGCGATCATCCGCGCTATTACCTGCGCGGATTGGCTTACCAGATGTCGCGCCTGCTGATGACCTTCGCCAGCGCGAATAAATAGGGTTTTGGCGTCGCATCCCGCCAGATCGTCCCGCGCCGCCGCGGCCATCCCTCGTCCAGAGGCGATGGCCTCTACGCAGCCAACGCGTCCACAGCCGCATACGGGCCCGTGTGGGTCCGCCAGGGTGTGTCCCAGGTGCCCGGCCAGACCGCCTTTTCCGGTAAGGAGCTTGCCGTCGCAGACAACGCCGCCGCCAACGCCGGTTGAAACGGTGATAAATACCATATCGCGGATATCATCAGGGAGCGCGTGATACTCCGCCCAGGCCGCCGCCTGCGCGTCGTTCACCGCCAGCGTCGGCAGGCCAGCGATCGTTTCCAGTGTTTGTACTAACGGAAAGTGTAGCAAGCCGCCCAGATTATGGGGGTTTAGCGCCAGCAGCATCCCTTCCTGAATGATCCCGGTAGAAGCTATCGCTACCTGACGCGCCTCTGCCCGTAGTGGTTCAACCAGCGCCTTTAATGCTTCACGTAACGCATCCGGCGTTTTGCTCGCGGGGGTTGGTAGCTCGCGACGCTGGCTAATGCGCAAGTTGTTGTCGATGAGCGCGGCGGCAAGTTTAGTACCGCCAATATCGATTGCTAACGTAGTCATGACGCCGCCTTTTTTAATGCGTCGTTATACCATCCACAGATATGTTCCAGACGGGTAATGGCGGACCCCACCGTCACCGCCCATGCGCCATAGCGGATCGCCTCCGCCGCCAGTGCTGGCGAGTTATAGCGCCCTTCGGCTATTACCCGGCATCCGGCGTCATGCAACGCTTTGACTAAGGGCAGATCGGGTTCCTCCGGCGTATCGGGGGTGGTGTAGCCGGACATTGTCGTGCCGATAATGTCCGCGCCCAACCGTTGGCAGGCGAGACCATCGTCCACGGATGAGCAGTCGGCCATCGCCAGTAGATGGTGGTGATGAATGCGCGCCAACAACGCCTCAACGGCTACCGGCCGTTGCCGAGCGGTTCCATCAACGGCGATAATAGCTGCGCCAGCCTGCGCCAGCGCATCTACATCGTCGAGAAAAGGGGTAATGCGCACTGGAGAGTCGTCCAGATCGCGTTTGATAATGCCGATAATGGGTACCGAAACGAGCGAGCGGGTCATACGCAGGTTGTCTATGCCTTCAATACGCACCGCAACCGCGCCCGCCTGTTCCGCCGCCAACGCCATTGCCGCTACAATCTCCGGCTTATCCAGCGGACTGCCCGGAACGGGCTGGCAGGAGACAATCAGGCCGCCAGAAGCGGCAATATTTTTATCCAGTTGTTCAAGTAACGACATACTACTCCCTTACAAATATTGCCCGGTTTAAAACCGGGCAAGCGGATTAACTTTTCGTTTTTACAAAGGCACCTTTACCACTGCCAAGCGGTACGGCTCCGCTGAACGGTTTGTCGTCGATAGCATCATGGGTGCGTAACGCTTCCGGACGTAGCCAACGCTGTACGCGAGACGGCATATCAAGCCCAATAAGCAGGATCACGACAAACGTCAGGCTGAAAGAGAGCGATGCCAGCGCAGTGCCCAGATCCAGACGTTGAGCGATCAGCGCTCCCAGGATCGGTGCCAGCGCGCCGCCGAGCGCGCCGACGTTATAAGTAAAGCCCAGCCCCGCCGCGCGCTGATCGGTATCGAAGTAACCGCCGATCAGTTTCGGTAGAATCCCGGCAATCCCCTGCCCCAACATCTGTTGGAAAAACAGTAGCAGACCCAGAACCCAGACGTTTGTGCCGCCAATCGCAAAGACCGGAATAATGAGGATTTGCGAGGCCAGCAGGCTACAGACATATGCTTTACGCGTTCCCAGCCAGTCGCCAAGAAAACCGCCTACGCAGCAACCAACCGCCGCGCCAAATCCGCTAAAGAACAGGACATTCGCCACCGTATGCGGATCGTAGGCCAGCTCAGTTTTCAGATAAGTGGGTAATAGCGCCTGAATCGGCCAGGAATAGAGGAAAGCAAACAGTACCACCAGCATCAGCATGACGCCAGTGGGCCAGCGTTTACCGCTGCTCTGCACCATAAAGCTGATAAAGATAACCGCGCACAGTAGTCCCAGCCCCGCCACAATCGCAGCATTTTGTAGGTTACCGGCAAAACAGAACCACAGCGCAGCGGCGGCGGCGAAGGTCATTAAAATGTTGATGATGCGATGTTCGCCCCGATAAAGAATGTCGACCATCGTACGTACCGGCGCTTTACCCGCGTGTTTCTCTTTCCAGTCTTCCGCTTCCGGAATGTTTTTCCGCAGCCAGAGGGCGAAGATAATTGGCAAAATGCCAATGAAAAACAGCGCGCGCCAGCCCCAGACAGGCACCACCAGGCTGTACACCTGCGCGGCAACGACCGCGCCGACGGAGAAGCCGGAAATCAGAAAACCGCTGGCTTTATTGCGTAAATGTTTTGGCCAGCTTTCGATTACATAGGTCGCGCTGGAACCATATTCGCCCGCCATGCCCATACCAATCACCAGTCGGGCGATGAACATGGTGGTGTAACCGGGCGCAAACCCGCAGGCCAGGGTTCCCACCGAAAACAGAATGATGCTGCTGACCATCGCCAGACGACGCCCATAGCGATCGCCCATCGCGCCCAGTAATAACCCGCCGAACCAGCGAGAGATAAAAGCCGCAGAAATCAGGCTTGCCGCCTGTACCGTCGTCAGCCCAAATTCGCTTTGTACCTCAGTCAGTACAAGAGCAATTAACACAAAATCAAAACCATCAAGCAGATATCCCAACCAGGCAGCGGAAAATGCCCGCCATTGCGCCCGGTTGAGATGGCGATACCACGGGATGTTCTGGGTAGAAGTACTCATTTTACTCTCCCGACGATTTTTGTTGTCGTTATGCCGAATGGCGGCTCCGCCTTATCCGGCCTACTGTTCGCACTGTTGTAGGCCGGGCAAGCGTAGCGCCCCCGGCATTATGCTGTTACGCCTTTTCTTCCATCAGTTGTTGCGCCAGCGCCTTGAGCGCCGGCAGATATTTTTCATCAACAGGCGCAAACGGTTTACGACACAGCGGCACCGATACCACGTCCATATAATGCAGGACCGTTTTCAGGCCGCGGAATACGCCGGTTTTAATCAGTAAATCAATAACCTTATTGCACTCGGTTTGCAGACGCTGCGCTTTCGCCACATCGCCCTCACGTAATGCCTGCACAATCCCCTGGTAACGCCAGCCCATAATGTTGTATGTGCTGCCGATACCGCCGTCCGCGCCCGCCAGCAGGCCGGAAGCGAAGATTTCGTCATAACCGTTGTACAGCACCAGATCCGGATGCGCGCGGCGGATCTGCTCCATCTGGAAGAGATCGCCGGAGGTTTGCTTCAGCGCGCTCACGCCCGGTAATGTCACCAGCGTATTGATCTGATCGAGGGTAAGTTTTACACCGCTTAACGCCGGAATGTTGTATACCACCATCGGCAATCCATCTGCGGAATCAATGATTGCCCGATAATGGTCACAGTGCTCTTCAAAACTGAAAGGGTAATAAAAAGGCGTCACCGCAGAGACCGCATCAAAACCGTAACGCTTTGCGGCGCTGGCAAGCTGCTGGCTTTCTGCGGTGCTTACCGTCCCGACATGGGCGATCAGCGTGATTTTTCCCTTCGCCTCTTCGGCGACAATCTCCAGTACCTGCTCTCTTTCAGCAAGGCTCTGTACGAATGCTTCCCCGGTGGAACCGCCAACGTACAGCCCGTCGATACCCTGCCCGATGTTAAAACGCACCAGACGGCGCAGGCTTTCGCTATCCAGTTGCTGCTGATGATCAAATGGGGTCAACAACGCCGCCATTACGCCTTGCAATGCTTTTGCCATACCTACCTCTACGGATGATGAATATATTAACTACCTACCTTTATACCTGTTATACCAGATCAAATAAGCAGCAAATAATACAGAACGCTTATAGTGCGATCTGCTTCACTAAACTGGGATCGGAGGCGCGATCGCTACCGCATTTTTTGACTTTTTTTACCGAGCGCGTGCCAGGTAGCGGAAACGCTATTGAGGTGGGTTTGCAGAGCGCGATCCGCTTTATCGGGATCTCGCTGGCGAATGGCATCAACAATCACAATATGCTGTTGATAACTCACGTTATTATGTTCATGCAGCTCACGATCGGGAACGCTTGGGCGAGCGGCGATTAGCCAGTCCAGCAGAGCAACATGAATAGCCATAAAGATCGGATTGCCGGGAATTTCAGCCAGCACCCGGTGAAACTCGACATCCGAACGAATAAACAGCGCATTGTCATCCAGCGACTGGCTATTAATTTCCAGCGCTTTCGTTAACAACGCGATCTGCTCGTCGGTGGCATGTTCCGCCGCATAGCGTACCAGGCTGGATTCAAAGAAAAGCCGTAGCTGTTCAAAGTGAGCGATGCCGCCAGGATGAGTAAGAAAATCTTTCGCCATACCCGACAGTTCACTGATGATGGTATCAGCAGAGGGGCGCGAGACGCGGGCGCGTTCGCCGTTATTGATTTGCACCAGACCTTTACGCTTCAGCGCAGCTAACGCTTCACGCACGGAGGGACGTCCTACATTGAAGAAGGCCATTAATTCACGTTCAGACGGTAGCTGTTCTCCCTCGCCAAACTCATGACGGCGGATCATCTGCTCCAGCTCTTCCTCAACCATTTCAGACAGTTTTTTACGCGCCAGCGGGCGGCGGCGCAAACTACGCCCGAGGGATGTCGGTGAATCTTCTGCTTGCGAATCAAATGCGTTCATAACGTCCATTCATGAGTGGTCGGTGGCAAATAATAGCAAGCTTATCGTAACACAGCTTCAAAAGCAGGGTGAACCCGCGAGGAGGCCAAACAAAACAGGCCCTTCAGGGCCTGTTGATTATTTTACTACACGCAGCGCCGGACGTCCGCCACGCGGCGGAGGCGGCTCGTCATCAGGACTACTGTCGTCATCGTGGTCGGGCTTATCGCCATCAATGACGGACATCACGGTCTCGCTTTCCGCGCCTGCGGTATTGTCATCATCATTTAAGCTGACAACGTCTTCATCATAGGCGGCTTCAGGCTCAAACATGGTGCCTGCGCCGTTTTCACGGGCGTAAATCGCCAGCACCGCAGCCAAAGGCACAGAAACCTGACGGGGAACGCCGCCGAAGCGCGCATTAAAACGCACTTCATCATTAGACAGCTCCAGATTACCTACCGCCCGCGGCGCAATATTGAGGACGATTTGCCCATCGCGCGCATATTCCATAGGGACATGCACGCCAGGCAGCATCACATCCACCACCAGATGCGGGGTCAACTGGTTATCCAGCAACCACTCGTAGAAAGCACGCAACAGATAGGGACGACGCGGCGTCAACTGTGACAAATCCATACAGGTTAACCCCGACCGAGGCGCATTTCACGTTCAGCTTCGGTTAAAGAAGCCAGGAAAGAATCACGTTCAAAGACGCGGGTCATATAGCCTTTCAGCTCTTTCGCCCCTGCGCCGCTGAATTCAATACCCAACTGCGGTAAACGCCACAAGAGAGGCGCCAGGTAGCAATCAACCAGGCTGAATTCGTCGCTCAGGAAATACGGTTTCTGACCAAATACCGGCGCAATCGCCAGCAGCTCTTCACGCAGTTGTTTACGCGCAGAGTCGGCCTCGGAAGCAGACCCGTTTACGATGACGTTCATCAGCGTATACCAGTCTTTTTCAATACGGTGCATGTACAGACGGCTTTCACCGCGCGCGACCGGATAAACCGGCATCAGCGGCGGATGAGGGAAACGCTCATCCAGATATTCCATAATGATGCGAGATTCCCACAGGGTCAGCTCACGATCCACCAGTGTCGGAACGCTTTGATTCGGGTTGAGGTCAATCAGATCCTGAGGTGGATTGTCCTTTTCCACATGTTCGATCTCAAAACTAACACCCTTTTCAGCCAACACAATGCGGACCTGATGGCTATAGATGTCAGTAGGACCAGAAAACAGCGTCATTACCGAACGTTTGTTGGCAGCGACAGCCATGAAAACCTCCAGGTATATTCAGAATTTTTACTGCTACCAGCCACAATGTGACCAGCCAGATGTTATGTCACCCAGGGCGAAAAAAGCCATCATTGCTCAGAAACGAGACAAAAAATGAACATTCCCCGCTATTTGGGCAGAAAATTGGATGATAGTTTACCAGATTTTGTGACCTTTGTGGTGAGTCGATTCTGGAAATGAGGAAAAAGAGATATTCCTAGTCTGAAATGCTCGCCCCACCTGAGATATTGTCTTTCGCCTGTTATGCCTGTACTACCGGTGCGCCCCAGCCATCAAAACTGCCGCCATGTTTTTCAGCCAGATCGGTAAGCTGGCAAGTGATTTCTGTCATATGCCATTGTTGCGGAGCATCGGTGCTGATAAAAGACGCCATAAACCCCTGTTGCGGGTCATTCATTCGAATACTGACCAGCGTTATGCCATACGGTAATGCAGCAATATCTTGCGCCAGGTCGCGCGCGGCGACTTCTGTAGGCAATGTCGCATAATAATCAATAGCGCGCGGAAGCGTCAGATCATCACCTTGTTCCTGTAATCCCCGGCACACTCGGGAATCGTGTATCCAGTTCCAGTCGTATCGGGTTGGATACAAGAACTGGCGGTAAAAGTTTCCTTTATCATTGTGACTCTCTCTATAACTAAAAGAGATTTCCGGGCCACCAGCGAGCAATTTATCCAGCGTCTTTTCCCAGTTAAGATCCTCTTCCGACATGAACACAAAATCGCGCCAGCCTTGTTGGGTAACCACACCCACCAGCCAGATCGGAAACGTCTTCCCCTTTTCATCAAGCCAGTCCTCTATACGATTTAAACGCTGTGTTTCATCGGGCTGCGGCAAACCATTTTCATAACAGTTGGTGTAATGAACACGTAAGAACCCGGTATGGATAAGGCGATCAAATTTTTCATCCTGGATGGCGCCGATATCCACACGTATCCCCGTAACATGGTCATCCACCGTTGTTATAAAGAATTCCCATTTATTCGACAGCATTAACGACTCTTTCTTAGTAAACAATGCGTTAAAAAATCCCACTGTGACTTCCTTTTCTCTGAGCGTGCATGAAAGATGAATAAGATGAGAATAATGCTAAAGATAGGGAGGAAAAGAGACTGGATTCGGACTTTAGCCATAAAAAAACCCGCCGAAGCGGGTTTTTTCGCTAACAGTTGTCTGCCGAAGCAGAAAACAATTAACGTTTGGAGAACTGCGGACGACGACGTGCTTTACGCAGGCCGACTTTCTTACGTTCAACCTGACGAGCGTCACGAGTAACGAAGCCAGCTTTACGCAGTTCGCCACGCAGGGACTCGTCGTACTCCATCAGAGCGCGGGTGATACCGTGACGGATCGCACCAGCCTGACCAGAGATACCACCACCTTTAACAGTGATGTACAGATCCAGTTTCTCAACCATGTCGACCAGTTCCAGCGGCTGACGAACTACCATGCGGGCAGTTTCACGACCGAAGTACTGTTCCAGAGAACGTTGGTTGATAACGATTTTACCGTTGCCCGGTTTGATGAAAACGCGAGCTGCGGAACTTTTGCGGCGACCAGTGCCGTAGTATTGATTTTCAGCCATTGCCTATAATCCCGATTAGATGTCAAGAACTTGCGGTTGCTGTGCCGCGTGGTTGTGCTCGTTGCCCGCGTAAACTTTCAGTTTACGGAACATAGCACGACCCAGCGGGCCTTTTGGCAGCATGCCTTTAACCGCGATTTCAATCACACGCTCAGGACGGCGGGCAATCATCTCTTCAAAGGTCGCTTGTTTGATACCACCGATGTGGCCGGTGTGGTGATAGTACACTTTGTCAGTACGCTTGTTGCCGGTTACAGCAACTTTGTCAGCGTTCAGAACGATGATGTAATCACCGGTATCTACGTGCGGAGTGTATTCCGCTTTGTGCTTACCGCGCAGGCGACGAGCCAGTTCAGTAGCCAGACGGCCCAGAGTTTTACCGGTCGCGTCAACAACATACCAGTCGCGTTTTACGGTTTCTGGTTTAGCTGTAAAAGTTTTCATTAAAAGCTTACCCAAATAAATAAGTTACACGTTGGTGAACACCCAAACGTTTAAATAGTTGAGGTTCACACGACAAAGTCCGGTAAACCTACCCCCTCGGATATGTTTGGCCGGCACAGAGAAAGTTTGGGAAAAAACTCTCTTGTAACGTGGGGTCGCAGGATTATAGAGAAGTCCAGGTCAAAGATCGACCCCTTTTTGCGATTTGCCGCGGGTTTTGTTCAGGCCTGGTTCACCCTCGGTCGGGGAGGTTGCACAGATATAATACCGCACAATGCCGGGGCGCTGCGCTTGTCCGGCTTACGGCATATGCTCCCGCTTGAGATACTCCGCACTCTGCATCTCTTGCAGGCGCGACAGACAGCGTTGAAATTCAAACTTGAGCCGCTCCCCCTGATAAATCTCATATAACGGCGCGGCGGCGCTGACCACCAGCTTAACGTGGCGCTCGTAAAACTCATCCACCAGCGCAATAAAGCGGCGCGCTTCGTTCTCCATCAGCGGCGTCATGACCGGCACGTCAAACAGCAGAACCGTGTGAAATAACCTTGAGAGCGCAATGTAATCATGCTGGCTGCGGGCCTCGACGCACAGCGTAGCGAAAGAGACCGCTAACGTTTGGTTTTCAACGCCCAGGGTGGATAAAGAGCGATGATTGATTTCCAGCGTCGGAGCGTGCTCGCGCGCGGCCCCCGCTAACGCCAGCCACAGTTTATCCATTTGCCGCCGGGTTTCATCATTAAGCGGCGTTAGCCATAAATGGGCCTGCGTCAGCGTCCGCAGTCGGTAATCGACGCCGGCGTCCACATTCATAATGTCGCAGTGCTGTTTAATGGCATCGATAGCCGGCAGGAAGCGGGCGCGTTGCAAACCGTTGCGGTAGAGTTCATCCGGCGGAATATTGGAGGTCGCGACCAGCGTAATGCCGCGTGCAAACAGCGCTTTCATTAAACCGCCCAGCAGCATGGCGTCGGTAATATCGGTGACGAAAAACTCATCGAAACACAGTACGTCCGTCTCGGTTTTAAACCGATCGGCAATAATGTCTAACGGATCGATCTGTCCCTGTAGCGCGGTAAGTTCTTCATGCACGCGCAGCATAAACCGATGAAAATGCAGGCGTAATTTTCGCTCACCCGGCAGGCTGTGGTAGAAGAGATCCATGAGCCAGGTTTTGCCGCGACCCACGCCCCCCCACATATACAGCCCGCGAACCGGTATTTGCGCGTCCGGTTCGTTTTTGCCTAATAATTTCCCCAGTCGCGCTATCAGTCCGCCGGGTGGCGTAGCCGACGATTTTTTCGCGGTGAGCGCCTGATAAAGGGTTTCCAGACGGTCGACCGCCTCTTTCTGTACGTCGTCAGGCTGATGGGTGCCTTCGTTGAGTGCCTGGAGATAACGCGATGTAGGGGAAAGGCTTTGCATAATGTTATTGTTATTCCTTGAAAATCGATGTGCCGTCGTTCACGGCTGACGAAAAAAAGGCCGTTCTACACTACGCGATATGCTGTCGGGATTCCACTTCTACGGAATTAGCGGTTATAGTGGCATAATCAGGCGCGGGCATGGAGCCTGGAGCCAACACCCTACGGAAACATAAGACAACGGGAGATGTTCATGACCTGGGAATATGCGCTAATTGGATTAGTCGTCGGTATCATCATTGGTGCCGTGGCCATGCGTTTTGGTAATCGTAAGTTACGTCAACAGCAGGCATTGCAGTACGAACTGGAAAAAAACAAAGCTGAGCTGGAAGAGTACCGTGAAGAGCTGGTTAGCCACTTTGCCCGCAGCGCGGAACTGCTGGATACCATGGCGCATGATTATCGCCAGCTGTATCAGCATATGGCGAAAAGCTCCAGCAGCCTGCTGCCGGAAATGTCTGCGGAGTCGAATCCGTTCCGTAACCGTCTGGCGGAGTCTGAGGCGAGCAACGATCAGGCGCCAGTACAAATGCCACGTGATTATTCTGAAGGCGCGTCTGGCCTGTTACGTAGCGGCGCAAAGCGCGATTAATCGCACGCCGTTAAGAAATTTATCGGGCGCATCGCTTGCGCCCTCTCTCTATCTTTCCTGTCCCAGCTATTATCATTGTTACCAGGCTGAAAATTCAATAACATCAATCTGTTTTGAATTGTCTATCCGTTCATTCAAGGTACGAGAGCAGCATCCATGAAAAAACACACCCAGCTGTTAAGTGCATTAGCGTTAAGTGTCGGGTTAACTCTTTCGGCGCCGTTTCCAGCCCTTGCATCGATACCAGGCCAGGTGCCAGGCCAGGCGACGCTGCCAAGCCTTGCCCCTATGCTGGAGAAAGTGCTGCCTGCTGTCGTCAGCGTAAAAGTCGAGGGAACCGCCGCCCAGAGCCAAAAAGTGCCGGAGGAGTTTAAAAAATTCTTTGGCGAGGATCTGCCAGACCAGCCGTCCCAGCCGTTTGAAGGACTCGGTTCGGGGGTGATTATCGATGCCGCGAAAGGCTATGTATTAACCAATAATCATGTGATTAATCAGGCACAGAAGATCAGTATTCAACTGAATGACGGACGCGAATTCGACGCGAAGCTGATCGGCGGCGACGACCAGAGCGATATCGCTCTGTTACAAATTCAGAATCCCAGCAAGTTAACGCAAATTGCCATCGCCGATTCCGACAAACTCCGCGTCGGCGATTTCGCCGTGGCGGTCGGTAATCCGTTTGGCCTTGGGCAAACCGCCACCTCCGGGATTATTTCAGCGCTGGGACGCAGCGGGCTTAATCTGGAAGGGCTTGAGAACTTTATTCAAACCGATGCCTCTATTAACCGCGGCAACTCCGGCGGCGCGCTGCTTAACCTGAACGGCGAGCTGATCGGGATTAATACCGCGATCCTCGCGCCAGGGGGCGGGAGCATCGGCATTGGCTTTGCTATTCCTTCCAATATGGCGCAGACGCTGGCGCAGCAGTTGATTCAGTTCGGCGAAATCAAACGCGGATTGCTGGGAATTAAAGGCACTGAAATGACCGCTGATATCGCTAAGGCATTCAAACTGAACGTTCAGCGTGGCGCTTTTGTCAGCGAGGTTTTACCCAATTCAGGTTCGGCGAAGGCCGGGGTGAAATCCGGAGACGTGATTATCAGTCTTAACGGTAAGCCGCTGAATAGCTTTGCCGAACTGCGTTCACGTATCGCCACCACCGAACCGGGCACGAAAGTGAAGCTGGGCCTGCTGCGCGATGGTAAGCCGCTGGAGGTGGAAGTCACGCTGGATTCCAATACCTCTTCTTCCGCCAGTGCCGAAATGATCGCCCCGGCGTTGCAAGGCGCGACGTTGAGCGACGGCCAGCTGAAAGACGGGACGAAAGGCGTTAAGGTTGATAGCGTCGAAAAAAGCAGTCCTGCCGCGCAGGCTGGTTTGCAAAAAGATGATGTTATCATCGGCGTTAACCGCGATCGCATCAGTTCTATCGCCGAAATGCGCAAAGTGATGGCGGCAAAACCGTCCATCATTGCTCTTCAGGTAGTACGCGGCAACGAGAACATTTATCTATTGCTGCGCTAATCCTGTCTTAAACCGGGCATCAGCCTGCGATGTGATGTCCGGTTAACTCATGGTATGCTGCTGCCGTTCCCTTTTTTAACGACGCCTCCATCATGTTTGTGAAGCTCTTACGTTCGGTCGCAATAGGTTTAATTGTCGGCGCTATTCTGTTGGCCGTCATGCCTTCTTTGCGCAAAATTAATCCTATCGCCGTCCCGCAATTCGACAGTACCGATGAGACGCCAGCCAGTTATAATTTTGCGGTTCGCCGCGCCGCGCCTGCCGTCGTCAACGTCTATAACCGCAGTATGAACAGTACCGCGCATAATCAACTGGAGATCCGCACGCTGGGTTCCGGCGTGATCATGGATCAACGCGGTTATATTATTACCAACAAGCACGTGATTAACGATGCCGATCAGATTATCGTCGCGCTACAGGATGGCCGCGTCTTTGAAGCGCTACTGGTTGGCTCCGATTCGCTTACCGATCTGGCGGTGCTGAAGATCAACGCCACTGGCGGGCTGCCTACCATCCCGATTAATACAAAGCGTACACCGCATATTGGCGACGTCGTACTGGCTATCGGCAACCCATATAATCTGGGACAGACCATCACCCAGGGGATCATCAGCGCAACGGGTCGTATCGGCCTGAACCCGACGGGGCGACAGAATTTTCTCCAGACCGACGCCTCGATTAACCACGGTAATTCCGGCGGCGCGCTGGTCAACTCGTTAGGCGAACTGATGGGGATCAACACCCTCTCTTTTGATAAGAGTAACGATGGCGAAACGCCGGAAGGCCTTGGTTTTGCGATTCCCTTCCAGCTAGCCACGAAAATTATGGATAAGCTTATCCGCGACGGTCGCGTGATTCGCGGCTATATCGGTATTGGCGGACGAGAAATCGCGCCGCTGCACGCGCAGCAGGGTAGCGGCATGGACCCGATTCAGGGCATTGTCGTTAATGAAGTGACGCCAAACGGCCCCGCCGCGCTTGCCGGTATTCAGGTTAATGATTTGATTATTTCGGTCAATAATAAACCCGCCGTGTCCGCGCTGGAGACGATGGATCAGGTGGCGGAAATTCGCCCGGGCTCCGTCATTCCGGTCGTGGTAATGCGGGATGATAAGCAGCTCACGTTCCAGGTGACGGTGCAGGAATACCCGGCGTCGAACTAAAACGACGCGGCTTTTGCCCGCGTCGTTCGACAGCTAGTCAATGAAGACTGGCCCTGCCGGAAAATGCGCCAGGAAACTCGTGAAGATCAGCAGAGCGGGGAGACTTTTCTCCCCGACGGCCTCTTCACGCAGCGCCTTATCGAGTGCCAATAAGCCAGACTCGCCCCCTTCCCCCAGAATGCCGCCCATCCAGAGCAGTCGTTGCGCCTGTTGACGCGCATACTGCGATGCGCTTTTCCAGGCGATCAGATGCAGCAACGTTTGTAACAGCAGGATCCGAGACGCGTGACCATCGCGTTGTAATCGCCTGAATACGGGTAATGCAATACTACGTACCGTCGAGAAACCGCTCGCCGCCTCCCCCTCAATCGGCGATAAACCAACAGCCGCCTGTTTGACGAAATCGCATAACTGATTGTGTGTTAATGGCCGCTCGCCTGCGCTCATATACCCTGCGGCAAAACAGAGTAACCCGATACCCTGAGCCCAATCGGTCGATGGCAGAATCCCCTGCGGAACATTCGGTGCCGACGTCTGTGCGGCACAAAGCCCCTCGTCGTAACACTGTGCAAAACGTTGCTCATATATTGCTGAGTTGACGCCAGACCACGGCAGCAAATGCAGCGCTGGCTCAAGCTCAGTTATCTGATTCACCGTCTCAACAACATAACGCAAGATGGTTTCTCTGGATGGCATGGATGTACCTTGCCGAAACGCAACCATTTCACTCATTACTGTGTCCTCATTTTGCGGGAGCAGAATCACTGCCCCCGGTTAGATTGGATTACATTGCCAGCACGTACTTCAGCATCACGCCCGCGGCAATGGCCGAACCGATAACCCCCGCCACGTTCGGGCCCATCGCGTGCATCAGCAGGAAGTTCTGTGCGTCCGACTCCAGGCCCACCTTGTTTGACACCCTGGCCGCCATCGGCACTGCCGACACCCCCGCCGAACCGATAAGCGGGTTGATTTTGTTCTTACTGCACAGGTTCATCAGCTTCGCCATCAGCACCCCGGCCGCCGTCCCAATCCCGAACGCAATCACACCCAGCAGCAGAATGCCCAGCGTCTGCGGCTGCAGGAACTTATCCGCGACCAGCTTCGCGCCCACCGACAGTCCGAGGAAAATGGTGACGATATTAATCAGCCCGTTCTGTACCGTGTCGCTCAGACGCTCCACCACGCCGCTTTCACGCATCAGATTGCCAAAGCAGAACATTCCCAGCAGCGGCGCGGCGTCCGGCAGCAGCAGCGCCACCAGTAGTAACAGCACCACCGGGAACAGAATCTTCTCCCGCTTACTCACCGTGCGCAGCTGCACCATGCGGATTTTCCGCTCTTTCTCGCTGGTCAGCGCGCGCATAATCGGCGGCTGGATTAACGGCACCAGCGCCATATACGAGTACGCCGCCACCGCGATGGCCCCCAGCAGCTCCGGCGCCAGCTTGCCCGACAGGTAAATCGCCGTCGGGCCGTCCGCGCCGCCGATAATGCCGATGGCCGCCGCCTGCGGCAGGGTGAAGGAAATCAGGCCGAAGTAGTTCAGCGTCAGCGCCCCCAGCACGGTGGCGAAGATGCCGAACTGCGCCGCCGCGCCGAGCAGCAGGGTGCGCGGGTTGGCCAGCAGCGGGCCGAAGTCGGTCATCGCGCCGACGCCCATAAAGATGACCAGCGGCGCGACGCCGGAGCCAATCGCCACTTTGTAGAACAGCGCCAGTACGCCAGGCGTGTAGCCCATGTCCACCGCCAGATTTTCCATCTGGTTCTGGACGGAGGGCAGCGCCAGCGCTAACGCCTCTTTAATGGCATGCACGTCCGGCGCGCAGTTCAGCTTCGCGGCAATCACCGCCAGCTGCCCGGCGTCGTGGTGCGCCAGCAGGCTTTCCAGCGCGGTCAGCGCCATGCCCGCTTCCGGGATGTTGGAGAGCAGGCCGCCGAAGCCAATCGGCAGCAGCAGTAACGGTTCGAACTTTTTCGCAATCGCCAGCCACAGCAGCAGCAGGCTGACCAGCAGCATGATGGCCTGGCCTGCGCCAAGGTGCATCAGCCCCATGCCCTGAAGCAGTGCGTTCAGACTTTCCATTTCAGTTCTCCGTTACGCCAGCGTCATCAGGGTGTCGCCCACGGAGACGGCGTCCCCGGACTTCACCGCGATACCGCGTACCGTCCCGGCCTGCGCGGCGCGGATTTCGGTTTCCATCTTCATGGCTTCCAGAATCAGCAGCACGTCGCCTTCGGCCACCGTCTGGCCCTCGCTGGCAATCACCTTCCAGATGTTGCCCGCCAGCGGCGCGGTGACCGGGGTGCCGGCGCCTGCCGGAGCGGCAGCGGCTGGCGCGGAGGCAGGAACGGCTGCGGTCAGCTGGCTGATATCGCCGCCGTCGCTGACCTTCACCACAAAGGCCTTACCTTCCACTTCCACGGTGTAGACGCCGGAGGCAGCGGCTTTTGCCGGGGCAGCAGCAGGCTGCGCGGCTTCCGCCTGCGGCAGTGGCTCAAACGCCGCCGGGTTATGGCGGTTCTCAAGGAATTTGAGACCAATCTGCGGGAACAGCGCCACGGTGAGCACGTCGTCAATGGCGTTTCCCGCCAGAGTGATGCCCTTCTCCTGCGCCTGGCGCCTGACGTCCGCTTCCAGTTCAGCCAGCTCCGGCTTCAGCAGGTCCGCCGGGCGGCAGGTCACCGGAGCGCCCCCTTCCAGCACGCGGGCCTGTAGCGCGGCGTTGACCGGCACCGGAGTGTGGCCGTATTCGCCCTTCAGTATCCCGGCGGTTTCTTTGGCGATGGTTTTGTAGCGCTCGCCGGTCAGGACGTTGAGCACCGCCTGGGTGCCGACAATCTGTGAGGTGGGGGTCACCAGCGGGATGAAGCCGAGGTCCTCGCGCACGCGGGGGATTTCCGCCAGCACCTGGTCCAGCCTGTCCGCCGCGTTCTGCTGCTTCAGCTGGCCTTCCAGGTTGGTGAGCATTCCGCCCGGTACCTGGGCCACGAGGATACGGCTGTCGTAGCCCTTCAGCTGGCCTTCAAAGGCGTGGTACTTTTTGCGCACCTCGCGGAAGTAGGCCGCTATGCTCTCCAGCTTCAGGATATCCAGCCCGGTGTCGTGCTCAGTACCTGCCAACGTCGCCACCAGCGCTTCGGTGGCCGGGTGGCCGTAGGTGGCGCTCATGGAGGAAATCGCCGTGTCCACGCCGTCAACACCCGCCTCGATAGCCTTCAGCAGGGCCATCTCCGCCATCCCGGTGGTGGCATGACAGTGCAGGTGCAGGCGCACCTCAAAACGTTTTTTGATTTCGCTGACCAGCTCATACGCCGCCATCGGGGTGAGAATGCCGGACATATCCTTAATCGCGATGGAATCAACGCCGGTCTCTAACAGCTGTTCGGTTAAATCCAGCCAGGTCTGCAGGGTGTGCGCCGGGCTGGTGGTGTAGGAGAGCGAGCCCTGGGCGTGTGCCCCGTGGCTGCGCACCGCCTGCAGTGCGGCTTTCATATTACGCGGGTCGTTCATGGCGTCGAAGACGCGGAACACGTCCATGCCGTTTTTCACCGCGCGCTCGACGAAGCGCTCCACCACGTCATCGGCGTAGTGGCGGTAGCCGAGCAGGTTCTGGCCGCGCAGCAGCATCTGCAGCGGGGTTTTGGGCATGGCCTTTTTAAGCTCGCGCAGGCGCAGCCACGGGTCTTCGCCGAGAAAGCGGATACAGGCGTCAAAGGTGGCGCCGCCCCAGCACTCCAGCGAGCCGTAGCCCACGTCATCGAGCGCGGCGGCAATCGGCAGCATGTCATCAAGGCGCAGGCGGGTGGCGAACAGGGACTGGTGGGCGTCACGCAGGACGACGTCGGTAATGGCAATGGTCATGGATCCCTCCGGGAATTAAGCGTTAAGGCGGTGATGGTGAATGGCGGCGGCAATCACCGGCTTTAAGCGGGTGAAGTCGTCCACGACGGGAACGGCGCGCGGTGCGGGCGCGGCGACGGGTTCCGGGAAGAAGCGAGTAATCACGGCAGACATGCCGCGGATGGCGAAAATCAGCAGGAACAGAAACGCCAGCACGAACCCCATGCCGAGGAACATCAGGGTGAAGCCTTCACCTAATAGCAGAGCTGCATTAGTCATAAAATAGCCTTCAGGCAGGAGGCACGATAATGGGGCTATTTATGACGATGAAATAATAAGGGTGGATTTCCCTGAGCCGCCCCCGGCCAGAGCCCTTGGTTATTATTATCGTCATAACGTATTACCACCATTATCGTGCAATTTACGTAATCAGGTTTATTTGATGAAACTTACGTTCTGGCATATTTCATCAGCGACGATCTCTTTACGCTGATTAAAAATAATTTTGTTCTGTTCAAACAGATTATTCCCATGGGTATCAATAGAAACAATCAGCGGGCCAAACTCTTTAACCCGACAGACCCACAGAGTTTCCGGCATCCCCAGATCGCGCCATTGGGCATCTTCAATTTCTTCCACGCACACGGCGGCTACAACCGCACAACCGGCAGGGAATACGCAGTGCAGCGCTTTGTGTTCAGCACAGCCCTCTTCGGTACCTTTACCCATACCGCCTTTACCCACAATTAATTTCACGCCAGTCTGCGCAATAAATTCTTTTTCGAATTTCTCCATACGCATGCTGGTGGTTGGTCCAACGGAGACCATTTCAAACTTATCGTCTTCGCCTTTAATTGGGCGGACAATGGGGCCAGCGTGTAAAATAGCGCCGCCGCGAACATCTACCGGAAGTTCGCGACCACCTTCAATTAAACGGCGATGGGCTACGTCACGGCAGGTAACAATATGACCGTTGAGATAAATAATATCGCCAGCCTTAATATCCGCTAAATCTTCATCTTTAATTGGCGTAGTCAGGATTTTTTTAGTCATCAGAAATTCACTCCGCTGTGAGACGTAATGGTGTAATTCAAATCTTTATCGAAAACGATATGCCCTTTACGGTGCGACCAGCAGCCGACGTTTACCGCCACGCCGATGGTAGAAGGATGACGCGCGGTGTTTTCAATGTTCACGCCCATAACGGAGGTATTACCGGACATCCCCTGCGGCCCCAGGCCAATTTTGTTAATGCCTTCTTCCAGCATTTTTTCCAGCGAGGCTGCACGCTCATTCTCGTTATGCGAACCGATCGGACGCATCAGCGCTTTTTTCGATAGCAGTGCCGCCGTTTCAACAGAGGTCGCTACGCCCACGCCAACCAGCAGCGGCGGACACGCGTTGAGGCCGTAGCTGGTCATCACATCCAGTACAAAGCGGGTCACACCTTCATAGCCTGCACCCGGCATCAGCACCATCGCTTTCCCCGGCAGAGAACAACCGCCGCCCGCCATATAGGTATAAATGCTGCACTGATCGGAATTGGGAACGATCTCCCAGAAGACCGTCGGCGTGCCTTTACCCACGTTTTTACCGGTGTTGTATTCATCAAAAGTTTCTACGCTGTTGTGGCGCAGCGGAGAATCTACAGTTGCTTTGATCACCGCCTCACGCAACAACGCTTCCAGCTCGCCAATCAGCGGAAAGTTCGTCCCGCACTCCACCAGAAACTGAATGACACCGGTGTCCTGGCAGGAAGGTCGATCCAGCTCTTTCGCCAGACGCTGGTTCTCAATCATGGTAGTAAAGATGACGTCGGCCAGTTTACTGGTCTCTTTCTTATGCAAATCTTCCAGTTTTGCAGTGACATCATCAGGCAAAACTTTGCCGGTATATCCCACAAACTTGGCCATAACGTCGGTCATATGGGATATCTGTTCACTTTTGCTCATAAATGCTCCTTAGTCAGAACAGCTTCCGTTAATTACGGATGAAAAGGGAAAAGGATTGGCAGCAGGATCAAGCTGACAATGGTTGAAACGATAATCAGGGGGATACCGGCCTTAGCGTAGTCGACAAATTTATAGCCACCCGCGGAGAGCACCATCATGTTGGCAGGCATACCGATAGGGGTTGCGTAGGCGCAGGAACCGCCAATGACCGTCGCCATCAGAACCGCACGCGGGTCGGCCCCCATGCCTGCGGCAATGGACAAACTCACCGGCACCAATAGCGCTGTCGTTGCGGTATTGGACATAAAGTTGGTCATCACAACGGATAAGGCGAAAACGGCGATCAGCAACATGAACGGTGAGGAGTTTTGCCCCAGCATGCCGATTACATAGTCCGCAACCAGCTTGCCTGCCCCGGTCATTTCCAGCGCTTTTGCCAGCGCCAGGGTGCCGCCAAAGATAAAAATAGTCTGTGAATCAATGGCTTTATAGGCCTGTTTTTCCGTGAGTACGCCGCTTACTACCAGCACAAGAGCGCCAATACAACCGGTCACGGCCAGGCTGACACCGATCTTCTTCTCAAAGATCATGCCGAGGATCGTTGCGATCAACACCACCAGTGAGAGCCGTTGTTTCCACTGTGGAACATGGCTGTAGTCACGTTGCTCCCCGACGCTCCCCACCTCACCGCCGGTCGCATTATTCGGCAGAAAGCGATAGCCAATAGTCAGGAAGTAGAGAATGCCGCAGATGAGCATCGGGAGACCGATTTTTGCGTATTCAAAAAAGCCAAAGCCGCCGCCAATATTCTGTAGCGCAGACTGCGCGATAAGATTTCCCGGCGCGCCAATTAACGACAGGTTACCGCCCAACGCAGCGGCGAAAACCAGCGGCATCAGTAGACGAGAACGCGAGAAGCCCGATTTTGCCGCCACGCCGATCACCACCGGAATCAAAACCGCAGCGGTACCGGTGTTAGAAAGGACGCCAGACATCAAACCCACCACCACCATAATGGTGAAGATCAGCTGTTTTTCTGTTTTCGCGAAGCGCGTGATGACGCCGCCCACTTTGTTTGCCATACCGGTCTCGAACAACGCGCCGCCCACGATGAACATCGCGACAAAGAGGATGACGTTAGTGTCGATAAAGCCAGCAAAGGCCTGTTTGATATTCAGAACTCCGGTGATCACTAAGGCCACGCAGACAATCATGGAAGTGACGGCCAGTGGCACTTTTTCCCATACAAACATGACGATAGCGAACACCAATAAACATAAGGTAAGGGTAATGGGTTCCATATTTATAATTATCCAATCAATGATATATGATATTGTATCCAATGTTGACAGGGAGAAATTATTCCCATACAAAAACTAAGTCAAATCGTTTCTCAGGAAAGATGCAGGAGTGGGATCTACATCAAGATCGTGGTTAGATCGTTACTGGACGTGATTAATAGAATTGAAGAATTGGTTGAAGCGCCTGCGATGCTCACGCAGGCGAAAAGATCAGGCAGAAGGGTCACCAACATAGCGGGTCAGCATATTCTCCATCGAGCGAATAATGTGTTCGCGCATGCGCTGGCGTGCCAATGTTTCATCATGAAGTTCAAGAGCTTGCAGAATACTTTTATGTTCCTGAATGGAAATCACGGCATACTCTTCTTCGGTGACCTTATGGCCCATCGACAGGCCGTTCCACATATTACAGAGCAACATTTTCATTTTTTCGTTGCCAGCAACATTCCATATTTCCATATGAAATGCCTGATTCAGGTCGGAGTATTCCGCCGAGTTATTTTCCGCGAGAGCCTTTTCAGCGGCATAATGCACCTGGGCTATCCGCGAGATATCGGTGCCAGGACGAGAAGCTTTAGCCACCGCCTCACTTTCTAACAGCGCGCGAATTTCATAGTGTTCACGGATCGTTTGTTCATTGATGCCCAACACCACCGCCCCTTTATTAGGGCGCACTTTTATCAGCCCATCCGCCGCCAGAATCTGAAACGCCTCGCGCACTGGCATACTGGACACGCCGACCATTCCGGCAATGCCTTCTAACGTAATCTCCTGCCCTTCCACTAACTCCCTCGAAAGAATCGCTTTACGCAGCACCGCCGCGACCTGTTCTTTCGCTGAAAGAAGCTTAATCTTCCCTAACTTAGGCTTCTGCACTTTCCCAATCCTTCATATGTTGACGCATTATTTCTGCTAAAGAGAGGAAATAACGCTGCATAACTTGCCCAATCTCATCACGCCGCCCCTGGCGTATGACGTCAGCCAGTTCAGCGAAAAGCTGCGCCGACTCCTGATTATCTTTTTTCAGATGCAAAATAACATAAGAGACATAACCGTCCAGGAACTGCTGATACACCTTTTCCAGATAGCGGTTATTCACATAAGAAATCAGCATCGCATGACACTCCAGTTCGCAGGATTTGTCTTCTGCGACAGCCAGCGCTTGCGCACGTATCAGGAGGGCATCGCCTACTTCGCTGGGTATCAGCGAAAACATTTCGGCGGCCATCGCGGCAATCACGCGAAAAATATGACTCACGCGATCGGCCTCAAGATGCGCGACCTGCATGTGCCTGTTGGGCAGTCGGATTAAAAAACCTTCCTGTTCGAGTGACTGTAGCGCTTCTCGAACCGGCATTCGTGAAAGACCAAGCTGCTCCGCAATACTTTCCTGCGCGAGTTCTTCTCCCGCTTTTATATTGCCGGAAAGAATTTCATAGCGAAGCATTTGCGTAATGTGATCGCGGGTTTGCGTTCTTTGGATCTTTTTCACGACGTTCTCGTTAATAACCGATAAGACGTGAGGAGTTTAGCAGATTTAGTGCTTGATTTCGTGGCTTGTTTACAGTCAAAGAAGCCGGAGCAAAAGCCCCGGCATCGGGCAGGAACAGCTTATTTATTAATAAAATCTTCACCCAACTGAATATCTTTTTTCAGCGTATCCAGCATAGCGTCCAGCGAATGTTGCTCGAAAGCGCTCAGTGTGCCGATGGATTTACGCTCTTCTACACCGTTTTTACCCAGCAGCAGCGGCTGAGAGAAGAAACGGGCATACTGACCGTCGCCTTCCACATAGGCGCATTCCACCACGCCTTTTTCGCCCTGCAGAGCGCGAACCAGAGAAAGACCGAAACGTGCGGCAGCCTGACCCATAGAGAGGGTTGCCGATCCGCCGCCGGCTTTCGCCTCGACGACTTCAGTACCGGCGTTCTGAATACGTTTAGTCAGCTCGGCCGCTTCTTGTTCGGTAAAACTTACGCCTGGAATCTGCGACAGCAGCGGCAGAATCGTCACGCCGGAGTGTCCGCCAATCACCGGAACTTCAACTTCCGTTGGCAGCTTACCTTTCAGCTCTGCGACAAAGGTATTAGAGCGGATGATATCCAGCGTGGTAACGCCAAACAGTTTGTTTTTGTCGTATACGCCTGCTTTTTTCAGCACTTCCGCCGCAATCGCAACGGTGGTATTCACCGGGTTGGTGATAATGCCCACGCACGCTTTCGGGCAGGTTTTAGCGATCTGCTGCACCAAGTTTTTCACGATGCCAGCGTTAACGTTAAACAGGTCGGAACGGTCCATACCCGGCTTACGCGCCACACCCGCAGAAATCAGTACTACGTCAGCGCCTTCAAGCGCCGGGGTTGCGTCTTCACCGGAGAAACCTTTGATTTTTACAGCGGTGGGGATGTGGCTCAAATCAACGGCCACACCGGGAGTCACTGGAGCGATGTCGTACAGGGAGAGTTCTGAACCTGAAGGCAGTTGGTTTTTTAAAAGTAATGCCAGCGCCTGACCGATACCACCAGCAGCGCCGAGGACTGCGACTTTCATCCTAAACTCCTTATTATATGATTAGCTAAGTGTCTATTGCTCCGCGGCGGCGACCTTAATTCACAAATTCAATGATTACAATCCTCACTCATCAAGAATGCGGAGTCGCGCAATTTTGGCTTTTATGCATTTAATTTGCGTAATCCGGATCGACTGCAACCAGAGAGCAACGTTCCTACAGGTGGTGACAATATACCCTACTATCCTCTCAAAACAACATCATTTTGATAACAATTAATTTACTTTTAATCTTATTTGCGAGGCGTGACACAGGCATGTTTCTTGATAACGAAATTTGATAAAATTCCGCTCTTTCATAACATTATTTCAGCCTTAAACAAGGCAGACTGTTTGCATAAAAATTCATCTGTATGCACAATAATGTTGTTTCTACCGCCATATTACGGGTGACTTATGCGAAGCTCGGCTAAACAAGAAGAACTAGTAAGAGCGTTTAAAGCGCTCCTCAAAGAAGAAAAATTCAGCTCACAGGGCGAAATCGTCCTCGCGTTGCAGGATCAGGGCTTTGAAAATATCAATCAGTCCAAGGTCTCGCGCATGTTGACTAAGTTCGGCGCAGTGCGTACACGTAACGCAAAAATGGAAATGGTGTACTGTCTTCCGGCTGAACTGGGCGTCCCAACAACATCCAGTCCGTTGAAAAATCTGGTGCTGGATATCGACTATAACGACGCTGTCGTGGTGATTCATACCAGCCCCGGCGCGGCACAACTCATTGCGCGCCTGCTGGATTCACTGGGGAAAGCAGAAGGTATTCTCGGCACGATTGCCGGCGACGATACTATCTTCACTACGCCTGCCAGCGGCTTTTCCGTAAGAGATCTGTACGAAGCCATTCTGGAACTTTTTGAACAAGAGCTCTAGTCCCACTTCCTCCGTCGTCGTACGGCGGAGGCACCTTTTTGTCCCCTCCCCTCGCCGCTTTCCTGTACGGCTATCATTTGGCAAATCATGCCCTTAAACATTCACCACATGAATGACAAATCAAAAAAACGCACAAAATGTCAAATTTATTAACCCATTGATTTTATTTTATTTTTTAAATGAAAGCGGCGAAAAACAGCAATTTTAATTCCATAACGTTATAAAAAATAAAATTTTTAATGTCTTTAAAAAGCAGAAACAATTAGCGTGGTATTAATTAATCGCGTGATTAGTGTATACTTAATTTTGTGATGAGGGTCACGAAACAAAGACCCCAGTAAAGGAATTCGACGAGGTAAAAATCATGAAAATCAAAACCACTGTTGCAACATTAAGTATTCTGTCCGTTCTCTCTTTTGGCGCTTTCGCCGCAGAACCTATCAGCGCAGAGCAAGCGCAAAACCGTGAAGCAATCGGATCGGTTTCAGTCAGCGCTATCGGCTCATCGCCTATGGATATGAACGCCATGCTGAGCAAAAAAGCGGATGAACAAGGCGCTACAGCCTACCACATTACCGAAGCGCGTAGCGGCAGCAACTGGCACGCCACTGCCGAACTGTACAAATAAAATTCACCTGCCATCGCATATAACGTGTCATTGCTTCGCGGAGATATCGCATAAGAAAAGCCCATTAATCCGCGAGGTTGACCCTATAAAGGAATAAAAGACCATGAAAACGAAATACATTATCGCATCACTCGGCCTGGCCACTCTGCTCTCTTTCGGCGCAAATGCCGCAGTACACCAGGTCAACGCGGAACAGGCGCAGAATCTGCAACCGATGGGCACCATTTCCGTCTCGCAGATTGGCAGTACGCCAATGGATATGCGCCAGGAGATTGTCGCTAAAGCCGAAAAAGCAGGCGCTAATAGCTATCGCATCATCGAATTAAAAGAAGGTGATAACTGGCACGCCACCGCCGAGTTGTATAAGTAAACCCTCGTCGTCTAACCCGACGACTTGCCCCCGCCTGTCGGGGGCTTTTTTATGCTTTTTCAATGCCGGACATTAAACCGTAGCCGCCCCTCCAGCTCTTCTTCCGCTTCATCAAAGAGTAAAATCAGCGCCCCGTAGCGCCTGCGCAGTTTATCAGGCAGGTGAACGAACTCAATCTCTAGCGGTAGAGGTAAGATATCGCTCATTACCGCATCCCATAATGTATCAAGATCGCTTACTTTCTCACTGGCAAGACCAAACGTCTGCGTAAACTCGCGATAAAAATCGCTTTGGTTTTTAATATCATTAAAATCAAAAGTATAGACATTCATAGCCAGCCACCATCCCCGACAGACAATTGTCTGTTTTACTACTAAGCATCATTATGCAGAGGTTTCACTTCCAGAAACGCTTTTAGCCCCGGAGCACTCTTGCGCTGTTTTTGTATCTCAAATAAGTATAGTCATAAAAAAACCGACGCTTTTGGCATCGGTTCTTGTGGGTTAGCTATCGGTAAGCGCGTTCTGGTATTTATGTAACATGCCCGTCAGGCGTTTAACCGGTTCCGTCACCTGCGGCGGCGCCTCCCAGATACGTAATTTCTCCTGATAGATATCCAGCTCATCCAGCAACTGACCAAAGTAGCGTCGCCGTTTATCATCGCTTCCGGCGGAAATAACATGGTCTGCGGTACGACGAAGCTGACGGTGGAACACTGACAGATCCTCATTAACCGGTATCGGCGCGTCGCGCAGACGTTGATGAGCAATGATCATCGTTAGCGCCAGGCGAAACTTCGGCAAATCGCCAGGGAATTTATTCATCAGCAAAAAGAGTTGCTGATATAACGCAGGCAGACGGTTTTCTTTACGACGTACCACGTTGGTCGTCATTGCCGAGACCGCAGCGGAAACAAACTGATTAAGCAGCACGCGACCGGTTCGATCTTTGGATTTATCACGCACCAGCAGGATGACGATAAACGCCAGCATACAGCCGACTATTTGCCCCAACGCGCTATCGAGGAACTGGCTGAAATGGAACGTCATCGGATTATCCAACACAATAATGTTAATCGTACTGGCCAGCGCCCCCATTGACCCCAGACGCCGTTTCTGGACCTCAATGCCGATAAAGAACCCCAATACCGCCAGGCTCAAACATAACAACAGCATACTTTGCTGCGTATTGGGAATAATCACCAGGAAATAGAGCAATCCCAGCGGCAACGCCGCCAGAGTGCCATAAATAAAATCAATGCAGACCATGCGCGGATTGGGTAAACGCATCGCCAGCGAGGTCACCACGGCAATCATCACCATCGCGCCATTACCCGATGTCCAGCCGGTCCATAGCCAGAATAATGTCCCCAGAATGCAGGAAAGCGTGGTGCGCCAGAAGTTCACCATCGCATGGTGGCGTTCAGCGGATTCCACTTTAACTACGGGCTCGCCTTGCAGGATCTCTTCTTCCGTCGCGCTGATTTTGGTGTTACTGATCACGCCGCGTTTAAGCAATAGATAGCGCGTCGCAGCGCCTACCCAGCTATAAAGCGTGACGGGCGTTTCGCGCTCGCCGGTCCAGACAATGACACGCCGCATCCGTTTTAACTGTCTGTGGACGTCCTGTACCGTTTCAACCGGCGTCTCGAACAGTTCCCGGAATGTATCGGTAATCAGTTCCGGCCGCGTGTTTTGAATAAGATAAGTTTCACAGGATTGCGTAATCAGCGTGAGCGAAAGCGTATTCAACGCTTTCAGGCGGCGGTTAGCGCGTACCCAGCGCGAAGATTCCATATTCAGATTACTTCGCATCCCCTCCAGCGCCGCCGTGCGTCGCACCAGATCGCCCCAGGCGTTGTCGACTTCTTCGCTGTCGCCATGCTTAATACAAAGTTGCATTAGCTGATATTGCGCTACCAGTAAACTGTCCAGTTCGCGATCAACCTCCTGCTTTATCGATCGCGGCGAGAAAAGCAGATCCGCTAAAATAGCGCAGCCAATGCCGATGACGATTTCGCTACAGCGTTCAAGCGCAAATTGCGGCGTGAGTAGCGGCTCCGTCTGAATGGTAATCACAATGATCAGCGCAGTATAACCTGACAGTCCCCACGCATAAGAGTTTTCGATCCGTACTAAAGAGGAGATCCAGGTACAAAAACCGGCCCAGACACAGCACACCAGAATCATCAATAGCGGCGCGCGGATCATAGAGATAATAATGATAAGCGCGGCGATACAGCCAATAAACGTCCCGATAATACGCAACATTCCGCGATAACGGATAGCGCCGGAATAGGGTTCCCCGCCGGCGGCAAATGCCGGGCCTGCCGCCACGATCGCGGCGGTCAGCACCGCCCAACGCGGCGTCTCCAGTTGAAAATGGAAGCCGATAAATAATGCCAGCACAATGGCGCACGCCAGCTTTACCGCAAAACGAATGTGCTGGTTGGCAATGGAGAAAATGCCCATGACGATTAACCGAATTCGCGCAGCCGGTGCGCCAGTTTACGGAAGAAGGAGTCCTGGCTTGCGTCACGATCCTGCTTACCGGTGATCACGACGGTTGCCGTCGTACCGGCAGGCCACAAATTCCCCTGCTGCTCGTCGAGCCGGATGCGCACCGGGACACGCTGGGCCAGACGCACCCATTCGAGGTTAGAGTCTATCGTCGCCATCCCTTTCGCATCGCTGGTACTGCTGGCATTCGTTACCCCTGCCGCCACGCTATCGACGGTACCTTTTAATACCCGGTTGCTGCCAAGCGGCGTTATTTCGGCACGATATCCCGGACGCACGCCTTCCAGCTTGGTCTCTTCCATATAGGCTTGCACGTAAAAAGAGTTCTTTTTCACCAGGGCGACGGCTGTGGAACCGCGGGTAATAAATTCACCGGCATAAACATTGAGGTTAGTCACCCAGCCGTCGGCAGGCGCGCGAATGACGGTACGCTCCAAATCGAGTTTAGCCAGATCGCGCGTCGCCTGGGCTTTAGCCAGTTGATGCAGTACCGTCTGCAAGACGTTGTTCGCCTGATCGATCTCTTCCCGGGACATCGCCTGTACGCCGAGGCGATTACGGCGACCGGCTTCCTGGCGTTTTTCCTGCGCCAGGACCTGATAATAGGCTACATCAGCTTCCGCTTCCGCCAGCGCTTTTTGATAGCGTGGCTGATCGATGGTAAACAGGACCTGATCCTTTTTCACCAGTTGGTTATCATGCACGTTTACATGGGTAATCAGGCCCGCGACATCCGGGGCAATAGCGACGACATCGGCGCTAAAACGCGCGTCGCGCGTCCACGGAGATTCGGTGTAATACACCCAGGCGCGGAAAATGGCGATAAAGGCCAGAATAACCAGTACGAGGGTAATGGCCGTACGGGAGAGTTTTCTTGTTAGTGTTTTCACTTCAACCTCAAACGAACAGGCGCGATATTAAATAAAACAGACAACAATACAGCGCGGTATTGAACAGAGCCGGATGCCAGACAAAATCATAGATGCCCGTCGGCACAAGCATCCGACGCACCAGCCAAAAAATAGCCAGTGACAAAAGCAATTCGAAAAATATCGGTGGGAAGGAAAGACCAAACACCACGATAACGGGAAACAGACTCATGTTGACCTTGATTTCTGAGAGAGAGCAGGCGATAGATTGTTAAGCTACATCGCCGCAGAGAAGGGCAAGAGACGCCAAGCGAGAGCGACATAGCTCTTATTCGAATAATAGTATATTAACGTAATTGTTATGCTGTTATCTATATTATGTGATCTAAATCACTTTTAAGCCAGAGTGAATAATGGAACGATTAAAACGAATGTCGGTATTCGCCAAAGTTGTTGAGTTTGGCTCTTTTACCGCCGCAGCCAGACAGCTGCAAATGAGCGTATCGTCCATCAGCCAGACTGTGGCGAAACTGGAAGATGAGCTTCAGGTTAAATTGCTCAACCGCAGCACACGCAGCATTGGGCTCACCGAAGCTGGAAAAATCTATTATCAGGGCTGTCGTCGTATGCTGCATGAAGTGCAGGATGTTCACGAGCAGCTTTACGCTTTTAATAACACGCCTATCGGTACATTGCGTATCGGCTGTTCTTCAACCATGGCGCAAAATGTGCTGGCCGGGCTTACCGCAAAATTATTAAAAGAGTATCCCGGTCTGGCGGTCAATCTGGTGACAGGAATTCCGGCTCCGGATTTAATTGCCGACGGGCTGGACGTGGTGATCCGCGTGGGCGCGCTGCAAGACTCCAGCCTGTTTTCCCGTCGACTCGGCGCGATGCCGATGGTTGTGTGCGCCGCCAAGCCGTACCTCGCTCAGTACGGCGTCCCGGAAAAACCCGCCGATCTCAGTAGCCATTCCTGGCTGGAATATAGCGTGCGCCCGGATAATGAGTTTGAACTTATCGCGCCGGAAGGAATTTCTACCCGACTGATTCCACAGGGGCGGTTCGTCACTAACGATCCGATGACGCTGGTACGCTGGCTGACCGCCGGAACCGGAATCGCCTATGTGCCGCTGATGTGGGTGATCGATGAGATCAATCGTGGCGATCTGGAGATCCTGCTGCCTCGCTATCAGTCCGATCCTCGTCCGGTGTACGCGCTGTACACCGAAAAAGATAAGCTGCCGCTTAAAGTGCAGGTAGTGATTAACGCGTTAACTGACTATTTTGTCGATGTCGCACACCTGTTTCAGGGAATGCACGGGCGAGGGAAAGAAAAATAAAAACACCGGGTAATTGCTGAAGACGATTGTAGGCCAGATGCCACCCGACGCAGACATTGCCTGATGGCGCTGCGCTTATCAGGCCTGGGGGCACATACCACAGGCCTGATAAGGCGGACAGTTATGCGGTGCCGCCAACCGTCAGGTTATCGACTTTCAGCGTCGGCTGGCCTACGCCTACCGGCAGACTTTGCCCCTCTTTACCGCAAACCCCCACCCCGTTATCCAGCTTAAGGTCATTGCCGACCATGGAGATCTGTTGCATCGTTTCAATGCCTGATCCAATCAACGTCGCGCCCTTCACCGGCGTCGTGACTTTGCCGTTTTCAATCAGATACGCTTCCGAGGTAGAGAACACAAACTTGCCGGAGGTGATATCCACCTGACCGCCGCCAAAGTTAGGCGCATAGATGCCGTACTCAACGGATTCGATAATTTCCTGCGGCGTTGACTGCCCCGCCAACATATAGGTATTCGTCATACGCGGCATCGGCAGATGCGCATAAGATTCGCGACGCCCGTTACCGGTCGGCGCAGCGCCCATCAGGCGCGCGTTCAGCTTGTCCTGCATGTATCCTTTCAGCACGCCATTTTCAATCAATACGTTGTACTGGCCTGGCGTACCTTCATCATCGATAGCAACGGAGCCGCGACGGTTCATCATTGTGCCGTCATCCACTACGGTGCAAAGCGCGGAGGCAACCTGCTCGCCGATCTGACCGCTAAACACAGATGTCCCACGACGGTTAAAATCACCTTCCAGCCCGTGACCGACCGCTTCGTGCAGCAATACGCCCGGCCACCCGGCGCCCAGAACCACCGGTAACGTCCCCGCTGGCGCAGCGACCGCGGAGAGATTAACCAGCGCCATGCGTACCGCTTCTTTCGCCCACGCGTCGGCGCGCACCTCGCCGTCGAGATCGGCAAGAAAATACTCATAACCAAAGCGACCGCCGCCGCCGCTGGCGCCGCGCTCGCGTTTACCGTCTTCTTCCACCTGCACGCTAACGGACAAACGCACCAGTGGACGGACATCCGCCGCCAGCGTCCCGTCGGTCGCCGCCACGAGGATTAATTCATATACGCCGGTCAGGCTGGCGTTAACTTCCTGCACGCGTTTATCGGCTTCTCGCGCCACTTTATCAACGCGTCGGAGGATATCCAGCTTCTCTTCGCGGCTCATACTTTGCAGCGGATCAAGGGTGGTGTAGAGCGGCTGATGCGCTACGGCGGCGAGCGTTTTTACCTTGCCTTCGCCGTTCTCGCGTACAATGGTCCGCGCTGCCTGCGCACTCTGCTCCAGCGCCAGGAGGCTTATCTGGTCAGCATAAGCAAAACCGGTTTTTTCGCCGCTAATGGCGCGAACGCCAACGCCCTGGTCGATATTATATGAACCATCTTTAATGATGCGGTCTTCTAAAACCCAGGATTCGTGATAGCTCGACTGAAAATAGAGGTCGCCATAATCAAGACGGCGTTCGGCCAGTTGGCCCAAAATAGCGAACAGATCCTGATGGTTCAGGCCATTCGCCGCTAGCAATTGTTCACTTACCAGGTTCAGACTCATCGTTTTTGCTACTCGTTGATTTCTGCCGGATGGCGGTTCACGCCTTATCCGGACTACGTTGTTAGATTGTACAAACCGGATAAACGCAGCGCCGTCCGGCATGACTATTTACTGAGAGTGGGGCAATTCCTCGCCCCCGTCAAATCATTGCTGGCTTTCTTTTATCGGTTGGCGCAGAACTTCGTTGATCTGCGGCGCATCGACCGGACCGGTAATGCGATATCGCAAAATGGAGACCTTGCTCCATAGCGGCCCCAACACTTTACTGGCGGCAAATACCGCCGCGCCGACAATCGGGTTAACGGCAAACGCGGCGGCAACGCCCACTGTGGCGGAAATTTCCGGCGCGACAACGGCCTCCATATCAAGACGACGACGCACCAGATCAACAGAACCTTTCATTGCAATATCCGCTTCCAGCCCATCCACCAGCGTATCGTCAGTATGCAGGACGCCATCTTTAATCCACGCGGTACTATGAATAGAGTCGAAATAGAAGCCCTCGCTAAAGGTATCTCTGAAGTCAAACCGCAGCTTACGCAGCAACGCATCAAAACTGAGCAGCCGCAGTAGCTGTCCGGCATGACCGCTACTGAGATCAGTAAACTCGCCTTTGCCCAGACGCGTACGTAAAATCCCGTTGAGCGTGGCTTCCTCAGGTTGCCAGGGCGGGTTTCGCCAGTGCAGATCGTAATCTACGTTAAAAGACGCGTTCTGGATTGGCGTCGAGATACCGAAGAACCCGGCAGCCGTGTCGAGGTTACTACCATGCAGACTACCTTTCAGCGAGGTTCGTTCATTACCCGGCGCATTCACCCACTCGCCGTTCGCTTTCAAACGGGCGAATCCGGTATCGATCAGGCCATTCGCCAGAGTCAGCGTATTGCCTTTGATGGCGAAATCGCCATCAATACGCCCATATTTTTGCCCCCACAGCCAGCACTCTTCGCAGCGAAGCTGTAAGTCCGGCCAGCCGCGGAAGCTAATCGTGTTCGCCGAAGCCAACGGCGATGTCGGCGTTGGTGACGAGGCGTGCGTTTTTGCGACGCCAGGGTTGTAATACAGGTACTTAATGTTCGCCAGCCACGGCGCATGGTTGCGCATGAGCAGCGTGGCGTTCACCTCACGCCCCTGCGCTTCAATTTTTGTTCCGTTCAGCGAGGGGGCTGAAACAACGCTCAAATTGTTCCACTGCTGGCCACCCAGCGATAGCGCGGGAGTACGCAACGTGACGCGTTGAGGAAACTCGGCCGAACTGCTCACGTTATCCGCCGCGCCTTTCTGGAATAACGCCAGCCATTGCGCGCCATCCAGCGCCGGCAGATTGAGCTCAACGCCTTGTTGAGCAGGTAATGGCGGAATCGTCCGGCTGTCCGTCGTCCAGATAGCCCGATCCAACGTCAGCTTCTGATTTAATAACCAGCGGCTGTTAAAGTGATTTTTACTCCCTGCGCTCCCCGTTAGCGCAAAACTTTTCAGGTTGCCGTCAGCCTGAATGTTCACCGGAATGGCTTCGCCTGCGGGTTTATTTAGCGGAGAAGGTAAGTGACTGCTCACATTTCTCAGATCGCCGTTCAGCTCGATGTGATAAGTGGTGTCAGCGTGATATGGAAGATCGATGCCGACTTTACCATTCCACGTCACGCTGCCGCTCAGGGCGTCATTCAGTTGCGGCGGTAAGACGCCCATACGCGTTGGCTGCCAGTTACCGTTCAGGTTGACGGCGACCTGATAGGCTTTTGCCCCTTCCGTCGTACTGAAATCCAGGTTAAGCGGCTGATTAAACCAGTTTGCCGTCAGCGGCCCGCTTTTTAGCGCGCCATTCACAAAGCTGAATTTACCGTTCAGATTTTTGAGCGTGCTGTTTAGCGGCTTAATAAACAGACTGTTATTACGCAACGAGACATCGCCCTCGGCGGTAACCTGTTCGCCATCCAGCGGAATATCAAGATGTAAGCGAGCATTCACATCGCCATCTAACTGGAGCTCCGCCAGCGTCGAGCCAAGCGAGTCTTTTAGCGGCGTCTCGTCAAAATAAGGCCCAACGGCTTTTCCCGGCCCGTTAATATCGGCATCAATGAGCAGTTTCTCTTTGGAATAATCCGGAATCGCCGCCGCGAGTTTGCTGGCCTTCACCCCGCCCAAATCGACGCTATCCGAACGCATCCACAGACCGTCGTTCAGGAAATCCAGTTCAATGTTGAGATTTTTTAGCGCCGGCCAGTCGGGTTGAAAAGCAAACGTCGCATTGCGTAGCGGCACCAGCACTTCGAACTGACCTTCGTTATGCTTATAGGGAAAGAGGTGCGGGTTACCACCGTAAACCAACGTGGCGTTATCCGCCTCGCCGCCCTGAATCGCGCCGCTAAGGTAATCGACCAGCGCTTTGCCCATCAGGTTTTCCGGAAAATAGCGCCACGCCTGAGATCCATCGTCGGTACTGATTCCGGCCAGAATACCCAGCCACGGTTCGTCGCCCGTCGGTTGCAGATAGCGGAACCCGCCGCGCGCATGTACCGCCTTTGCTTTGACATCAATGTCGCGGCCATCAAGCTGAAAGCCGTTCTCATTCTTCAACCAGCTAAGCGTCGCGACGCCGTTTTCAATTTCCAGCGGCGCGCGAAAAACGGTTTCATAGGGCATCTTAGCCTGCTGCATCGCAACCTTCATCTGCCCGTCTTCTACGCTTCCCGCCAGCGTACCGGAAAAATGTTCCGCGCCGGGCAACAGCTTCCACTGTTTCCAGGCAAGATTTTCCCACGATGCCTGAAAACGCGTTTTTTCGGTGGCCTGTAGCGGAATATCCAGCGCCAGTGTGGCGATCTTTCCGCTCGGCTGCGTAGCCTGCCATATTTCGCCCAGCACAGGCGACAGTTTAGCCGCCAGCGGACGTAATGCTTCCAGCCCCGCCAGTTCAAGATTACTGGCGCGAATGCGTAGCTCATCGCTACGTGTGTGATTCTCGCCGCCGACGTCCTGCTGCGGGAGCCAGGCCACGGTTAAGGCTCCGCTCGGCCAGGGTTTGCCATCAAGCGTAATCCGTGTGTCCGGAATATAAAACTGCCAGCCCGGCTGCTCGCGGCTAATCTGCGCCGTCAGGTTATCGACAGACAGCGTGTGCGTCGTGTTATCGCCCAGCCAGCTTGCGCCGCCCTGTTTCAGCCAGACGTCTCCTCCGGCGATTTCACCTTTACTGAGCGTCATCCAGCCTTCCAGACTGAAACGCGCCGTCTGGAGCGCCACATTATCCTGCATCCATTTGCCCAGCCACGGCTTGACGTCAATATCGTCGGCCTGTAACCAGACTCTGCCGTTATTCAGCAAACCGTCGTCATCGCGTAAATCCATCCGCACCTGCATCACGCCGTGCTGGCCGGTCAGGCTGGAGAGGCTGACTTCGCCTTCGGCGCGGTGCCGCTCTTTGCCGTTTAGCCAGGTAAGCTGTGGGATCGCCAGCTCCGCGCGTTGTCCGGAAAGCGTCAGAAAACTGATTTGGCTATCGCGCAGATCGAAATGATCGAACTGCCGCAGGAAAAGATCGCTTAAACGGCTGGTTTCGATGCCTTCGCCGTCGCTGCTTTGAAGAGGCGTGTTGGTGCGGAAATTGAGTTGCCAGAAGGTCAGGTCGCGAAACTGCCAGCGCATATGCAACAGGCTTTGCCAGACGTCCAGCGCCAGCGTAACGCGTTTTATCGACAGTTCGCCGCCATCTTTCAGGGCGGCATGAATATTATGCGCTTCCAGCGTAGGGCCAAAATTTTGCCAGCTTGCGGAGAGTTGGCTGGCGGCCACCGGCACGCCGGTCACAGACTCAATCTTATTCAGGATAGCTGGACGCCAGGCGTCAAGATGAGGCAACGCCAGGCGCAGCCCGCTAACCAGCAGCGCTGCAATGACGATGAGCGCGGCTCCAGTGAGCAATAAAATCCCCGGCAATCGCCTCACGCGTCTCTCCTTGTCTGCCAAAAAATACGACTCACAACCTTGCTTTGCCGGACGGCGGCGTGAACGCCTTATCCGGCCTGCAAATGCTCGTACGGGTCGCGGTCTTTTACATCATTACGACGTCAAACTGCTCCTGGTTATAAAGCGGTTCGACCTGAACTTTAACCTGTTTGCCGACAAAGATTTCGACTTCCGCCAGCGCGTGTGATTCTTCGCCTTTCAGAGCTTCCGCCACCGCAGGAGAAGCATAAACCAGGAAGCGATCGGAGTCATAAGCGTGATGAACACGTACAATTTCACGCATGATCTCATAGCAGACGGTTTCCACCGTTTTTACCGTCCCGCGGCCATGACAGGTTGGACACTCGTTACAAAGCACATGTTCCACGCTTTCACGGGTCCGTTTACGGGTCATTTCCACCAGTCCCAGCGGCGAAAAACCGTTAATACTGGTTTTCACGCGATCCTTACTTAACGCCTGTTCCAGCGAATGCAGCACCCGACGGCGATGATCTTCATTATTCATGTCGATAAAATCGATAATGATAATGCCGCCCAGATTACGCAGGCGTAGCTGGCGGGCAATGGCCTGCGTCGCTTCAATATTGGTATTAAAAATGGTGTCGTCGAGATTACGGTGTCCGACAAACGCGCCGGTATTGATATCTACCGTCGTCATCGCTTCGGTTTGGTCGATAATCAGATAACCGCCGGACTTGAGTTCAACCTTACGCTCCAGCGCGCGCTGGATCTCATTTTCCACGTCATAAAGATCGAAGATCGGCTGATGGCCACTGTAATGCTCCAGCTTACTGGTCATTTCCGGGATGTATTCTGCGGTAAACTCCAGCAGCGACTCATAGGTCAGACGTGAGTCGACGCGAATTCGGTCCAACTGCGCATCGGCGAAATCGCGCAGCACGCGCTGCGCCAGCGCCAGTTCGCCATACATCTGGTAGCGCGTTTGCGGACGCTTTTTGCGCTCCATGACTTTCGTCCAGACGCGCTTGAGATAGGCGGCGTCAGACGCGAGATCCTCTTCACACACGCCTTCCGCTGCGGTACGGATAATAAACCCGCCCTGTTCGTCGCAGTATTCCGCCACCACCTTTTTCAGGCGCTCGCGTTCACTTTCGCTTTCGATGCGCTGGGAAACGCCAACGTGTGACGCGCCGGGCATAAAAACAAGGTAACGGGAGGGCAACGTGATGTCCGTGGTCAAACGCGCGCCTTTCGTGCCGAGCGGATCTTTCACTACCTGCACCATCAGATCCTGTCCCTGACGCACCAGTTCGGAGATATCGCGCACGGTAAACTGTTTTTGCTCGTCGCCCGCCACGCATTCGGTATGCGGCATAATGTCGGAAGCATGAAGAAATGCGGCTTTATCCAGCCCAATATCTACAAAAGCCGCCTGCATACCTGGAAGTACACGACTTACACGACCTTTGTAGATATTGCCTACGATTCCGCGTCGCGCTTCGCGCTCAATATGGATTTCCTGAAGAATACCGCCATCAATGTACGCCACGCGCGTTTCCGATGGCGTTACGTTTACCAACAATTCAGCCGTCATGTTTATCCCTTTTATCACGCAGTGCGTTAAAATGACTCAACAACTCATACGTTTCAACCAGCGGTAAGCCGACCACGGCGTGGTAGCTGCCATTTATCTTCCTGACAAAACAGCCACCCTGCCCCTGAATACCGTATGCACCTGCTTTATCTAAAGGCTCGCCGCTGGCGACATAGCCAGTAATATCCTGCGCAGAAAGCGTGCGGAAAGTCACCTCCGTTACCACCACACAATCCAGCGTCTGCTGCGAGTCCGCAAGCGCAACAGCAGTCATCACCTGATGCGTATTTCCGGAAAGCAAACGCAGCATTTCTGCGGCATGAGCGGCGTCGCGCGGCTTTTCCAGCACCTCGCCGTTTAACACGACTATCGTATCCGCGCCCAACACCGGCAGATCACGGGGAACCAGCGCCACGCCAGCCTGCGCCTTTTCGCGTGCCAGCCGAACAACATACTGCTGCGCGCTTTCCTGAGCACGCCGTTGCTCTTCAATACCAGGCACGACCTGCTCGAATGAAAATCCAAGTTGAGTCAATAATTCCTGGCGACGCGGGGAACCGGAAGCAAGATACAGAGTTGTCATATCGACCTTTATTGCACAGCAAACTGCTGGCGTACTTTACGCATCAGCAAAAAGAGCCAGGGCCACAGCACGCCATTGACTACACTACTCCAGAACACTTCCGGTCTGAAAGAGACGTTGATCACTAAAAACTCGGCCCAGAAAACAATAATGTCCACGGCCAGTGAAAGCAACATTACCACCAGCGCCTGCTGCCAGAGCGCCAGGTTACGGAAGAGCTGGAATTTCAGAGCGACCAGATAGGCGACAATACTCATCGACAGAGCGCGCACGCCAAGTGTGGAACCGCTGATGAGATCAAGTATGGCACCCATCACAAATCCCGTCCCCACATTTACGCGGTGCGGCAGGGCCAGAATCCAGTACAGTAAGATGAGCAAAACCCAGTTTGGCCGGAAAACAATGATGTCGTCCGGCCAGGGCATGATTTGCAGCAACAGCGCAATAAGAAAAGAGAGCCAGATAACCCAGCGCCCCTGGCTACGATAGCTCGCCACCATTACCCTCCCGGCGCACGCGCAGGCGGCGTGGTCGCGCCCGAAGGCGATGGTTGCGTTGATACCGGCGCCGTCTGGCCCGCAGATGGCTGAGTAATCCCCGTCGCCGGGTCCGGCACTGGCGCCGGCGGCACCATCGCATCCGGAGAAGGCAACACCTGCGGCATCATCTGCATCAGGCGCTCATTGGCGACGCGGTGAACCTCTTCCGGCGTCATCGGATTGGCGCCGTTACGATCGGCTCCCCACAACAGCAGCAGATAGCGCAAACGCTGCAAACCCGCGGTTGGACGTGCCTGAATGACGGTATAGGCGCGCTGAGTGTCCAGCTTGACGGAGGAGACCACCGCCACCGGATACCCTTCCGGGAAACGCCCACCAAGTCCGGACGTTACCAGCACATCGCCGACGCGAATATCGGTATTGGCGGGCAGATGTTCAAGCTGAAGATCGTCAGTACAGCCGTTACCGGCGGCAATCACGCGGATGTCATTGCGCAGTACCTGAATCGGCAGCGCATGAGTCGCATCGCAAATCAGCAACACGCGGCTGGTCAGTTTCGCCACGGCGACAACCTGCCCTACGACGCCTTTGTCGCTAATGACCGGTTGACCTTCATATACGCCATTAACGCTGCCTTTATCGATAACGACCTGATCGCTGTAAGGATCGTTAACCGTTGAAATAACCTGCGTCACCATTTTCTGCTCGTCCTGACGCAGCGGCGACCCCAGCAGCTCGCGCAACCGCGCGTTCTCCTGTTTGTACTGCCCCAGCATCAGCAGGTCGCTGTTTTTTAGCAGTAATTCCTGGCGCAGCGCCCGGTTTTCCAGCTCAAGCTGGTCGCGAGAAGCCAGCGTTTGTGACACGCTGTCGAGCAGTTCACGAGGGCCGTTTGAAATAAAATAGAAAGGACTGACGGCAGTGTCCATGTACGTTCGGATTTGACTGAACGTCCCCAGGCGGCTGTCGGCAATGATAACGCCGAGCGCCACCAGCACCGCCAGAATAAGGCGAATCTGTAGCGACGGGCCACGGCTAAAAATTGGCTTCATAGGCTATGCGTATTCTCGCGTCGGAGAGGCAGGACAATCCAGGGATAATCCTGCCCGTATCCAACTACTCTTCGCTGAACAGGTCGCCGCCGTGCATATCGATCATTTCCAGCGCCTTGCCGCCGCCGCGCGCCACACAGGTCAGCGGATCTTCAGCAACCACGACAGGAATGCCCGTCTCTTCCATTAACAGACGGTCAAGGTTACGCAGCAGCGCGCCGCCGCCGGTGAGCACCATACCGCGCTCGGAGATGTCTGACGCCAGCTCCGGCGGACACTGTTCCAGCGCCACCATTACCGCGCTGACGATACCGGTCAACGGTTCCTGCAACGCTTCCAGAATCTCGTTTGAGTTCAGAGTAAAGCCGCGTGGAACGCCTTCCGCCAGGTTACGGCCACGCACTTCGATCTCGCGGACTTCGTCGCCCGGATAAGCGGAACCGATTTCGTGTTTAATACGTTCTGCGGTGGCTTCACCGATCAGAGAACCGTAGTTACGACGAACGTAATTAATGATGGCTTCGTCGAAGCGATCACCACCAATACGGACAGAAGAAGAGTAAACCACGCCGTTCAGGGAGATCACGGCAACTTCAGTGGTACCACCACCGATATCCACAACCATTGAACCGGTTGCTTCAGAAACTGGCAGACCTGCGCCGATCGCGGCCGCCATTGGCTCTTCGATCAAAAAGACTTCACGGGCGCCTGCGCCCTGAGCGGATTCACGAATCGCGCGGCGTTCTACCTGCGTCGCGCCGACCGGCACGCATACCAGTACGCGCGGGCTTGGGCGCATAAAGCTGTTGCTGTGCACTTGTTTAATAAAGTGCTGGAGCATTTTTTCGGTCACAAAGAAGTCAGCGATAACGCCGTCTTTCATCGGACGGATCGCAGCGATATTGCCCGGCGTACGGCCCAGCATCTGCTTCGCATCATGACCGACTGCAGCCACGCTTTTCGGCGAACCGGCACGATCCTGACGAATGGCCACAACGGAAGGCTCATTCAATACGATGCCTTGTCCTTTTACATAAATGAGGGTATTCGCGGTACCCAGGTCAATGGACAGGTCATTGGAAAACATGCCACGAAATTTTTTCAACATACTAAGGGATAATCCTGAAAGCTGGGGCGGAAAACAAAATCCGCTTACTTTACCAACCACACGCAGCAGCGACAAGGCGCAAAAATCATCTGCTACGGTGAAAATTAGTGCAGTTCGTTTCCTTTGTTACAAATCTCGGCCTGAGTCCCTCAGGGCTGAAAAAATCAGCAGCAATCCTCGCCTTCGTTTGCAACCTGTCAAAGGTCATTCACCTGCATATTTGCTGCAACAATCTGGCGAGCAGACAAGCACACCCCCATGAGGCGCAGCGCGCGTTATTCTACGTGAAAACAAATTAAACGGCAGGTTAAACCGAGTATCTTTGCGAATATTTTTTCACGTTTGTGTCAAGTAGTTGGGAGGAGGCAAAAAAATCACCCTGCCCGCCAGCCACGCCGCGTTTTGTCAGCGTCTGCCACTCGCCGCGCGAACGGACGCCCGTCGCGTAAACCTGCGTAGGCGTGCCCGCGCAGGCCTCTACCAGACTTTGAACCAGAAGCTGGTTTTCCGTTCGCTTCTCAATGTTTCTGACCAGACTCGGATGCAGCTTGAGTAATTCCACATTGAGCGCTTTAATCCAGCTCGTGCTAACCAGCGTCAAACCCGCCTGTGTCACCGCCACCCGAACGCCAAGCGCATTGACTAAGCGAAGGATGGGTTGTAACCGGCTGATGTGTTGACAAACATCTGCCTCCGCAAGTTCAATAATTATGCGATTTCGCTGTGATTTTTCACACTGCATTAACGTATCGCGCAACCAGCGCTGAAAACGCGGACGAATCAGCGACTCAACCGTCAACTGCATTGCCAGATTTTCATCCGGCCAGTAGCCCAGCAACGTAATCAGGCGGCTAATTTGTAATCTGTCATACTCTTCCGATAAACCAAATTGCAACACCATCGGCATATATTCCGCCGAGCTCACCTCTTCTTTACCGTCATAGATGCGACACATCAATTCCCGATGATGCACGCGACCTTCTCGCGTGACCGCCGGTTTTTGATAAAGTCGCGGTCCGCCCCGGTTCAGCATCTGCTCAATCAATGTGCGCCAGCGCACATTGCCGCGCCCTTTTTCCGGCAGAGTGTCGTCGTAGATAGCCCAGCTATTTCCCCCCTGCAGGGCGGCATTCCGCGCCGCGGCTTCAGCATGTTCCATCACCTGCTCGGTGGACTGTCCGCTGCGCCAGGCGCAAATGCCGATATGTACCATATCGTCACGATCGAGCATTTTGTTAGCCGGTAGCGCATCGACAGCTTTTAAAAGTTGTCCGGCAATACTTTCCGCTTCTTTCAGCGTTCGATGTGGTAGCAGCACGGCAAAGTCGCTGCGGTGATAACGCGCCAGCAGCGAGCCTGGGTAACGCATAATAAATGTCGATAGCAGATTGATAAGCATAAACATCTGCTCTTCCGCCTGATTGCCTCCCAGGCTGTCGCGCAGAAGATTGAAGTCTGGCAAGCGGATCATCATCACCACGCCATGCACTCCCACTTTTTCCTGATCTTCCAGCAGCGTCGCCAGCTGGTTATCAAAGAACAGACGGTTACCGAGTCCGGTTTTGGTGTCCTGCGCGGCGTAGGAGCGAATGAGGGTGTCCAGGCGACTACGCTGTTCGTGAGCAAACTGAATTTCGGAAAGCAATACATCAAGCGCGCTACTGGTGCGCGCTGGCCATTCGTAAACAGAACCGCGGACATTCGCCCCGCGTTCGCCGTTCAGAATACGCGTTGAGCGAATTTCCAGAAGCTCCTGCCCGGAAAGCTGCCGCTGCAGCCAGCGCACCGATAAAAACAAAATCAGAACGATAAAACCGATCGCCAGCGTCAGCGGCGCCGTGGTGATCAGTGAGTGAAAATAATTACCCATCGGGTCCTGATAAACCAGACGTAGCGACATTCCTGGATGTTTTATCAGCGGTACGACCAGCTCGCGATACATGTCGCTGGTGCCGGCTGGCCGATAACCTCTGGCACGAGAATGGCTGTAGACGCTGCGCTCCCCCTGCAACAGATCGACACGCACAATATCGGAAGCGATCATGAGCTCGTCGATTTGCGGCGTCAGCGAGACAATATCATGGGTCACCAGGTGCGTATCAATGGCTGTCGCCGTCGCCTGCACACGACTGACATACTTATACTGTACGGCGTTATAAAAGCTTAGCGAGCAACCTATCAGAGTCACGAAGATCGTTAACCCCGTGAGCAGCGTGATAAAAGCTGAGAATTTCGTCGTTAATCGCATCCTTGAGTTAACTCCGACGGTTATAAACAGTATGAAAAAGCGAATCTGAAGGCGGAATTCGCCACGGCGCGCAATGAAGCAGGCATACTACCAAAATGGATCTATCTGGCAATTTATTGCGTTGCATCGGCATCACGTTTTAATTAGCGAGTATAGTCTTCGTAGCTATTTTTCCAATCTACCATGTAAAGTGAGGACAGGTTATGCAGGCGTTGATCTTAGAACAGCAGGACGGTAAAACCCTCGCATCCGTGCAACATCTCGAAGAGAGTCAACTGCCGGCAGGTGATGTGACGGTGGATGTCCACTGGTCCAGCCTGAATTATAAAGATGCTCTGGCTATCACCGGAAAAGGGAAAATTATCCGTCATTTTCCGATGATTCCTGGTATTGATTTCGCCGGCACCGTTCACGCAAGCGAAGATCCTCGCTTTCATGCAGGCCAGGAAGTACTACTGACTGGCTGGGGCGTGGGCGAAAACCACTGGGGCGGCCTGGCCGAACGCGCACGCGTTAAAGGTGACTGGCTGGTCGCGCTGCCTGCGGGACTGAGCAGCCGTAACGCCATGATCATCGGCACCGCCGGTTTTACCGCCATGCTGTGCGTCATGGCGCTTGAAGATGCAGGTATTCGCCCGCAAGACGGTGAGATTGTCGTCACCGGCGCCAGCGGCGGCGTGGGCAGCACTGCCGTTGCATTACTGCATAAGCTGGGCTATCAGGTTGCAGCAGTATCAGGACGTGAAAGCACCCACGGCTATCTTAAGAGCCTGGGAGCTAACCGTATTCTCAGCCGCGATGAGTTTGCTGAATCTCGCCCGTTGGAAAAACAGCTGTGGGCCGGTGCAATTGATACCGTTGGCGATAAAGTGCTGGCGAAAGTGCTGGCACAGATGAACTATGGCGGTTGCGTGGCCGCCTGCGGCCTGGCGGGCGGCTTCGCGCTGCCGACCACCGTTATGCCATTCATTCTGCGTAATGTGCGTTTGCAAGGGGTGGACTCGGTGATGACCCCACCGGCACGTCGCGCAGAAGCCTGGGCGCGTTTGGTTAAGGATCTGCCGGAATCGTTCTATGCTCAGGCCGCCACAGAGATTACGCTGGCGGATGCGCCGAAGTTCGCCGATGCCATCATCAATAATCAGGTTCAGGGCCGTACGCTGGTGAAGATAAAATAACGTCACGTATAAAAAAATTTACACTTAATTAACTATTTATTTTTACACATTGACACACTCCCTGTCATATTCACTACACGCCATGTTGTGGTGGGTAGACCGGGAGTCTGTGATGAAAAAGATACGTCCATTAACAGAAGCCGATGTGACTGCGGAATCGGCTTTTTTTATGCAGCGCCGACAGGTGCTAAAAGCATTAGGCATCAGCGCGGCCGCCTTATCCTTACCCTCAACGGCGCAGGCCGATCTCTTCAGTTGGTTTAAAGGCAACGATCGTCCGAAAGCGCCTGCCGGTAAACCGCTTGAGTTTAGTCAGCCTGCCGCCTGGCGAAGCGATTTAGCGTTAACGCCGGAAGATAAGGTGACGGGCTACAACAATTTCTATGAGTTTGGCCTTGATAAAGCCGACCCGGCGGCCAATGCCGGAAGTCTGAAAACCGAACCGTGGACGTTGAAAATCAGCGGGGAAGTCGCGAAGCCATTTACGCTGGATTACGACGATTTAACACATCGTTTCCCATTAGAAGAGCGTATCTATCGAATGCGCTGCGTCGAAGCGTGGTCCATGGTCGTGCCGTGGATTGGTTTCCCTTTATATAAGCTACTCGCGCAGGCACAGCCCACCAGCCACGCTAAATATGTGGCATTCGAAACGCTATACGCGCCGGATGATATGCCAGGACAGAAAGATCGCTTTATTGGCGGCGGACTGAAATACCCTTACGTCGAAGGGCTACGTCTGGACGAAGCCATGCATCCGCTGACTCTGATGACCGTTGGCGTCTATGGTAAGGCGTTACCCCCGCAAAACGGCGCGCCTATTCGACTCATCGTTCCATGGAAGTATGGTTTTAAAGGTATTAAATCTATTGTCAGCATTAAACTCACCCGCGAACGTCCCCCAACCACCTGGAATTTGTCGGCTCCCAACGAATATGGTTTTTACGCCAATGTGAACCCGCATGTGGATCATCCACGCTGGTCTCAGGCTACCGAACGCTTTATTGGTTCAGGCGGTATCCTTGATGTGCAAAGGCAGCCGACGCTGCTGTTTAACGGCTATGCCAATGAAGTCGCTTCGCTGTATCGCGGTCTCAATTTGCGGGAGAATTTTTAAGTGCGTCTGACAGCAAAACAGATAACCTGGCTAAAAGTTTGTCTGCATCTTGCCGGTTTTTTGCCGCTTCTGTGGCTCTTTTGGGCGATAAATCACGGTGGACTCAGCGCAGACCCGGTAAAGGATATCCAACACTTTACCGGCAGAACCGCGCTCAAATTTTTGCTCGCCACCTTGCTGGTTTCACCGCTGGCGCGCTACGCTAAACAGCCATTATTGATACGCACACGCCGCCTGTTGGGGTTATGGTGTTTCGTTTGGGCTACGCTGCATTTAACCAGCTATGCCTTACTGGAACTGGGGATACATAACCTGGCGCTGTTAGGAAGCGAGTTGATTTCACGCCCTTATTTGACGCTTGGGATCATTAGCTGGCTGGTGTTATTGGCGCTGACGTTGACCTCAACGCAATTTGCGCAGCGTAAATTGGGCAAACGCTGGCAAACACTGCATAACGTCGTCTATCTTGTCGCGATCCTGGCTCCCATACATTACCTGTGGTCGGTAAAGATTTTATCACCGCAACCGGTCATCTACGCGGCATTAGCGTTAGCCCTTTTAGCGTTGCGTTACCGGAAGTTTCGCCAGTGGTGGCGCTAGTTTGGTGAACTGTGCGGTCGATTGCAAAACGCAAAACAGGTAATGTCCTTTTTATGTTTCGGGTTGATTATCTTCCCTGATAAGACCAGTATTTAGCTGCCAATTGCGACGAAATAGTTATAATGTGCGACTTTACATTGCCCAACGGCGATTTTCGTTCGCAGAAAGGGTGACAATCGAGCAATGAAGGTATATTTTGTTTTTTGCCCGAAAATGGCAGAAGATAGCCACACAATGACTGGCAAATCATGAATTTCACCTTCGGGTGCTACGGCATAACAGGCAAATCAAAGATGCGCGGTATTTTACCCGCGGCAGTCATTCACATGCTTTACAGACGGCGCTAAAACGCCTGTCACAATCACACTAAACAAAGAGTACGGAACCCACTCATGGATATTCGTAAGATTAAAAAACTGATCGAGCTGGTTGAAGAATCAGGTATCTCCGAACTGGAAATTTCTGAAGGCGAAGAATCTGTTCGCATCAGCCGCACAACGGCAAACGCCGGTTTTCCGGTGATGCAGCAGGCTTATGCGGCGCCGATGATGCAGCAACCCGCTCTGTCTAACGCTGTCGCGCCAGCGGCTACTCCAGCAATGGAAGCGCCTGCCGCAGCGGAAATCAGTGGTCACATCGTACGCTCCCCAATGGTTGGTACTTTCTACCGCACCCCAAGCCCGGACGCGAAAGCGTTCATCGAAGTGGGCCAGAAAGTGAACGTGGGCGATACCCTGTGCATCGTTGAAGCCATGAAAATGATGAACCAGATCGAAGCTGACAAAGCAGGTACTGTGAAAGCGATTCTGGTCGAAAGTGGTCAACCGGTAGAATTTGACGAGCCACTGGTCGTCATCGAGTAACGAGGCGAACATGTTGGATAAAATTGTCATCGCCAACCGCGGCGAGATCGCACTACGTATTCTTCGAGCCTGTAAAGAACTCGGCATCAAGACCGTCGCTGTGCACTCAAGCGCGGATCGCGATTTAAAACACGTATTGCTGGCGGATGAGACGGTCTGTATTGGTCCGGCACCGTCCGTAAAAAGTTATCTGAACATCCCGGCTATCATTAGCGCCGCTGAAATCACCGGCGCGGTGGCAATCCACCCGGGTTACGGCTTCCTTTCTGAGAACGCCAATTTTGCCGAGCAGGTTGAACGCTCCGGCTTTATCTTTATCGGCCCGAAAGCGGACACCATCCGCCTGATGGGCGATAAAGTGTCCGCGATTACCGCGATGAAAAAAGCGGGCGTGCCGACCGTACCAGGATCTGACGGCCCGCTGGGCGACGATATGAATGCGAACCGCGCTCATGCCAAACGTATTGGCTATCCGGTGATCATCAAAGCGTCCGGTGGCGGCGGCGGCCGTGGTATGCGCGTGGTTCGTAGCGATGCTGAACTGGCGCAGTCCATCTCCATGACCAAAGCGGAAGCGAAAGCGGCTTTCAGCAACGACATGGTATACATGGAAAAATACCTGGAAAATCCACGCCACATCGAAATTCAGGTGCTGGCGGACGGCCAGGGCAACGCTATCTATCTGGCGGAACGCGACTGTTCCATGCAGCGTCGCCACCAGAAAGTGGTTGAAGAAGCCCCGGCGCCAGGCATTACGCCGGAACTGCGTCGCTATATCGGCGAACGCTGCGCGAAAGCGTGCGTAGACATCGGCTATCGCGGCGCAGGGACGTTCGAATTCCTGTTCGAAAACGGCGAGTTCTATTTCATCGAAATGAACACCCGTATTCAGGTTGAACACCCGGTGACTGAAATGATTACCGGCGTCGATTTGATCAAAGAGCAGTTGCGCATCGCGGCGGGTCAGCCGCTGTCGATCACACAGGACGAAGTTGTCGTTCGAGGCCATGCGGTAGAATGCCGTATCAATGCCGAAGATCCGAACACCTTCCTGCCAAGCCCAGGCAAAATCACGCGCTTCCATGCGCCTGGCGGCTTTGGCGTTCGCTGGGAATCTCATATCTACGCGGGCTACACGGTGCCGCCGTACTATGATTCCATGATCGGCAAGCTCATCTGCTACGGTGAAAACCGCGACGTGGCGATTGCCCGTATGAAAAATGCCCTGCAGGAACTGATTATCGATGGTATCAAAACCAATATCGATCTGCAGACCCGCATCATGAATGACGAGCACTTCCAGCACGGTGGAACCAACATCCACTATCTGGAGAAAAAACTCGGTCTTCAGGAAAAGTAATCGCACGTTAGTCTCAAAAGGCCGGTGAATCCGGCCTTTTTTATTTCTGGGGATAGCGATGCCCCATCATGTACAATTCCCGCTTTCTTCACCCATAAGGGACAAAAAATGGACGCTCGTTTTGTTCAGGCCCATAAAGAGGCGCGCTGGGCGCTGTGGCTGACCCTTTGCTATCTGGCGGCATGGTTAGTGGCTGCTTACTTACCTGGAGACTCTCCGGGAATTACCGGTCTGCCGCACTGGTTCGAGATGGCCTGCTTATTGACGCCGCTGGTCTTTATTTTGCTGTGCTGGGCGATGGTGAAATTCATTTATCGCGATATTTCGCTGGAGGATGACGATGCAGCTTGAGGTCATTCTACCGCTGGTAGCCTATCTGATCGTGGTCTTCGGGGTCTCGATTTACGCTATGCGCAAGCGTACCGCCGGCACCTTTTTAAACGAATATTTTCTTGGCAGCCGTTCGATGGGCGGGATCGTGCTCGCGATGACGCTTACCGCCACCTATATTAGCGCCAGTTCATTTATCGGCGGTCCCGGCGCGGCTTATAAATACGGTCTGGGCTGGGTCTTGCTGGCGATGATCCAGCTTCCCGCCGTCTGGCTTTCACTGGGTATTCTGGGTAAAAAATTCGCTATCCTGGCGCGTCGCTATAATGCCGTCACGCTTAACGATATGCTATTCGCGCGTTACCAAAGCCGCCTGCTGGTGTGGTTGGCAAGCCTGAGTTTATTGGTCGCGTTTATTGGCGCAATGACCGTACAATTTATCGGCGGCGCGCGACTGCTGGAAACCGCGGCGGGAATTCCCTACGAAACCGGCCTGCTAATATTTGGCGTCAGTATCGCACTCTATACGGCGTTTGGCGGCTTTCGCGCCAGCGTACTTAACGATACGCTACAGGGCCTGGTGATGCTGGTCGGCACGATAGTGCTGCTGGTGGGCGTGATCCATGCGGCGGGCGGTCTAAGTCAGGCCGTTGACACGCTGCACGCTCTCGACCCCAAACTGGTAACGCCGCAGGGCGCCGATGACATACTTTCTCCCGCCTTTATGACCTCTTTTTGGGTACTGGTCTGTTTTGGTGTGATTGGCCTGCCGCATACGGCGGTGCGCTGCATCTCCTATAAAGACAGTAAAGCGGTACACCGGGGCATTATTATCGGTACGATTGTCGTGGCGATTTTAATGTTCGGGATGCACCTTGCCGGCGCGCTGGGTCGCGCGGTGCTTCCGGATCTGACGGTGCCGGATCTGGTGATCCCAACGCTAATGGTGAAAGTTTTGCCGCCGTTTGCCGCCGGGATCTTCCTCGCTGCGCCAATGGCGGCGATCATGTCAACAATTAACGCCCAACTGCTGCAAAGTTCCGCGACGATCATTAAAGATCTCTATCTCAACCTGCGCCCCGATCAGATGCAAAATGAGATCCGGCTGAAGCGTATGTCGGCAGCGATTACATTACTGCTAGGCGCGCTGTTGCTGCTGGCAGCATGGAAACCGCCAGAGATGATCATTTGGCTCAACCTGCTGGCGTTTGGCGGCCTGGAAGCGGTGTTCTTATGGCCGCTGGTACTGGGCCTTTACTGGGAGCGGGCAAACGCGGCAGGCGCATTAAGCGCCATGATCGTGGGCGGCGTGCTATATGCCCTGCTTGCCACATTTAATATTCAGTACCTGGGCTTTCATCCGATTGTGCCCGCGTTACTGTTAAGTTTATTGGCTTTTCTGATCGGAAACCGATTCGGCTCTTCCGCTTCGCAAGCCACCGTATTGTCTACTGATAAATAAAGAGTTTTGCCATGCCATGGATCCAATTGAAACTGAATACCACCGGCGCGAATGCTGAAGAGCTGAGTGATGCGCTGATGGAAGCGGGCGCCGTTTCCATTACCTTTCAGGATACGCACGATACGCCGGTTTTTGAGCCATTGCCGGGCGAAACCCGTCTGTGGGGCGATACCGATGTGATCGGTCTGTTCGACGCCGAAACCGACATGAAAGACGTTGTCGCTATTCTGGAGCAACATCCGCTGCTGGGTGCCGGATTTGCCCATAAAATCGAACAACTGGAAGATAAAGACTGGGAACGCGAATGGATGGATAATTTCCATCCGATGCGTTTTGGCGAGCGTCTGTGGATTTGTCCCAGCTGGCGTGACATTCCGGACGAGAATGCCGTCAACGTGATGCTCGACCCGGGACTGGCGTTCGGTACGGGTACGCACCCCACCACCTCTTTATGTCTGCAATGGCTGGACGGGCTCGATCTCAACGGCAAAACCGTGATCGACTTTGGCTGCGGTTCAGGCATTCTGGCGATTGCCGCGCTGAAGCTGGGAGCGGCAAAGGCGATTGGTATTGATATCGATCCGCAAGCTATTCAGGCCAGTCGCGATAATGCCGAACGCAACGGCGTGTCTGACCGGCTGGAGCTGTACCTGCCGAAAGACCAGCCAGAAGCCATGAAAGCCGACGTGGTCGTCGCTAACATCCTGGCAGGCCCATTACGCGAACTGGCCCCGTTAATCAGCGTACTGCCCGTTGAGGGCGGTCTGCTGGGGCTTTCAGGTATTCTCGCCAGCCAGGCGGAAAGCGTCTGTGATGCTTACGCCGAGCTTTTTACTCTCGACCCGGTCGTCGAAAAAGAAGAGTGGTGCCGCATTACTGGCCGTAAGAAATAATTCTTGTCAGCGTGGTCGCCCGGCCACGCTTTTCTCCACACAACTGCCTTAACGCCTTTCAGGCACCGAGACATCATTAAATTCATCAAATGAATGCCTGAAATGACTTCTTTGTCACTATCCGTCTGGATAAACAGCTGCTACCAGCGGACAAAAGGTACTGGCGTTTTAACGGGTCGCAGCCATCGCCCTCGTACTTAGTAATGCTGTCCGGGTTGTTCTGCAGCATCCGCTAACCCTCTCTTCAGCGCAGCTGGAAAAATTTATCCGTGCCATTCATGAACACAAAAGCGCATCTGTGCGCCCCCTTCCGACTGGCAATGGAGAAAAATCACGCGCAGCGGGAAGTGATCTTGTCCTGAAACGAGACGGCGATCCCATTCATTTGGGGTAATTAGCTTATAAAAAAAGCAGATTATTCCGCTTATCTTGTTTCTGGACGAAGAAATAGAGAGAAGTTACGGGAATTTGTAAGCGCGGACAAAACCGCCGACAATAAATAACCCTATGATTTTACTGAATTATAAATTTATTTTGCTGTTTTTAAGCACGATTCATTGATCTACAACAGTGGATTGTTCAAAGTTTGGCCTTTCATCTCGTGCAAAAAATGCGTAATATACGCCGCCTTGCAGTCACAGTATGGTCATTTCTTAACTCATGCGCATCGGACAATATCAGCTCAGAAATCGCCTGATCGCAGCGCCCATGGCTGGCATTACTGACAGACCTTTCCGGACGCTGTGCTATGAGATGGGAGCAGGATTGACAGTATCCGAGATGATGTCTTCTAACCCGCAAGTGTGGGAAAGCGATAAATCTCGTTTACGGATGGTGCACGTTGATGAGCCAGGAATTCGCACGGTGCAAATTGCCGGTAGCGACCCTGTTGAGATGGCCGATGCCGCACGTATTAACGTGGAAAGCGGCGCCCAGATTATTGATATCAATATGGGGTGCCCGGCGAAGAAAGTGAATCGTAAGCTGGCAGGTTCAGCCCTCTTGCAGTACCCGGATTTAGTGAAGTCTATACTCATCGGGGTCGTAAACGCAGTGGACGTTCCTGTGACTCTCAAGATTCGCACCGGCTGGGCGCCGGAACACCGTAACTGCGTAGAGATTGCCCAACTGGCTGAAGATTGTGGTATTCAGGCTCTGACCATCCATGGCCGCACCCGCGCCTGTTTGTTCAACGGAGAAGCTGAATACGACAGTATTCGGGCAGTTAAGCAGAAAGTTTCCATTCCGATTATCGCGAATGGCGACATTACTAACCCGCATAAAGCCAGAGCTGTTCTCGACTATACAGGGGCGGATGCCCTGATGATAGGCCGCGCAGCTCAGGGAAGACCCTGGATCTTTCGGGAAATCCAGCATTATCTGGACACTGGGGAGCTGCTTCCGCCGCTGCCGCTGGCAGAGGTAAAGCGCTTGCTTTGCACGCATGTTCGGGAACTGCATGACTTTTACGGTCAGGCAAAAGGGTACCGAATCGCGCGTAAACACGTCTCCTGGTATCTCCAGGAGCACGCTCCAGACGACCAGTTTCGGCGCACATTCAACGCTATTGAGGACGCCAGCGAACAGCTGGAGGCGTTGGAGGCATACTTCGAAAATTTTGCGTAAACAGAAATAAAGAGCTGACAGAACTATGTTCGAACAACGCGTAAATTCTGACGTACTGACCGTTTCTACCGTTAACTCTCAGGATCAGGTAACCCAAAAACCCCTGCGTGACTCGGTTAAACAGGCACTGAAGAACTATTTTGCTCAACTGAATGGTCAGGACGTTAATGACCTGTATGAGCTGGTACTGGCTGAAGTAGAACAGCCCCTGTTGGACATGGTGATGCAATACACCCGTGGTAACCAGACCCGTGCTGCTCTGATGATGGGCATCAACCGTGGTACGCTGCGTAAAAAATTAAAAAAATACGGCATGAACTAATTTCGATTAGCTAACTGCTTGTTTAAAAAGGCGCTACTCGGCATGGGGAAGCGCCTTTTTTATACGCATCACATGGAATTTGGTCATGAAAGCGGAATGTGAACCTCAGTACTTTGGCGATGAATCGAAGAAGATTATTCACGGTGACGCGCTAACAGAACTTAAAAAACTGCCTTCTGAAAGCATTGACTTAATTTTTGCCGATCCGCCTTACAATATCGGAAAAGATTTCGACGGTATGGTGGAATCCTGGGACGAAGCGTCTTTTCTGGCCTGGCTGTATGAATGCATTGATGAGTGCCACCGCGTACTGAAGAAACACGGCACCATGTACATCATGAATAGCACAGAAAATATGCCGTATATCGATCTCAAATGCCGAACGCTTTTTACCATCAAAAGCCGTATCGTCTGGTCCTATGATAGTTCCGGGGTGCAGGCGAAAAAATACTTTGGTTCTATGTATGAACCGATCCTGATGATGGTAAAAAACCCGAAAAGCTATACCTTTAACCGTGATGCGATTCTGGTCGAAACCACTACGGGCGCTAAGCGCGCGCTAATCGATTATCGAAAAAACCCGCCCCAACCATACAATCAGAAAAAAGTGCCGGGCAACGTCTGGTCATTTCCTCGCGTACGTTATCTGATGGATGAATATGAAAACCATCCTACGCAAAAGCCCAGCGCGCTGTTAAAACGGATCATACTGGCCTCTTCTAACCCGAGCGATACCGTATTGGACCCTTTCGCGGGCAGTTTCACCACAGGCGCTGTCGCAGCGGCGTCAGGTCGTAAGTTTATCGGTATTGAACTCAATAATGAGTACGTAAAAATGGGGCTCAGAAGATTGAGCGTCACTTCGCATTATTCAGAAAATGAACTTGCAAAAGTCAAAAAGAGAAAAACACAAAACCTGTCCAAAAAGCAGCGAAATGTCGGGATAAACGCGCTATCTTCAGAGAAGTAAAAGCATTGTAAGTCCGCTTTTCAGCGTCAAAATTTCATGTATATTCCCAGCACGCATGGGCATGAATACACAGGATTTGACGATGATACGTAAGTATTGGTGGCTGGTTGTTTTTGCCGTCTCCGTTTTTCTTTTTGATGCGCTTTTGATGCAATGGATCGAATTGATGGCGACTGAACAGGATAAGTGCCGAAACATGGATTCGGTTAACCCTCTTAAATTGATCAATTGTACCGATCTGGAGTAGCGAATCGGGCGATTTAACCTATGATTATTTATCGCCCGGATTTCTTTTATCCCTTATAAAAACAGGGAATTAAAACACGTTGAGGATAAAAGAAGGGGTGATACTGTCTCGTCCTGTTCTTTTCCTGCATAACCAATGAGCTAATGATACATGCCGGTTAGTGAGTACAACCACATCCTTGTGGCGGTTTCATTTGCTGTCGCTATTTTTGCGTCCTATACCGCATTAAATATGGCCGGACGCGTAGCCGGAAGCGCCCGATCAAACGCCAGAATATGGCTAATGGGCGGCGGCTTCGCGCTGGGCGTCGGTATTTGGGCGATGCATTTTGTCGGGATGCTGGCGATGGATCACGCGATGAACATGCGCTTCGATCCGTTCCTCACCGGCCTCTCCATGCTGATCGCGATCGGCTCCTCCCTGTTTGCGCTATGGCTGGTTAGCGCTGAAAAACTGCGCCTGCGCCGTTTACTGCCGGGCGCGCTGGTGATGGGACTGGGCATCAGCGCAATGCATTATACCGGGATGGCGGCGCTGCAATTTGCTTCCATTATCGTCTGGAATAGCGCATGGGTTGCCCTCTCTATCATTATCGCGCTACTGGCGTCCTGCGGCGCGCTGTGGCTCACGTTCCGCCTGCGTCATGAGGGAACAGATGTCGCCCTGAGGCGAGCAGGCGCCGCGGTATTAATGGGGATAGCTATCGCCGGCATGCATTACGCCGGCATGAAGGCCGCACACTTTCCCCAAAACTGGCCGATGGAACATCGTGGCGTCAATAGCAACTGGCTGGCTGTTCTTGTCAGCGTGGTCGCGCTGACTATCCTGGGCATTACTCTGCTGGTTTCTTTATTTGACGCCCGGCTTCAGGCCCGCACCGCACTACTTGCCTCTTCGCTGGCGCAGGCGAACCAGGAACTGGCGCAGTTGGCGCTGCATGATACGCTCACCCGTTTACCAAACCGGGTACTCCTTGAGGATCGTCTGGAACAGGCCATCAGCAAAGCGAATCGGGAAGGCTCGTCTTTCGCGCTACTGTTTATGGATCTGGATGGCTTTAAAGCCGTTAATGACGCTTATGGTCATGATATTGGCGATAAGCTACTGGTGGCGGTCACGCATCGTCTGAACCAACCGCTGAGCGGGCAGTTTACCCTGGCGCGGATTGGCGGCGACGAATTTGTACTGCTTGCAGAAGTCAGCGCGCCTGACGAAGCGGCTTCCCTTGCCAGCGCGCTGGTACATTCGATAGATGCGCCCTTTACGATAGATCCGTACGAACTGGTCGTCACACTTAGCGTGGGAATAGCGCTCTATCCGCTGGACGGAAAAAACGAACGGGAACTGATGTTCAACGCCGATGCCGCAATGTACCACACGAAACATACGGGGCGTAACGGATACCATTTCTTTCAGCCATCAATGAATATGCTGGCGCAAACCCAGCTTCAGCTAATGAATGACCTGTGGCTGGCGCTGGAAAGACAAGAGCTCAGGCTGGTGTATCAGCCTAAATTTCAGGCTCCTGCCGGCCCCATTGTAGGATTTGAGGCCCTGTTGCGCTGGTATCATCCAAAACAAGGCGTACTGAATCCTGACCAGTTTTTACCGCTGGCGGAAAAAACGGGTCTTATCGTCACTATCGGTAGCTGGGTGATAGACGAGGCGTGTCGACAGCTCCGCGAGTGGCACTTACAGGGATACGCCTTATGGTCAGTGGCGGTAAACCTGTCCGCCTTACAATTTGAGCAGCCCGGGCTTGTGGACACCATTACGCAGAGCCTGGCCCGACACAGTATCCGTCCCGATTTATTGATTCTGGAAATCACCGAAACCACGGCGATGAACAAGCCAGAGCAAAGCGTCGCTATACTCACCAGATTAACGGAAATGGGGGTTAAAGCCTCTATTGACGACTTTGGCACCGGTTATTCCAGCCTTCTCTATCTGAAACGTCTTCCGGCGTGCGAACTAAAAATTGATCGCGCTTTCGTACATGAACTCAGCGAGGCAGGCGACGGCGCGACCATTGTTGCGGCTATTGTCGCGCTGGCGAAAGCGTTAAATCTGCAAATTGTGGCAGAAGGGGTAGAAAATGAAACGCAGCAACAATTTTTGACCCAGTTAGGATGCCATACGCTTCAGGGGTTCCTGCTTGGCAAGCCGCGTACGGCAGAGGAAATTGCTCGCGATATTCGGGACCCTGCCAATATATTCACAAGGTCAATATATAATATCAACTCAAAATAATCTCAGGCTTCTTCCGCCTGTTGTTCATTTGGCATTAATTGCCTCACACTGCCATCCGGGCTTAGCATTTTTAATACATTATCGACTAATGCAGGCGCCTGCTTATAAAGATCATAACTTGTGGGATTCATTAACCAGTTTTTTACTATTCCGCTAAAACTACCATGCAGAATAATTAATATGACATCCAGTTCAAGACTGCCTGAGATCAGTTTTTTATCCATACATCGCTGTAATACTTCAAGCAGCGACTGATGATGGAAACCCATCTTCTCCCGAATGGCCTGTTCCGATATCATACCATTATGGAATTCACATTTATGATATAAAATCTGCATTAATGCCTGCTGACGAGGCACTGCCGCAATATATTGTAAGGCTGCAATAAATTTCTCTCGTAGATCCTGTAAAGGATTATCATTCCAGCATCCCGTAAGCCTATCCTGAATAAGTTCGCGTAAAGGTGGTTGCTGTAACCAAACCTCATTAAACAACTGCGTTTTATTCTCAAAGTGCCAGTAGATGGCGCCCCGCGTGACATCAGCGGCATCAGCGATATCATTCAACGTCGTGTTGGCAACGCCGCGCAAAGCGAACTGCGCAATAGCGGTTTCAATCAAATGTTGCCGCGTTTTAAGCGCATCCGCCTTCGTTTTCTTCGCCATAATTAAGATATCCTGGACCATAAAAACGATAAATACGCTGATAAAATACTCAGCACAAAAAACAACTTTACCATGTCCTTTTTAGTCAGACGAGAGACAGCCATTTTTATTTCGCACAATATCGCCAAATCAATAATAAAAACAAATAAATTAATAAAACATATTCATATAAAATATATATTTCTAATTATGTTATTCAACATCATGATTTTACTAATCGGGACATTATGAAACGACAGGGAATAGTTCTTTTTTTTTGCTTTTATGTGCCGTGAACCCCATCCCAAAATAAGTATTGCTTACATCACAAGCTAATAATTTGTAGGATACCCCACTGCTATTCTATTTTTCGCGCGTTAACGCCTTACCGTTATCCGGTGAATAACGAGCTTTCGGTTTTTTAAGGAACAGTAATGACGAAACATGCCAGGTTTTCACTCCTGCCCTCATTCATCATATTCTCTGCTGCGCTGCTGGCCGGTTGTAATGACCAGGGAGATACCCAGGCTCATGCCGGCGAGCCGCAAGTCACCGTCCATGTGGTCGAAACAGCGCCGCTAGCCGTAACGACCGAACTTCCCGGACGTACGTCCGCATTTCGCATTGCGGAGGTTCGCCCCCAGGTGAGCGGGATCGTGCTTAAAAGAAACTTCACCGAAGGTAGCGATGTAGAGGCCGGGCAGTCGCTTTATCAGATCGATCCTGCCACTTATCAGGCCGATTATGACAGCGCTAAAGGCGAACTTGCTAAAAGCGAAGCGGCTGCGGCTATCGCGCACCTGACGGTCAAACGCTATGTTCCACTGGTCGGCACAAAATATATCAGCCAACAGGAATATGATCAGGCGATTGCCGACGCACGCCAGGCCGATGCCGCCGTTGTGGCGGCAAAAGCCGCTGTTGAAAGCGCGCGTATTAACCTTGCGTATACCAAAGTCACCTCACCCATCAGCGGCCGTATAGGAAAATCTAATGTGACTGAAGGCGCGCTGGTGACTAATGGTCAGTCAACTGAACTGGCTACCGTGCAACAACTCGATCCGATTTATGTCGACGTGACGCAATCAAGCAACGACTTTATGCGACTCAAGCAATCCGTCGAACAAGGTAACCTGCATAAAGACAGCGCCAGTAGCACGGTTCAACTGGTAATGGAAAATGGTCAGGTCTACCCGATTAAAGGCACGCTGCAATTTTCCGACGTTACCGTAGATGAAAGCACCGGCTCTATCACGCTCAGGGCAGTTTTCCCTAACCCGCAACACAGTCTGCTTCCCGGTATGTTTGTTCGCGCCCGCATTGATGAAGGCGTCCAGCCCAATGCCATCCTTGTCCCCCAGCAGGGCGTAACCCGCACGCCGCGCGGCGACGCAATGGTGATGGTGGTTAACGATAAAAGCCAGGTCGAAGCCCGCAATGTCGTGGCGGCGCAGGCTATTGGCGATAAATGGCTCATCAGCGAAGGGTTAAAACCGGGCGATAAGGTCATCGTCAGCGGCTTACAAAAAGCGCGACCGGGCGTCCAGGTGAAAGCCACTACCGATGCTCCTGCAGCGAAAACGGCGCAATAAGGTAACCGTACATGGCAAACTTTTTTATTAGACGTCCTATTTTCGCCTGGGTTCTGGCCATTATCCTGATGATGGCTGGCGCACTGGCAATAATGCAACTTCCCGTTGCGCAGTATCCAACCATTGCGCCGCCAGCGGTTTCTATTTCTGCAACCTATCCTGGCGCGGATGCGCAGACGGTACAGGATACGGTTACTCAGGTTATCGAACAAAATATGAACGGTATCGATAACCTGATGTATATGTCCTCTACCAGCGACTCTGCTGGTAGCGTGACCATCACCCTGACCTTCCAGTCCGGAACCGATCCGGATATCGCGCAGGTTCAGGTGCAAAATAAATTGCAGCTCGCCACGCCTTTACTGCCGCAAGAAGTCCAGCAGCAGGGGATTAGCGTTGAAAAGTCCAGCAGCAGCTTTTTGATGGTCGCCGGGTTCGTTTCAGATAATCCGAACACTACCCAGGACGACATCTCTGACTATGTCGCCTCTAACATTAAGGATTCTATCAGCCGTCTGAACGGCGTGGGCGACGTTCAGCTATTTGGCGCACAGTACGCCATGCGTATCTGGCTGGATGCGAATCTGCTAAATAAATACCAACTCACGCCAGTTGACGTCATCAACCAGTTAAAAGTACAGAACGACCAGATTGCGGCAGGCCAACTGGGCGGCACGCCAGCATTACCGGGCCAGCAGCTTAACGCCTCAATCATCGCCCAAACGCGTCTGAAAGATCCGGAAGAGTTCGGCAAAGTTACGTTGCGCGTCAATACCGACGGCTCTGTCGTCCATCTCAAAGATGTCGCGCGTATTGAGCTTGGCGGTGAAAACTATAACGTTGTAGCGCGCATTAACGGTAAACCGGCCTCCGGTCTCGGTATTAAACTGGCGACCGGCGCTAACGCGCTGGATACCGCAACCGCAATCAAAGCGAAACTGGCGGAGCTGCAGCCTTTCTTCCCTCAGGGAATGAAGGTGGTTTATCCTTATGACACAACGCCCTTCGTAAAAATATCTATCCACGAAGTGGTAAAAACGCTGTTTGAAGCGATTATTCTGGTGTTCCTGGTAATGTATCTGTTCTTACAGAATATCCGGGCAACCCTGATTCCTACCATCGCTGTTCCTGTCGTGTTGCTAGGCACTTTTGCGGTACTCGCCGCCTTTGGCTATTCCATCAATACTCTGACGATGTTCGGCATGGTACTGGCGATAGGGCTGTTGGTTGACGATGCGATAGTGGTCGTAGAAAACGTTGAACGTGTAATGATGGAGGATAACCTTTCTCCCCGAGAGGCGACGGAAAAATCCATGTCGCAGATTCAGGGAGCGCTGGTTGGTATCGCGATGGTACTGTCTGCGGTATTTATCCCGATGGCCTTTTTTGGCGGCTCGACCGGGGCAATTTATCGCCAGTTCTCTATTACTATTGTTTCAGCAATGGCGCTATCCGTTCTGGTTGCGTTGATTCTGACGCCAGCACTGTGCGCTACGCTGCTTAAACCCGTATCTGCTGAACATCACGAGAAAAAAAGCGGCTTCTTTGGCTGGTTCAATACCAGGTTTGATCACAGCGTTAACCACTATACTAACAGCGTAAGCGGTATCGTGCGTAATACGGGTCGCTATCTCATTATCTATCTGCTTATTGTAGTCGGAATGGCGGTTCTGTTTTTACGCCTCCCGACCTCCTTCCTGCCGGAAGAAGATCAGGGGGTATTCCTGACCATGATTCAGCTCCCCTCTGGCGCTACGCAAGAACGTACGCAGAAAGTGCTGGATCAAGTCACTCATTACTACCTGAATAATGAAAAAGCGAACGTCGAAAGCGTGTTTACCGTAAACGGCTTTAGCTTTAGCGGTCAGGGACAAAACTCAGGGATGGCATTTGTCAGCCTTAAACCCTGGGAAGAGCGTAACGGTGAAGAAAATAGCGTCGAAGCCGTTATCGCCAGAGCGACACGCGCCTTCAGCCAGATTCGCGACGGGTTGGTGTTCCCCTTCAACATGCCGGCAATTGTCGAGTTAGGTACCGCGACAGGTTTCGACTTTGAACTGATTGATCAGGGAGGGCTCGGTCACGATGCGTTAACGAAAGCGCGTAATCAACTCCTGGGTATGGTCGCGAAGCATCCTGATCTATTAGTGCGCGTACGCCCGAACGGGCTCGAAGACACGCCACAGTTCAAGCTGGATGTCGATCAAGAAAAAGCGCAGGCGCTCGGTGTTTCGCTGTCTGATATCAACGAAACCATCTCCGCGGCGTTGGGCGGTTATTACGTTAACGACTTTATCGATCGCGGACGAGTGAAAAAAGTATACGTTCAGGCTGACGCTCAGTTCCGTATGCTGCCGGGAGATATCAACAATCTTTATGTACGCAGCGCCAATGGCGAGATGGTGCCCTTCTCTACCTTTAGCTCAGCACGGTGGATTTATGGTTCGCCACGCCTGGAACGCTATAACGGGATGCCGTCAATGGAACTGCTCGGTGAAGCAGCGCCCGGACGAAGTACCGGTGAAGCCATGTCGTTAATGGAAAACCTGGCTTCACAGCTGCCAAACGGTATTGGCTATGACTGGACAGGTATGTCGTATCAGGAACGGTTGTCAGGTAACCAGGCGCCGGCGCTGTACGCAATCTCACTCATTGTCGTTTTCCTCTGCCTTGCCGCTCTGTATGAAAGCTGGTCAATTCCGTTCTCGGTAATGCTGGTCGTACCGCTCGGCGTGGTTGGCGCTCTGCTTGCAGCGTCATTGCGCGGTCTGAACAATGACGTTTACTTCCAGGTTGGCTTGTTAACCACTATTGGCCTTTCTGCTAAAAACGCCATCCTGATTGTCGAGTTCGCCAAAGATCTCATGGAAAAAGAAGGACGTGGATTGATTGAAGCGACGCTGGAAGCATCCCGTATGCGTTTACGTCCTATTCTAATGACCTCGCTGGCCTTTATTCTCGGGGTAATGCCGTTAGTTATCAGTCGTGGCGCAGGTAGTGGTGCACAGAACGCAGTAGGCACAGGGGTTATGGGGGGAATGTTAACCGCAACCTTATTAGCTATCTTCTTCGTGCCAGTATTCTTCGTTGTTGTAAAACGCCGATTTAATCGCCATCATGATTAACCGGTAAACAGAGGCGTCTTCGGACGCCTTTTTAAACGGTACGTCTTTATCTCCGCTATTCCCCCCTCTCCGCTTACCTCTGCATTCTCCATAGTTTTTACAATTCACATGAATTGAGATGATTCCTCATGTCGGCCATTTTTTCTGTGGTGGTAAAATAACTCTCGTTTTCGCAGCGGTTAGAGCCAGCATTACGTTGCTGTACTTCGCGAAACGCTGATTAATGAGGTAACACCATGAAAAGACTAATTCCAGTTGCATTGCTTACCACCTTATTGGCAGGTTGTGCACATGATTCTCCCTGCGTACCGGTTTATGACGATCAAGGGCGGCTGGTTCATACCAATACATGTATGAAAGGTACTACGCAGGATAACTGGGAGACAGCAGGCGCTATTGCTGGCGGCGCTGCGGCGGTAGCAGGGTTGACGATGGGTATCATTGCGCTTTCTAAATGATACATGCAGGCGCGGCAATGCCGCGCTTTCAGTAATAATATAAAGGTCGTAAGGATACTCAGCGACGTAATCTGTTCAGTCTATCCCCCGAAAGTTAACACGATAAAACGCTCCCTTTTCTTACTCGCCCATCCCGATGGTATTTATTCTATTCCTTGTCCGATGCAGACAAAATTGTAGCTTGATAGCATCGTAAGCCGCATTACAAACAGGCTTTATACAGTAAGACTTAGAGCGTGATCATTAGGCGTAATTATTACAGACAGTCTGGATATAAACCGGAACATACACGTAATACATGAGGATTTTGAGCACTGTCCCAGGGCCAAACTGGCAAATAAAATAGCCTAATGGGCCAGATTCTTAGTCCTCAGCGAATATCTCTATTGCTTATTAGAGGCGTAAGTAAAAGCCGTTTGTACATCTACTTCAGCACGGTTCACATTCGATGGTTCAGGGGGATATATGGCGGGAAATCACGTTGACTAAAACGGTTTTTATCTACTCTACGAAGATGTTGTAAACCCAAAATAATTCGAGTTGCTTAAAGGCGGCAAGGGAGTGAGTCCCCAGGAGCATAGATAACTATGTGACTGGGGTGAGCGACAAATCTGCCGGGAGCAGATTTGAACGTCGCGTGCGACGGCCCGTCAGGGCGAGGCCCATGAATGGGCCGAGTAATCCGTAGCCAACACATAAGCGACTTGAAGTATGAAGGGTATAAACCAAATATAAAACGCGTCGGCGCCATTAACTGATAACTTTTTCCATAGAGAGATAAATGCAAAAAGGCCCAATCTTTCGATTGGGCCCTTTGCTTTATTTGATGTCTGGCAGTTTATGGCGGGCGTCCTGCCCGCCACCCTCCGGGCCGTTGCTGCGCAACGTTCAAATCCGCTCCCGGCGGATTTGTCCTCCTCAGGAGAGTGCTCACCGACAAACAACAGATAAAACAAAAGGCCCAGTCTTTCGACTGAGCCTTTTGTTTTATTTGATGTCTGGCAGTTCCCTACTCTCGCATGGGGAGACCCCACACTACCATCGGCGCTACGGCGTTTCACTTCTGAGTTCGGCATGGGGTCAGGTGGGACCACCGCGCTACTGCCGCCAGACAAATTCTTTTTCAAATGCCGAATTTTAACCGTATTAAGTGGTGCTGATACCCAGAGTCGAACTGGGGACCTCACCCTTACCAAGGGTGCGCTCTACCAACTGAGCCATATCAGCACACTAAATTTGATGCCTGGCAGTTCCCTACTCTCGCATGGGGAGACCCCACACTACCATCGGCGCTACGGCGTTTCACTTCTGAGTTCGGCATGGGGTCAGGTGGGACCACCGCGCTAGTGCCGCCAGGCAAATTCTGTTATCAGACCGTTTTTACGTTCTGATGTAATCTGAATCAGTGCTGAAAATCGTCTCTCATCCGCCAAAACATCTTCGGCGTTGTAAGGTTAAGCCTCACGGTT